>JABDAO010000008.1 GCA_013289095.1 Bacteroidota bacterium | reverse complement strand
AACTGCTTGAATTAAAACCTTTTTGATATCTAAAAGGTTTTAAATGGGTTGAATTAAAAATCTTTTGATATCTAAACAGTTTTAAAATGTATCAATTGAGATATTTTTGATGTCAAAATGGTTTTGAAAGGTGTGAATCAAATCCTTTTTGATATCAAAATGGTTCTTTTTGTAAGCTTTTCAAACCTTTTTGATATCAAAAAGGTTTGAAAAGCTTACAAAAAGAATTTTTTTCACAGCAACATGAAATGAAATGATATAAACGCATTTTAGTATTCCAAAGCAGTCCCTCAAACCCCTTTTGAACTACACCTGCTAATTACCGAACAACGCCCAGCGCCCGTAACCAGGTTTTCTTCGAACTGTATTTGTTGTTTTTGAAGCATTTTCATTTTAAACGATCTTTTAATCGGGCAAAGATAATTACACTTTCAGATATTAATAACGGAACACTTCAAAGGATATTAGTGGGATTCGGAAAGGCGATGGGCGTATTGAATATTCAGGCTGTTTGGGTAAGTTTGGGTTCACTCAACGATTCCATGTTCACCGCCCCCAGGCCAGATTCTCATACAAACTCAGATAAACCTCCCCGCTCCTCACCTCCTTCAGCAGTTTCCAGGTGGGTTTGATGGCTTCGATCTGAGGAAGCAAATCGGTATTACAAACATTGGAATGCAGGTAATAATGAAACTCCGAAAGGGGCCCGTCGGCAGCATTGGTGTACTGATAATCGGCATCGGTCAAGTCGGTTAGCCGCTCGGTGTCGATCAGGGGGAATTGAGTAGCCACTTCTTCGGGGCGTATGTGTTGTTCACGGATAAAGGCCGTCATCTCTTTTTTTAAACCAAAATAAGGGAGCACTTTCAGAGAGGTATCCCAACCGTTCGAAAAACGCTCGGGATAAAGCCAAAAATTACCGCTGAGCAGAGAGAACGCAAGCAAGGCCATCAGCCACCGCCTCGGGCCAGGGGAAACTGCTTGCAACAGGTAACAAACCAGGATCCCGCTCAGAGCAAAAACTACCATAAAATACCTGCTGCTGCTGGGGTTCGAGAGCGGCACCATTAACCCGACAAACACAAACATCGGGCAAAAAACAAGCAACAGAAGCGTATTCAATGGGGTTGACGCCCGACACTGGTGGCGGTAACGTTGCAGCAGGAGCCAGCCCAGGACGACCCAAAGCACGACTCTTCCCGAATCCATGATTTTCCAGACAAGATAACCAAACTGACGGGCCATCTGACGCGCAGACATCAGCTCCTCTCCCCCTCTTGGCAGTTGACGCACCGGTGAAAAGAAATACCATCCGGTATAGGCCTGGTGAACGATTGCCCATGCTGCCGTGATACAAAGAAATGGAAGATAGGCCAGGTAATTCAGCACACGTTGCCCGGGTTCCTTCCGGGCAAGAAGCAGTTGTATCAACCCGATCGAAACAACCGCCCAGATTCCGCGCATGCTGCACAGCCCAAGCAAGACCAGAAAAAAAGAAAGCTTCCACATCTGTTTTTCAAGCAGGGCATTGATGCCAGCAAGAAAGAAATAAACGAGCATGATGTCATAAGCCATCAGCATGCTCTGGGCGCCAAGCGCAGGTTCCAGAAAAAGGAGCGCCAGCGCGAACCAGTGCATACGTCGATCCAGGTATTTTCTGGCTAGTTTCAGGTATTCGTATACAATTCCAAGCAGGAAAGGAAGCATTGCCAGATGCGAAACCGCAAGCGACCGCCCAAAAAATTTCCAGCAGGCATACATCCAGCTTGCATAGAGCGGAAAACCACCCGTGTCGATCTCGGCAGACAAAGGATGCAGGGTATAACCGCCTGTGTAAAAGGTGTCGGCCTGATGGGCAAAATAGGTCACATCCCAGAAAAACGGGACATGCAGCGACACGATCGTCACCGCCAGCACAAACAAAAAGCCGCCCCACAACAGGTAATTAGATTT
This sequence comes from Bacteroidota bacterium, assembly GCA_013289095.1. Lineage (GTDB taxonomy): Bacteria > Bacteroidota > Bacteroidia > Palsa-965 > Palsa-965 > Palsa-965. The sequence continues at coordinate 55,403 of JABDAO010000008.1, read as the reverse complement.
CATGAAAATGCCGGAAAGAGGTGATGCCCAGAAAACAATCAACGCCTTAAAAGTAAGTCTTTCCGGCAATCTTCGCACGGGCTAGTGCCATAATGTAGCTCAACAGGCATCAGCCGGGGACTAAACCCAGGACAATCACCGTTCCGAAACCGGAGATAGGGCATGTACCCGGATTATGGCTAGTTTTGGGCCAGAAACAATCAGGATGAATATTTCTGTACAGATTGCCGGGCTATGACCGGTTCGGCTTTCAACACCAGGCAGTTTGAGCTTGCCTATACCGATGGGATCGAAGCCAATTATTGGTATCTGGTCCGCCACCGTTTATTACAAACAGTGCTGGATAAGCATGTGCCTCCGGGATCGAAGATCCTTGACATTGGCTGCGGAAAAGGCCTTTTTGTAAGCTTCCTCCGGCAGCGGGCGTACGATATCTGGGGAGTTGAACTTGCAGAGGTAGAGCAGGTAGCGCAGGCCAAGGCCTTTGTTCATACAGGCACTCACTCAGACACCCTCCATGGCCCGTTTCGTGATTCTATCCAGGTGATCCTTTTATTAGACGTTCTTGAACATCAGGAGGATCCTGCTCAGTTTCTCCAAACACTGTGTACGCAGTTCCCGAATGCTACCCATCTGCTTATCACGGTTCCGGCCCGGCAGGAACTCTGGTCGAACTACGATGTCTTTTACGGACATTTCAAGAGGTTTGATATCGATGCACTGAACAAATTGAACCCTTCTCAAGACACATCACCGCTTGTGATCAGGTACTTTTTCAGGCTCCTCTATCTCCCGGCTTTCCTCACCATCCACCTTTTCAAAAAACGGAAACTGGCCACAACACCTGTCGTAAACCTGCCGAACAAGGTCATCCATCGCCTGATCGCGGCCTTGATTATGCTTACCGATGCAGTGCTTCCCTCCCGGGTGAGGGGCACCTCGCTCCTGGTGTTGATTAAACTCAAAGCATGAGTAACAGCTCCATGATGCTCAGAACAGATAAATCACAAAGTAACGCTGGCACTATTCATCACCAGGAAACAACGTTATTACCTGTTCAGCTCCGTGCTCTCCGTGTCTCCGTGGTAAAAACAAAGTACTTAACGTAAAATTGTCAGACACCAAACGGCAACACCACTCCCAGATTCCTTCAAGCGAGTGTGTATCATATCCTAAGAAAAGTTAAATTCCATTCACCATTCCTACATCCAATACAAATCGGTATCTTTAGGTTTCATTTAAAGTGTATTCAACGCCCGCATACTTCCGGAATCGCTCAATCTGATATTGCTTATGAACCGGTACTTGAAGTCAGCCCTCCTCGCCCTGTTTGTGCTTACCCTGTTGCTTCCGGCTTCGATCAGTTGGGGACAGGATGAAAAGGCTCCGCTCAATTCCAGAAAGGTGATCGAAGAAGCCCGAAAGCTCTATGCCGGCGAGCGTTATCAGGCTTGTGCAGAGCTTTGTTTATCAGTCACCGAAAACGATTCGAATTATTACGAAGCCTTGACAAACCTCATCTCGGGTTATCTCGCGTATAAACAAGACAGTCTGGCCATCATCTACGCGCGCAAAGGTCTGGCCGGCAACAGTGCGCTCGAATCAACCTTTTACAATCTGCTTGGCATTTCGCTCATCGGGATGGAAAAAAATGAGGAAGCCATGGTTGTGTTCAAAGAAGCCATTCTCAAATACCCCTATGTCAGCCTGCTCTATTATAACCTGGCCGTTTGTCAGCGCAACCTCAAACACCCCGACGATGCCATTGCCTCGCTCGAAAAATCGATTTCATTAAACCCCTATCATGCCAGAAGCCACCTCAAGCTCGGTGTCATCTTTTTGGAACAAAACAAACTGGTGCCGGGCATACTGGCCACAGAAATGTACCTCATCATCGACCCCGATTCAAAAAGCGCCAAAGACATGGTGCTGATGCTCGAAAAAATTGTACGGGGCGAAAATGAGCTGGATCTCACCAAAGGGGCCTTGACAGCATCCACAGGCGTCGATGATTTCTCGGATGTGGAAGACATCATCCGTTCAAAAATAGCATTGAACAAACGCTACAAATCAAAAACAAAACTCACCTACGATCTTGTAAAGCAGGTACAGGTCTTGCTCGAAAAACTGACCTATAACAAAAACGACAAGGGATTCGTGTCTCAATATTATGTTCCATTCTTTACCCAACTTTTCAGCAATGGTTATTTTGAACCCTTCGTCTATTATTCCATGGGGTCAGTAGCTACCGATGATATGAAAAAATGGAGCCGGAAGAAAAAATCAAAAATTGATGCATTCACCGATTGGGCCACCCTGACCATCAACGCGAAAAGGGCCAGGATAGAGGCTTCCGAACATGGTGAACAAAAAAGCTATTCGGTCTGGCATTATGACGACCACAGTATTCAGGCCATCGGAAATGAAAATGAAAACAAAAAAGCAATAGGCCCCTGGAAGGTATTTACGGAGAATGGGGTGCTCGAAGCCCAGGGAACCTATGATCAGGATGGAAACAAGACAGGGCAATGGAATTGGTATTACGATAATGGAGGAATAAAAGAAACAGCCTCGTTCAAGACCGGCTTACGCGATGGAATGACAAAACTATACGCACGCTCCGGCGACCTTAGCTCGGAGATGACCTATCTGGCGGACAAAGAAGAAGGCGATTATACCAGCTTCTACAGCTCGGGAAACCCGGAAATAAAACTTCATTTCACAAACGGAAAAAAGCAAGGCCCGGGCGCCTACTTCTTTGCCAACGGGGCAAAACAGTACGAAATGACGTATCTGGACAATGAACTCAGCGGGCCATTCAAAGGTTACTACAACTCGGGAGAAACAGAATTTACCTGCACCTATGCTGCCGGAAAAAAGACGGGCGATTATATTGAATACTTCCGCAATGGCGCCATCAAATGCAAAGGCCTGGACCAGGAAAACAACCCTTCGGGAAAATGGAGCTATTATTTCAACAACGGCAACCTCGAAAAAGAAGGTGAGTTTACAGCTTCCGGAAATGCCACAGGCCCCTGGAAGTTTTATTACCGAAACGGAAAACTGAGCGAAGAAAAAAACTTTGATGAACATGGCGATCTGAACGGGAAATTAAATTCATTCGACTCCTACGGACGTCCGAATTTTGAACAGGAATACAAAAACGGCTCTTTCATCGCCTACCGCGATTTTGATAAAACCGGAAAGGTGACCACCGAAGGAAAACTGAAAGACAAAAAACTGATTGCCGATTACCGCTATATCAACGGCAACAAACAGGCCGAAGGCAAATTCGAAAACAGCAAGAAAACAGGCGCCTGGAAGTACTATTCGGCAACCGGAAAACTCAGCAAGACCGAAGCCCTCGCAGATGATGTCCTGAACGGGTTGACAACCACACGGTATGCGACAGACACCCTCGAATCGAGCACCAATTTCAGCAACGGGCTGAAAGACGGAGCCTTCCACTCCTGGTATGCCAACGGAAAAACAAGCTGGGCCGGCTGGTATAAAAACGACAATCAGACAGGCGATTGGTATTACTACGATGAAAAAGGAAACCTGGTGACGCACAATTATTTCGAAAATGGTCAAAATACCGGCTGGCAATATTTTTTCTACCCCAACGGAAAACCCAAATCAGCTGATTACTATCAGGATGAGATTTTGCGAAAGAGTGTGTCGTACGACAGTACAGGCAAAACCAAGTATACGATAGAACTCAAAAACGGCACAGGCGACTTTAACACCCTTTATCCAAACAACTCGCCCCGTGCATCGCGAAAATTCAAAAACGGGTCGGCAGAGGGAACATACACCCTCTTCTTTCCAACCGGCAAGAAAGAACTGGAAGGCACACTGGTGATGGGCAAGGAAACCGGCAAATGGACCTGCTATTATGAAGATGGAAGTCTGCGATATACCGAAACATACGAAAATGGAGCCCTCCAGGGCCCCTGCAAAAAATATTTCAAAAACGGGAACCTGGAGTATGATGGAAACTTCAATGAAGGAAAACAGGACGGAAAGGTGATTACCTATTACGAAAACAAACAACGTGAACAGGAATCCTTCTGGCAGGATGGAAGTTCAGAAGGCACCATCCTTTCTTACAGCGAAGACGGAGGCGGTGTGCTTGAATCGGTCCGTAATTTTGAAGAGGATGAACTGCTCTCTTATTCATACACCGACAAAAACGGAACCATGGCGCCAAACATCCTCATCCAGAATGGCACCGGAAACCTGACCGCGTGGTACCCCAACGGAAACAAATCAGTTGAAAAACAGTATCTGGATGGTGAGGTTACCGGACTCCTTACCGAATACTTTGTTTCAGGCAAGATCCGGGAAAGAGGAAACTACACCAATGGCATCCGCAATGGTCTCTTCCAGCGGTACTACCCCGGCGGACAATTGAAAACCGAAGAACATTATTATTATGGAAAACGGGATGGTACGTGTACCTACTACGCCGAAAACGGAAAACCCGAACGCATCGAAAACTATTACCTGGATGATAAACATGGCAAGACTGTAGTATTTGATAAAACAGGTACGATCCTGAACACGCAAACCTATTTCTATGGCATCCTGTATGGTGAAAACTAATGGTTTACTGAACGTTGTATGTCTTTTATCAATCACGCTTTTCATCTGTTGCGTTGATTGCTCCCGTATGCAGGCCCAGGAATATGATTTCGATCAGATCAAAAAAAATTATGCCGACGAAAACGCCGTCTATCTGAAACGCGCAGAGGATGCCACACTCAAGATTGAAGACGGAAAGCTCAAAGTATACTCCGATGTTTCAGAAGACATGCTCATGCTCAGCGACAAGGCCAATATCTACGGCGAGAAATCAATCTACTATTCTTATTTCAACATCATCTCAAACATCGAAGCCTATACCCTGGTGCCCCAGAAAAAAAAGTTTAAAACCGTACAGGTGCGCAACATACTCGACAAGAATGATATCGGCGAAGGCAATTTTTACGACGACAGCAAAGCAAAAAGTTTTGCCTTCTCTGGCATCCAGCCGGGCGCCCGTACCGTACTTTCCTATCGCGAAGAAATCAAAGAGCCTCATTTTTTCGGGCACTTTTTCTTTTCTTCGTATGTGCCTTGCGTCGAATCCAGATTCTCGGTTACTTTCCCAAAAGACGTTTCACTCACCTATACCCTTTTTGGAGCCGACCAGAGCGGGATCAAATTCACAAAAAAAGAAGGCCGGTCTACCACCACCTATACCTGGGTTGCTTCAAACACAAAGAAGTTCCAGGAAGAAGATGACAGCCCGAACATACGTTATTACGAACCCCACATCATCGTCAGGATCAACAACTATACGGTTGACGGACAAAAAACACAGGTGCTCGAAACACCGGCTGATCTTAACCGCTGGTACCACTCCATGGTGGCAAACGTCAACCAGACAATAAACGCAAATCTTCAACACATTGTCGACTCGCTTGTCGGGGGCCAGGCTACCGAATTGGAAAAGGTGAAAAAGATCTTCTACTGGGTACAGGACAATATCAAATACGTAGCATTCGAAAACGGGATGGGCGGTTTTGTACCCCGCGAAGCTTCTAACATCTGCGACAAACGGTATGGCGATTGCAAGGATATGGCGAGCATCATTGTTTCCATGCTCGGAGCGGCAAAAATCAAAGCATACCTCTGCTGGATCGGAACGCGCGACATACCCTACACCTATGCCGAGGTGCCCATGCCCCTTTCGTGCAACCACATGATTGCAACCTATATTGCCGACGGCACCTATTACTTCCTCGATGGCACCGGCAAATATGCCCCGCTGGGTCTGCATACATCCATGATTCAGGGAAAAGAAGCCATGCTCTCGAAGGGGGAAAATGCGTTCGAAGTCGTCAAGGTCCCCGAAATACCCGACTCGGTGAACAAGCTGACAGACCGGGTGGTGATAACCCTCCAAAACGGACAGCTCCAAGGATCGGGAATGGTAGATGCCGCTGGATACTGGAAGATCGGTCTTTCGCACAACATGCAGAATATGACCGAGGAAGAGAAGACCAAATACCTGAAACGTTATCTGCTCAAAGGAAACAACAAATTCCAGGTCGACTCGATCACCTATTCAAACCTCGATCAACGCGAACAAGACCTGCTGCTTCATTATAAATTCAGCATCGCCGACTATGTAACCGTCAACGCCGACGAGACCTACGTAAACCTTAATCTCGACAAAACATTTCAGAACGAGATGATCGATCAGCAGAAACACAAGACAAACCGGATGCTCAATTATAAGTACATCCAGCAATACAGCACCACCCTCGAAATCCCTGCAGGCTCAAAGGCTACGTATGTTCCCGAAAACACACGTTTTACCGATCCCCGGTTTGGTTTTGACATCCGCTATGTGACAGAAAAGAACCGGATCATACTGACAAAAACAATTACCTTCAATACACTCATGCTCACCCCCGCCGACTTTGACGCCTGGAACCGGATGATCAAAAAACTGAGCATGGCCTACAATGAATCGATCATCCTCAAAAAAAACAATTAATTGATCCTTGCTATGCAAACGTATTTGCTCTGTTTCCTGCTCTCCATTTTCTCGCTGGTGCTGAATGCCCAGGTGAAAGTAAAAGAATACGAAAATTATACCTGGGACAAAGACCCTCGTCCACATACACTTACTGAACCCGAGGCAAAAGAAAGCGAATTGATCCTGAAAGACTACAAGCTTATTGAATATGCCTACAACGAAAAAGGGGAACTCTGCATGTTTGTGACCGTGCATAAAATAATACATCTCAACACCGACAAGGGCATTGAGGAGAACAACAAAATATACATTTCAATGCGCGAGGCACAGGAGTTGATCGGCCTCCAGGCCCGGACCATTTCAAAAGCAGGAAAGATCACCCTCCTCGACAAAAGCAATGTAAAAGACATCGAAAATTTTGAAAACAGCGGACCTTTTAAAATCTTTGCGGTAGAAGGAGCCGAGTTGGGCAGTGAAATAGAGTATATCTATACACTCCGCAAACAAGCTTCGTACTTTGGCACCGAGAAGGTACAATATACAACGCCCCGAAAAGACCTGCGGATAGACCTCGTTTTCCCGGATAACCTCTGCTTCGAAACAAAGTGCTACAACAAGTTTCCTGATTTTTTGAAAGACAGCTCAATTGCCGGAAAGATCAGGCTCTGCGGCAAGGCCGGATCTATCCCGGCCCTGAAGGAAGAAAAATATTCAGCTTACGATTCAGACAGGATGCGTATTGAATACAAACTGTCGTACAGCGCCGCCAAGCCGGGCAAACGCCTGCTTACCTGGAACGATGCCGCCGAGAACTATTACAGCTCTTCGTATACCATCCCTTCCAAAGCAAAATCAAAAGTCCATGATCTGATAAAACAACTCGCCCTCGGCAAACTCAGTACAGAACAAAAAATCAGGAGTATAGAAAGCTACGTAAAAACAACCATCGCGGTAAGCACAGAAACAGGCGAAGATTATTTTGATGTCGAACGCATCCTCAAAAACAAATATGCAAACGCAACCGGTCTCATCAAGCTGTACATGGCCCTCTTTGCCGATGCCGGCGTGGATTGCCAGGTAGTGCTTACCTGCGACCGCAACCTCAAAAAATTTGACGGGGCATTCGATTCCTGGAACTACCTGAGCGAATACCTCATCTATTTTCCGGAAGTATCGAATTTCATTGCCCCCGACCAGGCCCTGATGCGTTATGGATTTGTACCTGCCGGTCTTACAAATACCGATGGCCTTTTTATCAAGAAAGTAAGCATAGGCGATTATGAAACAGGGGTTGCAAAGATCAAAAACATACCTGCACCCGACTACACCGCAAGCTATAATCGGTTGTACGAAGAGGTGAACCTTGAACCCGATTTCAGCGGCATCAACATGCACATCCGCCAAAGCTATACCGGGTACGAAGCCCAGAGTTACCAACCCATCTACGGCTACCTGCCCGATGAAGACAAGAAAAAACTGAGCGAGGAAATGCTCCGCATCCTGGGCAAGGATGGTACGGTGAGCAATATCAAAGTGAGCAATACCGACGAAAAATCAATCCTGGTGAATCCCTTCCTACTCGAAGGCGATCTGAAATCATCTGCACCGCTCGAAAAAGCAGGCAACAAATACCTTTTTAAAATCGGGACCCTCATCGGCCCCCAGGCCGAACTTTATCAGGAAGACATACGCAAGACCGATGTCGAAAACGCTTTTAACCACGGCTATTACCGGGAAATAACGCTCACCATCCCCGATGGGTATAAACTCAACAATACCGATGCGCTCAATATCGATGTTTTCGATCTCGACAACAACGAGCGTACGATGGAGTTCAAATCCAGCTGCTCCATCACCGGTAATCAGTTAAAGGTGATTATTGATGAAGACTACCGCCGGATCATCTATCCCCTCGATAAGTTTGAAGCCTTCCGTAAAGTCATTGACGCCTCGGCCGATTTTAACAAGATTGTGTTGATTCTGGAGAAAAAGTGAGATCGGTTAGTCTGTCTCAGCTTCTCCAAATTGATGCCCGTATGTCATGCTTTGCGCTTAGCTTCGTATGCCGCGGCGGACGAAGGGCCAATCCCGCGCGCGCGGCCTCCCCTTCAGATTCTATCTAACGGCTTCGTTGGGTCCAGAATCAAAAGCTGTTAGCTACATTGTTGTATTATTTTTTAATCTTAGGATTGGCCCAAACGGTTGGGGAGAGAAAAGACTCGCGATAAGGGTAATACAGCCTTTTTCAATTCAAATACAACGTACTTCAATTGAAATACACTTTTCTACAACCCATATCCAAGCTGAAGGATAAAAACGCCAGTTATTGATTTGATGGAAGTAACGGTTCCAGTTGAGATACCCCGTGGGGTCATTGCAGCACAGAACATACCACGAGGCGGCCGGAATCAACCACCCCTGACCACAGGATAACCACTCATTTTCAAGCAAATAGAATGATTTTAAAATCCGCAACCGATTTCCTCCGGTTCGAACCTATAAAAGACTACCTTTGCAAAAATGCTGCTCTTTGACTTCGTTCCTGTAGTGTTTTATACCGGATCTGTCTGGGTTCTGTATTTCTTTGTTTTTTGACCACTAAAATTTCTGCTAACACTGCACAATGAGACAACTTAAAATAAGTCAATCGATTACCAGTCGTGACAGCGCGTCACTTGATAAATACCTGAGTGAAATTGCAAAACATGGCCTGATATCGGCCGAAGAAGAAGTAATCCTGACGATAAAGATCCGCGAAGGCGATCAACAGGCATTAGAGAAACTGACCATGGCCAACCTCCGATTCGTGGTGTCGGTTGCCAAACAATATCAGAATCATGGTCTGAGCCTTTCCGATCTGATCAACGAGGGTAATCTGGGTCTGATCAAAGCGGCAAAACGTTTTGACGAAACCCGCGGTTTCAAATTCATTTCGTATGCTGTCTGGTGGATACGCCAATCGATCATGCAGGCCATTGCCGAGCAATCGCGCGTTATCCGTCTGCCCCTCAACAAGATCGGCGATCTGAACAAAATCAAGAAAGCATTGGTGAGCCTCGAGCAGAAACTCGAACGTGAAGCAAGCGCAGGTGAAATTGCAGCCGAGCTCGAAATGACCGAAGCCGAGGTTAAAAGCACCATGGGTATTTCGAACCGTCACGTATCTACCGATGCACCGTTTCAGAATACAGAAGGAATGGGCCTGATGGATGTACTCTTCAATCCGGATGACCCCCAACCCGACAATGAGCTGATGGCCTCCTCGCTCAGCACAGAAATCAAACGCGCGCTTTCTTCACTGACCGAACGCGAAAGCGATATCGTAACATTGTTCTACGGTATCGGGTTCAACCACAGCTTTACCCTGGAAGAGATAGGCGAAAAATACGATCTGACCCGCGAACGTGTACGTCAGATCAAGGAAAAAGCCATCCGCCGTTTACGCAATACATCCCGGAGCAAGACCCTCAAGACGTACCTGGGCTAACACCCTGTTTGTCAGAAGAATTGTATACCTTTGCCGTGTTCGTTTTCGGCTACAAACACAACCTGGATTACAATGTCTGTTTGCTTTTACCGAGGTATTTCGCTCGTCCTCCTTTTTATCCTTTTCGCATTTGCAGGGAATAGTCTCTCCGCTCAGGATACGATCGTGAAACGCGATGGGATGAAAATTCCTGCAAAAATCCTGGAAGTTAATTCTGCCGAAATCCATTACAAACGAAGCGATTCTCCCGATGGCCCTCTGTATGTGGTAAAGCCCTGGGAATTGCTGGCCATTATCTACGCTGGAGGACGCACCGAGTCGTACGAATCGATACAACCTCCCCCCGTTCCTCTCCCGGCAATCCTGCAACCTCAAAAAGAAGACCTCAGCATACAGCTTATTGGGAAACATTATTATTACCGCGAACATGCTATTGGTGAAACCGATATGCTGGCCCTCGCTTCTAAAATAAATGACAAGAAAGTAAACCTCCTGATTAAAAAAGTGGATGAAAAACGGATGATCCAGAACGGAGCGCTCATCGCCGGTTCTATCCTGTTTGTTGCCGGCTTATACGAATATGCCGCCAATGGCCCTAAACGAGGCGGACGACGACGCGGAGGAAGCCCTGCCGCCACCGCTTCAAACACTTCTGCCCGGCAAACCGGAGAATTTATGATGCTGGGCGCTGTGGGTTGTGCTGCTGTTGCAATCACCTTCAAGTTCGACAGGACCCGTCATGCACACATGGTTGTTTCGCTTTACAATCAGTCCATACTCCGTTAACCTCGGGCAGTATTCCACAACCGCCTTTTTTCTCTCCCGGCTTTTTCCTACATTGTGCCCCTGTTAAGGGGCTGTACGCCGGTTCCTTTTGAACAATCTCAGCCTTATGAAAAAAAACCGACTTTGTCTGCTGTGTCTCTATCTGATAGGAACGGTATGCTGTTTTTCACAAACCCCGGCCCCGGCCACTTCGGTGGAAGAACCCAATTGCTACCTCAAATGGCTGAAAAAATTCGAAGAACGCGGAGCCGACGATGTGGCCGATGGCACCTATACCGATGTGATCATCACCTTCCGAAGCGGCACCAACGGACAGTGTTTTAACGGGAAGGTAGATGTAAAGGGCAATGTAGTAATGGCCTATTACATCAAACGCGAGGATGGTAGCTATGAAGAGATCAAGAAAAAATTAAAATACAATGGCCCGTTTACCATCATCGGAGGTGTTTCGCAAACCATGCTTACCACCGAAGACGAACTTATCAATATCATGTTCCCCAACAAAATAAGACCCAAAAAAGCGGGGTTCCAGAAAGCAGTCGAACCCAAGGATGATTGAGGATTTGGGATTTGGGATTTAACAAAAAAATTCACTCCTTCCCCTTAAAACATTTCGCCCAACCCGAAATAAAGCCCGTTAGAGCCCTGTAAGCCAAACCCATAATCAATGGCCATATTGGTATTGGAGTGTTTATTCACTTTGATGCGTAAACCCAGACCGGCCCCGGGCCAGATTGTATCAAAACTGTTGCTGGGCCAGTTCGAAACGCATTGGGCATTCATAAACACAACGCCTCCCAGCAATCCATCGAGGAGTATGGCAAACCGGTATTCGGCTTCGAGATAGAGTAGGTTGGTTCCCCTGAAACGGCTTTGGATATACCCTCTTCCCACATTGTTGAATTCATCCCAGGCCGTGCTTGGCAAATCGAGGTATGGAGGCACACCGCTTAAGGTGATGCAGTTGTACGACCAGATAGCAAGTATGTTTTTTACAACCCCTGGCAGACGCAAGTACTTGCGATACTCCAAAAGAAGATACTGCCAGTTACGGTCGCTGCCCATCAGGGTAAGGTTTGGCCGGTATACAATGTTGAGATAGGAACCCACTACGGGATTGATCGGGTTACGACGGGTGTCGTACAACAGTTTCAGCGACGGACCGGTAGAAACCGATTTCTCGGTCTTGCCATATTTATCGAAATCAGTCAGCACTCCATCGCCCAGCCCTGCTTCTGTAATCCCCCAATGATAATCCATATTATACCCCAGCCCAAGAAATAAATCAGGGGCTATCCTCCGTTGTACGGTTTCGCGTATGGTAATAAAGTTGTAGTTCAGCAAATCGGCATCGGCAATGGAGCTGTGTCCGCCCAAACCGTAGGTATACTGCGGATAACTGTAAAAACGCCAGTCGCCCAGCAGATTGTATTTATTGCCCGGAGTCCAGAAACTGGTATGGATCGGAAAGATGATCTGGTTGTTCTGTGTATAAGCCAGACTGGTATTGATCAGGCTCAGATTAGCATTCGGGGCATCATCGGTATACAAGGCGCCGTTGGCTGCAACGACGACCACCGTACGCGTCATGAGCGAGTAGGCAACGGCAGGAATGGCAGAAAGGTGTAGCTTGCCGGGCTTTTTCTCAATACTGTCAGGCCCTGCGCCGATTTTCCGGTGAAATACTTTTTTAAGCACATCCACAATATCGCGTTGTTCGGGAGTATTCAAACCCTTCGACTTATCGGTGGAGGCAGCAGATCCAGATTTGCCCGGAGCAGCTGTCTGGGCATGTACACTTCCGGCCATGCATGTGCATCCCAGGAAGACAAACAGAAACCAGGTTCTGTTACGCACGAAAGGAAAGGAAAATAAAAATAGTCTCATCAGGTTGAATGCTGCGGGCTGAATACAGATGGGAAGATACAAATTATACCGCTAGGCCTAAACCAGCTTACAGAAACGCATGGTGCTCAACCCACTGGATCCAGACAGGGTAGATACACAGGACAGGAGGAACCAACAACATGTTAATTTGCGTAACCCGTGGCGTTGTATACTTTTCCGAATTCTACAAACCGGTTGGTGATGATTTCGGGGGTTACGTTTGATATCTTGAGCCGGGTGCAGAACGACTTGAGGCTTTCAATAAACTGATCGGCCGTACGCTTTGCCAGATCATAGCTTTGAACAGCCAGGATCGCGCCCGTTTCGGAAACAATCTGGTAAAGCTCGCCTTCTACCTGGCTTAATGTGCAGACAAGGGTATTGTTGAGCTTGTACAGGTAAATATTACCGGTCGCGAATTCTATATGTGCGCAAAGTACACGCTTTGCTTCTCTTTTTGTCATGTGCAGGGGGGAGTTTTTTTCTTGCGTGATCCAATATTACGCAAATATGTTATTCAGGAAAAATACAATTTTCGTATTTTTTGCAATGTGCCTGAAATCCAGCGACAAAAATAAATTTGAATTTTTTTTTCTCCTTTTGTTATTCCTAACAAATTTTGCATTCCCCTCTGTAGCATTGCCCATTTGTGTTGTCGCTGAAAAATGTACCTTTAGCAGTAATTCAACTTCTCCTGATCAGCAACGGATATTTACCCGCTCATTCACGCTGCAGCATACGCCGACAAACACCCGGCCCCGATGAGAATTTTTACTTTTTTGTGTTTCTCCAGTCTGTTTCTCGCCGGCGCGCTTCCCGCCCAGGATACTATTTTTCAAATACATGCGGCGCCGATTGAGGGAAAGGTGCTGTTTGTAGGCGAAGCAATAAAATATAAAAGGGCCGACAATGCCAACGGGCCGGTCTATTCCATACCTGTTTCGGAGGTCAGGTCTATCCATTATTCGAATGGCAAGACAGACACTCTCTTCGAGAACGTTACTCCCGCTGCTCCACCCCGTGTTGCCATTGTAAAGAAAGAAAAGATCGACCGGGACGGGCGAACGTACAGCTATCAGGGGCAAGGAGTCAGCGAGAAGAAACGGATACAGATTGCCGCAAGGAGCCATCCCGATAAAATTCTTGAGCACGAGATTCTACTGGTTGGAAAAAACCAACACCGGCAGTATGTGTCATTTATTACCGGGGCCGGCATGGTCATTACCGGTCTGGCCTGTGGGCTCGCAGGTATGCTTTACAGTGCTTCCGACGACAGTGATCCGGGAACATTCAATGCCTTTGTGGGTACAGGAACAGCCTTTTTAACCGCAGGGCTTTGTTCGGAAATCATATCCATTTTCTCGAAAATAAAACGCAGCCAACATGCCAGCCGGGTTGTTGAACGGTACAATGCCGGTGTTGAAAATTAATCAGGGGTCTTTATTCTGATCAACCCTATTACCGCACTGTCAGCTTCAAAATATTCCTTACTTTGCATCAAATCAAACTTTTACCCTATGTTCAAAGAATATCTGTTAAACAGCATTACTCAGGAAATGAAACTCATCCGCCGGTTGGCAAGCAAGGTTCCGGCCGACAAAATGAATTATAAAGCCACCAACGATACCCGCTCTATCGGCGAACTGCTGCAGTACCTCTCCTTTTCAGGAACCGGGTTCCTGCGTTTCTGGTACCGGACGGATGAATCAGACCTGAAAACCTTTTTCGGGGCCCTGCGTGCCGAAGCGGCCCTGCTTACACCCATGACACCCGAGTTATTTGTACAGGCCATGGATAAACAGATTGCTGAAGTCACACAGATTTTTGAAGGCATCGCCGAATCCGATCTTCACAACAAACAGGTAACCTATCCCTGGGGCGATACGGCGCCATTGGGAGCCGCCATTATCGAAACATCCGTCAAATGGTTAAGCGCCTATAAACTTCAGCTTTTTACTCTCATCAAACAGGGAACAGGTCAAAAACTGAATACACCGGATGCCTGGAGATTGACGGTGATGGAATGATTGGGGATTTGGGATTTAGAAAATGCTCGTTCACTCGTTCTTCTTTTGTGATTAAAATCACCAGGAAGTTTGAGCAGGTTCCTGTCCTTGGGTTAGAATGCTTTGTTTCTTTATGAAGAATTAACAGAGCTGTTTTAACTTAAACTCAAACGATCATGAAAATCAAGGATGTAATGACTGCACGCTCATTGAAGTATTGCAGTCCGGAAACAAATCTCCAGAACGCTGCCGAGCTGATGAAAACAGCTAACTGTGGCGCCCTGCCGGTTGTAGATAAAGAAAACAAAGTTTTGGGTATTGTCACCGACCGCGATATCTGTCTCGCCCTGGCCCAGGAACAAGGCGCTCAATTGGCGAAAACAACGGTAGGCAAGGTTATGCCAAAAAAAGTACATACCGTACATGTCGACGACGACATCAGCGCAGCGTACAAACAAATGCGTACCAACAAGGTTGGGCGTTTGCCGGTGGTGGATAGTGATGGAAAATTAAAAGGCATTGTTTCGCTTCATAAACTCATCAGCAAAACAATGGAGGATGGTGCAATTGCCCTGGGTCAACCCAGCGAACCTGGCGAGAATCTGGGCAAAACCATTCATGCCGTGACTCAACGCTATACCGGCAGCCATGCCATCAAAAGCTAGGTCAGAAAGATGCGTAATTGCTTTTCCGAATATCCCTTTCGTGCAACAGAACGGGATGTGAGCAGTGATCCCAAAAAAGGGCATACAAAACCAGAGGTGACATAAACCAGCAGGAGGAGGAGTACGTCTTGTGATGAATGTTGTGTTTGGAATGCTGCTACAAATTTGTTCTCGCCAAGGTACGAAGTAAAAATGTTTATGTGTTTTTTGATACATACCTATACCCAGACAAGGGGTGAAATGGTTTTGTTAGTCCCCGTTCCAACATCGTTTTATTAATCCCCGCTCCAACGGGGATTAATTGTTTTATCCTCCCTCGTCTATCAGGCTGTCCTGTAGAAACTTGTCTGCCCCTGCTATTAAGGGCATCTCTAATAACCCCTTCCAAACATTCCCTCTCCTTGGGAGAGGGTCAGGGAGAGGTCAAGAAAACGAGGTTATTAGAGACGCCCTTAAATACTTTATTTGGCATTGCCATTAAATTCAGGGCTACTTTCGTATTTTATTTGGGTTTTTAATACAATCCATACTTTTGATCTCATCATCACCGCGCAGACCTGCCCTTCAAAAATAACACC
This sequence comes from Bacteroidota bacterium, assembly GCA_013289095.1. Classification (GTDB taxonomy): domain Bacteria; phylum Bacteroidota; class Bacteroidia; order Palsa-965; family Palsa-965; genus Palsa-965. The sequence continues at coordinate 39,462 of JABDAO010000008.1, read as the reverse complement.
CTGTTTCTGACAGACTGCTTCAACCTGATAATTGTCAGTGCGCATTCTTCCCAAACTCCTTTCATATATGCGTTCTGATTTGGATCTTGCATTGTCTTTAAAGGATCTGGATAAACCGTATCACTCCCTTAAATGCATCATTCAAGACAAAAACCAAATGGAAACAAAAATCCTAATTATCGACGACAGCAAAGAGGTGCGTGAGAATGCCGAGGAGCTTTTGAAACTATCAGGGTATATCACCTACACGGCAATGAATGGCAAAGAAGGACTTGAGCTGGCCCGGTCTTATCAACCCGATCTGATCATCTGCGACATCATGATGCCGGTGCTGGATGGTTATGGCGTATTACGCGCCCTCGAAAACATTCCGGAAATGACCGGGGTGCCCTTTATCTTTATTTCTGCCAAAGCCGAACGGTCTGATTTCAGGAAAGGGATGGACCTGGGCGCAGATGATTACCTCACCAAACCCTTTAATGGCGATGATTTGCTGAGTATTGTGAGCACCCGTCTGCGCAAAAGCCGTTTGCTTCGTAAACAACTCGAGAGTACGGCTTCTGACCCGATTCATCCTGCCGCGCATCTGGCCATACAGGAAAGCCTTGACATCCTATCCGAGCACCGAACCGTTAAAAAATTACGGGAAAAGGACATGCTTTATATGGAAGGCGACTCCCCTGCATTTTTATATTATATTTTGTCGGGGAAACTAAAACTCTTTAAATCGAACGACAACGGGAAAGAATACATAGTCGATATTTTAACAGAAGGCGAATTTTTAGGCTACGCCGCCCTGCTCGAAGAAAGCAAACACAAGGTCTGCGCCATGGCCATCGAAAATTCGGAAGTGGCCCTGATACCCGGACAGGATTTCTTCCAGTTGTTATACTCCAACAGCGAGGTGGTGCTTAAATTCGCAAAACTCATGTCGGCCAACTATTCTGTGGCGGAAGACAAATTGATAAACCTGGCCTACGACTCCGCCCGAAAACGAATTGCCCAAGCCCTCCTTTTTGTGGCCCAGAAATACAAAGTAGACGGAAGCAGCTCCATCTCCTTTCGCCTGCACCGCGATAACATTTCGGCCCTGTCGGGCATTTCGCCCGAATCGGTAAGCCGTAACCTCAGCGAATTTAAAGCAGAGGGCCTCGTCGAAACCAGCAATGGAAATATCAAAATATTAAACCTTGCCAAGCTCGAAGCCATTAAAAGCTAAGGACATCTCTAATAACCCCGTTTTCTTGACCTCTCCCTGCCCCCGCTCCGCCTCAGACGGAAGTAACTGTTTGAAAGGGGTTATTAGAGACTCCCGATAAACCCGCATTTTCCTGTTGAGAAGCAGATATCCTGTTGTCAGTGATCTGCGTCAAGTAATTTGGTGATATGGCTCATGGATAAACAACCCGTTCGGAAGTAAACTTGTAGTATGAACCAGAAAATCTTAGGGGAGATGAAAAGTGCATCGATAGGCAGGGGATATTCCTTTGCCAAACCAATCAGATACGACATGATACAAAGCTCCATCCATAAATCAGAGGAGGCCAAGGCCTTATCGGTTACCAGCGAGGCCTTCGAGGACAGAACCTATATTTCACCCAAATATACCTGCGATGGTCTGAACATTAACCCCCCCCTGCATATCTCCAATATCCCTCCCGAAACCAAGAGTCTTGCCATCATCGTCGAAGACACCGATTCGCCTACCGGCATCTGGACCCATTGGATCGTGTGGAATATTTCGCCCATAGGGCAGATCAATGAAAACACCGTTCCCGGCTCCGAGGGCATCAACGACTTTCGGAAACAACATTATGGAGGCCCCTGCCCTCCTTCTGGAACTCATCACTATCATTTCAAAGTCTATGCGCTCGATGAGCTGCTCGACCTCAAACCCGATACCGAAAAGCGCGAAATAGAAAAAGCCATCAGCAGCCACATGCTGGCCTTTGGCGAATTGGTGGGATTATATAAACGATCGTTCTCCTGAGCGCGTTGCCCGGTTTAACTGGCGTACATACACCTTTGAAGAAATGTGTTTTTCTGCAGGTGTTTTATTATTCAACATGTCAAGTCTCCAATTAGTAACCCCGCGCTTTAGCGCGGGGTAGAGGTGCCTCCCATTTTTGACTTTTTGAGTGAAGCCTGTTTAGGGTCAAACAGCGAGTAATGCTTGCCACAGAAAAACCCGGAGTGAAAAGAAAGCGCCGCTCTACTCCTTCCTGAACGCATCCCAGCCCTGGGCCGTAATGGGATAGACAGAACCATCGCGGATGATGAGGTTATAACCCGCAGCCGCGTTTGTAACATGGCCGATGGTGGTGATATGCGGGTTTCCTTTAATTTTTTCATAATCGCCCAATGCAATGGTGAAGAGGAGTTCGTAATCTTCTCCCCCGTTCAGAACACAGGTAGTTGGGTCGAGATTGAATGAACGGGCACGTTCAAAGGTCATCGGATCGATGGGGAATTTCTCTTCGTACAGGTTGCACCCTACACCCGATTCTTTGCAGAGATGCAGCACTTCCGAGGCAAGTCCGTCCGAAATGTCGATCATCGATGTAGGCTTCAAACCCATTTCTTTAAACATCGGGATGATATCACCCCGGGCTTCGGGTTTGAGCTGACGTTCGAGGATATAATCATTCCCTTCGAGATCGGGCTGGATGCCGGGGTTTGATTTGTAAATTTCCTTTTCGCGTTCCAACAAAAGCAAGCCTGCATAGGCTCCACCCAGATCGCCGGTTACACAAAGGAGGTCTTTTTCTTGTGCAGTGGTGCGGTAAACCAGTTCATCTTTATGAGCAACCCCGATGGCGGTAATCGAAATCACCAGACCAGATTTTGAAGAAGTGGTATCGCCTCCGACAACATCTACCTTCCATTTGGCGCAGGCTGCATAAATTCCGTTATACAATTCTTCGACGGCCTCGATCGGGAATTTCGAACTCAATGCAAGAGATACCGTGATCTGCCGGGGTGTTGCATTCATGGCATAGATGTCAGAAAGATTTACCATCACGGCTTTATACCCCAGGTGTTTGAGCGGCATATAGCTCAGGTCGAAATGGACCCCTTCTACCAGCATATCGGTCGAAACCACGGTCATCATTCCGGCATTGTCTATCACTGCGGCATCATCGCCAACGCCTCGTACAGAGCTTTGTTGTTGCAGTTCTATCTGTGCAGTGAGGTGACGGATGAGGCCAAACTCACCCAAGGTATGCAGTTCTGTGGTTGTCTTATTTTCGAACATCTGGGGCTAGATAAATTTTATTTTACGCGAAGCAAATGCGCACATACGCAACAGGATGAGCCCGTGCGAAAAACGCGAGATATTGGTGGAGCCATACGTACGTTCGCGGTAACGGATAGGCACCTCCACAATTTTGAGATTTAATTTGTGCGCCCCGAAAATCAGGTCGAAATCGCCAAACGGATCGAAATCGCCAAAGTATTTTTTGTTCTTCACCAGTTTGTAGTAGTCGGTCCTGAACAGCACCTTGGTGCCACACAGGGTGTCTTTAAAACGCTGTTCGAGCAACCAGGTAAAGGCCATGCTGAAGAAGCGGTTGCCGAGCAGATTGAGAAAACGCATGGCTTCTTTTTCCATGGCATAGACCAGACGGGAGCCATTGATAAAATCGCCTTTACCCGATGCGATGGCATCATAGAATTTAGGGAGGTCTTCGGGGGGTACGGTAAGATCGGCATCGAGTATCATGAGGATATCGCCGGTGGCCATGGCATAGCCTTCTCTCACGGCATCGGCCTTGCCTTTTCCTTTTTGCCTGCCGATCTTGATATCGAAAGCAGGGGTATATTTTTTCTGGATTTCCTGGATCTTGTCCCAGGTATCGTCGGTTGAGTTTCCTTCAATAAAAATGATCTCCAGGTGTTTGCCGAACTTGGGCAGACGGGTAATGGCGTTCTCGATATTCCCGCTTTCATTCCTTGCCGGGATGACAATGCTGACCGAATACTTTTGCGCATATTCCGCTTCGCGGATGTCCTGCAATGGTTTGGCAAAGGTGAAGTAGTTCAGGGAAAAGAAACGGAAGAAGGGGAATTTACCCAGGTATTTATTCAGAAAGACGGAGAGCAATGGGATGTAGACCGGAAAAATCATCCGTTTGGCATTGCGGTATACATCAAACCCCGAAACATACAGGAGGTTGTTGATGTCGTGCAGGGTAAGCCAGTTTTGTTTGGGCGATTTTGCTTTCAGGCCCAGCGTTTCGGCAAGCTTCAGCAAGGGCTCCCAAAGGTAGTTGTAATAGGTAACAATAATCTTGGTATTGGGGTGGCACACCGTTCTGACTTGTTGCAACACCCCCTCGATATCATCCAGGTAACCGATGAGGTTGCTGAGGATGATGAGATCAAATTTTTCGTCCAGTTTGATGTCTTCTGCCGACATCACATGAAATTCTGAATCCGTCGGCTGTTCTCTGGCCCTCCCGATCATTTCGGGGCTAAAATCAATGCCTACCTTGCGTTTAGCCTTGACGCCGCGGAGGAGTTCTCCGGCGCCACAACCCACTTCGAGGACGGAGATATCTTCGTGTGCAAAATAATTACAAAAATTAGCTATATCGCTCCAGTAATACCGGTAACGTCTGCGTTTGCCTTTTTGTTGGGCAGCAATCCGGTCGAAATAATCTCTTTTGGTTTCTGGCATTTGATTCAGCTGATTTTTAGAAACACGAAATTATCAATTCTACCGGATTTGACTCCATCTGATGCTCCGGAACCGGTGAAAGAGCATAGAGCTGTCTGCTTTTGTTACTCGTTTTCATCCACAAACAAACCCCTGCCGGGCGGATGTCTGAACGATTGGCTGTGTGCAAGCCTATCCGCGCTTCAAACGCCGGGGGCGATGATTTCAGCCTGTTCGTGTCAGATCTTCTCTAATTCAATGGTAGCAAACATACCCAGCTGACGCGAAAGCGGAGAGATCAATTTTTCCATCCCGGTAAAAAAGCCAAAACTCCACGAAGGTATCAGCGGGCGCATCGAAACACCACCGCTCAGGAGGTATCTGAAGGGGGTATGATACGTAATTGATTTGATAGACAGCTGAGGAAACTCTTTTTCGAATTTAAGCTTGTCGCGTTGAAAATAGATATAGGGCAGCGCCTGATTCGAATCAGAAAGGGGTCCAGACGATTGGATTTCCCATTCCCCGGCAGGCTCAAACGGTTCGTGGTGAAAATTACGGTAGATAAACCGGCTGAACACACTGTTGGCCGGTTCTATCATCACTACCTTCCCGCCTTTGGCAAGCACCCGTTGCGCCTCGTTGAGAAACATCCAGGGTTTGGGTATATGGTGAAACACATTCAGCATAAAGATGGCGCTGAGTTCGCCCCCGGCAAAAGGCATTTCCTCGGCAGAGAACACCAGCTCACAACATTCCAGAGGCAGGATATCCGAAGTGATTACAGTTGGTATCACATCCTTCAAAAAACCGCCACCCGACCCTATTTCCAGCGTTTTGCCTTTCGGAAACTGATCGGCCACTTTTTTGAAAACCGAATACCAATCGAGATAGACACGTTTTAAAAATGGTTTGCGCAGGATAATCTCTTTGTGGGCCAATGTCGCCCGTGGATCATCCAGATGGTACTCTTGTTTGTATCGTAAAAATCCCATTTTCTGGTGTTTTAAAGACCGGTACCTCCCCAGCCGTGAAAAAATAACACTGCCAAACTCGTTTATCCCGCATTTTTCAGTTGAAGATGGCTAACGCTCTGAAAGGGCCGCCAGCTCTCAGGAGCAGCGGGATAACCCATCCCGATGACTATCGGGACTGCACAAAATCCAAACCACTGAACAGTAGTGCACTACGTTTCTACTGTTCATTTTGGGTTTATATATGTGCCACAATCAACCATACAAACCAAACTACCGGTTTCCTGTTTTCTTCCTGTTCCTCTTTCTGTTTTTCTTTTTCTTTCTCTTTCTCTACTGCCGTATTTCATACAGTTGCGAAGGCTCCACCTCCCCTTCCTGATGCACCAGGATCACCTTTTCCGGATATTTGGTCATGATAGGCTGTATGATGTTGTGAAGGGTATTGATGACATTCCCGCTGTTTCGTGCCGGATCCATACGCAGACTGGCAATGAGCATGTGGGTTACCTTATCTCTCTTAAAGAGTGCAAGCACCGAATCGGGATTCGACTGGTGGGTGGCAGTATCATAGAAAAGGACTTTGTAGACCGGATAAAACTTCTTTCCTTTTCCATAGATAAACGACATAGGCGCTTTCCGGCTGGCCACCAACGTATTCTCGGGCAGGCTGTCTGTACACCAGCGGCTCATCTTTAAAAAATTGACCCAATCGGGTGTAAAGCCGTAATACATATCACCCCGCAGGTTCTTGCCAAGGGCAGGAAGATTTTTCGCGCTTTGTTTGAGCGTAGTGCTGATCAACGAAAAAGAGAAAATAAGCACCAGACAGAGATAGAGGTTTTGGGCAAACCCTCCTTTTTTTACAAACGAATAAAACGCATAGAAAATGATGAGCACCAGAAACGGCATCTGGGTAATGATCAGACGGGGCTGGTCCCAGCGCGTTTGCAGGGCCACAAAGGTTGCGGCAAGCGTTGAGAGCGCATAGAGCGAAGCAAACAACAACAGTTTGTTTTTCGAGCGTATGATCATCACCAGCCCGATCAAAGCCAGGATCACCACCAGGAATGCCAGTTCCTTATAGAGTTCTATATTCTCCGGATCGCGAAAACCGATGATCTGAAAAAAGCGTTTGGAAAGATAGATATTGCAATTGTCAAAAAACCTGCCTACGAAACCAGACAGATCATCGTTACCCTTCGTGGCATCATAGGGGTCTTTCAACATCAGCACATTGCCCTGGTTCTGAAACTGGGCCTTTGCAACACTTCCCCACAACACCCGTTTGAGCGCTTCAAAAACCACCTTTACCACGCCAAAAGAGGCCAGAGAGTAAACGGCATCCTTCCATTTTCTCTGGACCAGGAAGAAAAACGGGATCACAGCCACCAACACAATAGCCACATTCTTTGTCAAGGTCAGGATCAAGGTCAGCACTCCAAAACCCAGCCATCGTTTCCAGGTGTCTTTAAACGTGTTGTTGTCAGAATTCAAGGCATCCCAGAGTTTTACAAAGCTCAGGAAGAAAAGCCCCTGCCAGAACATGTAAAAACTCTCGTTATAAGTCTGGCTTGAGTAATACTGCAAGGTTGAATTGGCTGCAATAAAAAACAAGACCGGAAAAAGCACCAGATAAGGCATGCGTTTGGCGAAGGCTTTGTAAAAAAACACGATCCCAAAGAATTGCATGGGCAGCGACAAAAATTTAAGCAGCAGGATATTCACCCCAAAGAGCTTGATGGGCAAACTCAGAAAAAGCGGGTACAGCGGAGCATTAAAGGTATAGAAGTAGTGAAAAAAGTGTTGTGAATACTCCCAGCCTGCCAGGATATAGGTTGAGTCATCGCCCCCTTCGCTGATACGGGCGTTAAACAGGATCACCGAAACAAAGCCGCAAAGCACACAAAAGGCATAGAACACCGTTTTGTCGTTCCGTTCAAACCAGCCTTCCATACGTTCGAAGATCGATGCCGGGCTTGTCTTCAAGCTGGTCTTTGCCTGCTTTTTCTCAATCGTGCTTGTTTTGGCCATGGAAATTTTCTGAAGTCAACAAAAGTAGCAAAAACAGCCTTCGGATGCGTATCCGGCTCTTTCTGTGCACAGACATAGAAGATCCGAAAAAAGCACCCCTTTTCGTCCAAATCGGTATCCCTCTGCTGCATTCAGTTCTATCCAGACAAACAACACCCCCATTTACGCCTATTTATCCCAGCTTGTGCATCAGATGGCTTGTATGCTAATGCACAGTGTGTTAGGATTAGCGCGTGACATTTGGGTTATCCAGCGGGTTCGTTGTGCTGCTGGCCTTTTGAGCGTGAATGCCTGCTTCTGATGTATAATGCGGGATTATTTGCCAGACATGCTAATTTTAGGTAATTTTGTCTTGAGTTTAGATTTATTCTAAATAAAGATAAGGGCCTAATACTACTGATACTCAAAACCATACAGCCATGATCACGGTCTCCGAAAACGCAAAACAAAGGGCTATCAGCCTTATTCACGAAGAGCATAAACCGGCCGATTCCTTCATACGGGTTGGTGTAGAAGGTGGGGGGTGTTCGGGGCTTTCCTACAAACTTGAATTCGATCATATCCTGAAAGACGGCGATCAGGTTTTTGAGGACAAAGGCATTCGTATTGTAGTCGACAAAAAAAGCTTTTTGTACCTGGTCGGCACCGAACTCGATTTTTCGGGCGGACTTAACGGCAAGGGTTTTGTCTTTAATAACCCCAATGCTTCGAGAACCTGCGGTTGCGGCGAAAGTTTTTCTGTTTAGCGCCTGTATATAGAGTCAGTACCGATCACAGCCATACCACGCATCTAGTTCAGCCTGCACCCCATGTCAAAAGAGAATCAACTGTTAGAAGAGATAACCGGAACCGAATACAAATACGGTTTCAGTTCGGATATTGAAACCGAAACAGCGCCCAAGGGCCTGGATGAGGGTACCGTACGGTTCATTTCCAACAAAAAGAACGAACCGGAGTGGATGCTTGAGTTGAGGTTAAAAGCCTTTAGATACTGGCTCACCCTCGAAGAACCCCGGCATTGGGCACATATTGAATATCCCAGGATTGATTTCCAGGACATTATCTATTATGCCGCTCCCAAAAAGAACAAGGAACTCAAAAGCCTGGATGAAGTAGATCCCGAACTGCTGGCCACCTTTGCCAAACTCGGCATCTCGCTCGAAGAACAAAAACGGCTCAGCGGTGTACAGTCGACCATTGCCGTTGATGCAGTGATCGACAGTGTTTCGGTAAAAACCACCTTTAAGGAAACCCTGGCCGAAAAAGGCATCATTTTCTGCTCCTTCAGCGAAGCCGTACAAGAACACCCAGAACTGATCAAACAATACATGGGTTCGGTGGTGCCCTATACCGACAATTATTATGCAGCACTCAACGCAGCCGTATTCAGCGACGGGTCGTTCTGTTATATCCCCAAAGGTGTACGTTGCCCTATGGAGCTCAGCACCTATTTCCGCATCAACACCTCGGGTACCGGTCAGTTTGAACGTACCCTGATCGTGGCCGACGAGGGCGCTTATGTGAGTTACCTCGAAGGCTGCACCGCCCCGATGCGCGATGAAAACCAGCTTCATGCTGCCGTGGTGGAGATCATCACCCATAAAGATGCCGAAGTAAAATACAGCACCGTTCAAAACTGGTACCCCGGCGATAAAGAAGGCAAGGGCGGCATCTACAATTTCGTCACCAAACGCGGCATCTGTCTGGGCGATAATTCAAAGATTTCGTGGACACAGGTCGAAACCGGTTCGGCCATTACCTGGAAATACCCATCGGTGATCCTCAAAGGAAACAACTCGGTAGGCGCCTTTTATTCGGTTGCCGTGACCAACAACAAACAACAGGCCGATACCGGCACCAAGATGATACATCTGGGCCGTAACACACGCAGCACCATCATCTCCAAAGGCATCTCGGCAGGCTTTAGCAACAACAGCTACAGGGGCCTGGTACGTATTGCCAAAGGCGCTACCAATGCACGTAACCACAGCCAATGCGACTCGTTGCTGATGGGCGATAAATGCGGGGCTCATACCTTTCCGTATATCGAGATCAAAGACAAAACCGCCATTGTTGAACACGAAGCCACCACCTCCAAGATAGGCGAAGACCAGATTTTTTACTGCAACCAGCGTGGCATCGAGACCGAAAAAGCCGTGGCCCTGATCGTAAACGGCTATTGCAAAGAAGTGCTCAACCAGCTGCCCATGGAGTTTGCCGTCGAAGCCCAAAAACTGCTTGCCATCAGTCTCGAAGGATCTGTAGGCTAAACTCAACGTACCTCATCACACCCTAAAGAATAAACATCTACTATGCTAACCATTAAAAATTTAAAAGCAGGAATAGCCGACAAAGAGATCCTCAAAGGGTTCAACCTCTCGGTAAAACCAGGCGAAGTACATGCCATCATGGGCCCCAACGGTTCGGGAAAAAGCACCCTGGCCAATGTGCTTGCCGGCAAACCCGAATATACCGTGACCGATGGAGAGGTACTTTTTGCCGGAAAAGACCTGCTCGATCTCTCGCCCGAAGACCGTGCACGCGAAGGTTTGTTTCTTGCCTTTCAATACCCGGTAGAAATACCCGGTGTGAGCAATATCAATTTCCTGAAAACCGCCATTGCCGAAATCCGTCAGTACAAAGGCCTGCCGCCCATGGAAGCCAAAGACTTTTTAAAACTCGTAAAAGAAAAACAGGCCCTGGTCGAATTGCAGGTAACACTTGCCAACCGCAGTGTAAACGAAGGTTTTTCGGGTGGTGAGAAAAAACGGAATGAAATCTTCCAGATGGCTGTGCTCGAACCTGCACTCGCCATCCTGGATGAGACCGACAGCGGTCTGGACATCGATGCCTTGCGCATTGTAGCTAACGGGGTGAACAAACTCCGTTCAGACAACCGTTCGTTTATTGTCATCACCCACTATCAGCGTTTGCTCGAATACATCGTCCCCGATTTTGTACATGTCATGTACGAAGGAAGGATCGTAAAATCGGGCACCAAGGAACTGGCGCTCGAACTCGAAGAAAAAGGGTACGACTGGATAAAAAAAGAATTGAGTCAACAGGTTGAAGCCTAATACGCTCCTCCCATGATCAGGATAGCATTATGAACACCTCCACCACCATCGCCGAAAAAATCACTCCCGGAGCCGTACTCCTTCCAGAGCTGGATGTTTTACAGACCACCCTGGCAGGCAATGAACAGATCAGGTTCATACGCCGCAAGGCCCTGAAAAGCTTCCGTTTGCAGGGTTTGCCCGAACGCAAGAACGAAGAATATAAATATTCGCCCGTGGCTGCCCTGTTCCGCACCGGGCGTTCTTTTCCGGCAAGCACCCATTCGCTCACCCGCAACGATCTTACCCCCTTTCTCGTTCCCGGCATGGATGCCTTTCTCATCACGATTATTGACGGAAAGCTTTCACGCGAATTATCAGACGAGCTAAAAGGTACGCCTGCCCTGCAGCTTCATGATCTGGCATCACTCGAAGAAACGCCTTCGGCCGTTTTCCAAAAACACTTTGGGGCCGATGCCCTCATTACCGCCGACCCCTTCATTGCACTCAATACAGCTGCATTCAGGGATGTGGTCTTCATCCAGGTGCCAAACAATGCCCGCATCGAAAAACCGATACATATCCTGAACATCGTTACCGCCGAAGGTGCGGAGCTTGTCAACCCCCGCATACTGATACAGGTTGGAAGAAATTCAGCCATACAGGTAATCGAAAATTTTATTGCCATCGGCAAGGCCGAACAAACGCTCTGCAATGCGCTTACCGAAATCCGCGTAGGTTCGGGTTCAACAATGCTTTTTTATAAGATACAGGATCACTGCAAAAACCTGAGCCTGATAAGCACCACCCAGGTTTATCAGGACGAACAATCGCATTTCGATACGCATACCGTGAGCCTGAGCGGAAACTGGATACGCAACAACCTCACTATTGTGGCCGATGCCGAACAGTGCGAGACCCATCTAAACGGGTTGTTTATCCTCAACAACCACCAGCATGTAGATAACCACACGCTTGTTGACCATCGTAAACCCAATTGCGAAAGCAACCAGCTTTACCGGGGCATACTCGACGATAAATCTACCGGCGTGTTCAACGGCAAGATCTATGTACGCCCAGACGCACAAAAAACCAATGCCTACCAGAGTTCAAAAAACATGCTCCTGAGCGACGATGCCGGCATGAACACCAAGCCCCAGCTCGAGATCTATGCCGACGATGTAAAATGCTCGCATGGCTCATCCACCGGACAGCTCGATGAAGATGCCTTGTTTTACCTCCGTGCACGCGGCATCGGGGCCGACAGCGCCAGGGCCCTGCTCATGTTTGCCTTTACCCGCGATGTGATCAATACCATACGTATCGAAGCCCTCCGCACCCAGGTCGAAGAACTGATCGAAAAGCGTTTGACGCATTAACAGATGGAAACCCTTCTCAACCATATCACCCCTGCCCAGCTCGCCGGCATCCGCGCCGACTTCCCGATTCTGTCCCGAACCGTACACCAGGCAACAGATGGCAGCCAGGGAAAACCCTTGATCTATCTCGATAACGGGGCTACCTCGCAAAAACCCCGGGCGGTGATTGATGCGCTTGCTCATTATTATTCGTTCCAGAACAGCAATATACACCGGGGCATACACCGGCTCAGCCAGGAGATTACCGTTGTGTACGAAAAAGCACGCGAAACCATACAGAAACACCTGCATGCCCTTCATGCGCATGAAATCATCTTCACCAGGGGCACAACCGATGCCATCTGTCTGGTTGCTTCGTCCTTTGGCAAACGTTTTATCACCTCCGGCGATGAAATACTCATCACCGAAATGGAACACCACAGCAATATCCTCCCCTGGCAGCAGTTTTGCGAAGAACAGGGGGCTGTGCTGAAAGTGGTTCCCGTTACCGAAAACGGAGCATTGGATCTGATTGCGTTCGGGATACTCCTTGGCAAGAAAACAAAACTCTTTGCCTGCACCCATGTATCCAACACGCTCGGCACCATCAACCCCGTTAAAGAACTCATACGGCTTGCACATGCCAACGGTACGGCCGTATTGATAGACGGAGCCCAGGCTGTGCCTCACATGCATGTGGATGTGCAAGACCTCGATGCCGATTTTTATTGTTTCAGTGCGCATAAAACATTTGGCCCCACTGGCGTTGGCATTCTTTACGGAAAAGAAAAATGGCTGAATGAAATGCCCCCCTATCAGGTTGGAGGCGGCACAATCAAGACCGTGACCTTTGCCAAGACCGAATATGCCGATCTGCCCCTTAAATTCGAAGCCGGCACTCCGCATATAGCAGGAGGCATAGGCCTGGCTGTGGCCCTCGATTATATCAACACGATAGGGCTCGATGCCATTGCATCCCACGAACATGCGTTGCTGGCCTATGCCACCCCGCAGCTGCAAGCCATACCGGGCTTGCGCATCATCGGTACCGCGCCCGGCAAGGCATCTGTGCTTTCGTTTGTAATAGATGGCACCCACCCCATGGATATAGGCACCTTGCTCGATCAGCAAGGCATAGCCGTCAGAACAGGCCATCATTGTACTCAACCGCTGATGGCACGCTTTGGCATTCCGGGAACCGTAAGGGCCTCGTTTGCATTTTACAATACAATGGAAGAAGTGGATAAATTAGAACAGGCGGTGCGTAAAGCAGTGAAAATGTTGATTTAGGAATCCGTATCGGCTTGAGCGGAATAAATGTTTGTATTTAGAACCCGATTTCGTTCATCCGTAAATGGCGTCCAGCTCCGAAGGAGTTGCATGTCTGTAACTGAACGTTTTTATAAAAAACGATTAGGTTCATTAACAATTGGCTGTACAGCTCCTCCGGAGCTGTATGTCTGTAACAGAACGTTTGTAGCACACAATGACCATAGCAGAGACAGAGCGGGAAATAACCGAAGAATTTGAGTTGTTTGGGAGCGACTGGGAAGGGAAATACGAACACCTGATCGATCTCGGAAAATCATTGCCCCTGATCGACCCCAACCTGAAGACCGACGACAAGCTCATCAAAGGCTGCCAAAGCAAAGTATGGCTTCATTCGGCCCTCGAAGGAGAAAACGTGGTGTACCGGGCCGACAGCGATGCCATCATCACCAAGGGAATTGCAGGGCTGATGATCAGGGTCCTTTCGGAGCATACACCCAACGAGATAATCGATGCAAAACTGGAATTTATAGACCAGATCGGTTTGAAAGAACACCTCTCGCCTACCCGTGCAAACGGGTTGGTAAGCATGATCAAACAAATGAAAATGGATGCCCTGGCATTCAAACTTAATGCCTCTTAACAAAGCAAGAAAATGCCTCCGATCATCACTACACACAATACCGAGCTTACCCAAAAAGTCATAGACATGATCAAGACCTGCTATGACCCCGAAATACCGGTTGATATCTGGGAGCTTGGTCTTATTTACGAGATAGACCTCGATGCCGAACAAAACCTGAGCCTCAAGATGACGCTCACATCGCCCTCCTGCCCGGTTGCCGAAACATTGCCACCCGAAGTGGAACAAAAGTTGCGCGATATAGAAGGCATCAAAAGCGCCAAGATCAATCTTACCTTCGAACCACCCTGGGAAAAAGAAATGATGAGCGAAGTGGCACAGCTGGAGCTGGGCTTTATGTAAGCCATCGCTGTTTACCTGACCCATGCCGTTTCGGCTAAGAACAGGTTTGAAATTATTGAAGGAAGTCAATACGATAGACCTGACATTCTATGTTGGGTGCGACCCCTCCGGGGGCGAACGTTTTTTGTGTCCGGCTTTACTGCAAACGTTAAACCCCTTCGGGGTTTTAACTAAACGTTAGGGTTGCTGATGCCGAAGGCATCAAACGTTTGCAGAATCATAAAACCAACTAAATTCCGACCCCGAAGGGGTAGCTCATACTACAAAGGTTAAACCCCTTCGGGGTTTTAACTAAACAGACCGGAAAATAAAAGGTGTGGTCGATGATGCTGAAGGCATCAAACGTTTGCAGGATGATGAAACCACCCGATTTCAGACCTCAAAGGGGTCGCACGTACGTTGGTGCGGAACCTCCCTGGAATTATATATATATCTTCTCCAGCGGAGAGGGAATCTTTGGAAAGCATTATTAAAGATGACCGTAACATAATCAGTCGCGAATCAAATGGACAACGAAATCACCAACAAAGTAGCACAAAGCGCCCTCACCGAATTCAACCTCGAAGAATATTATCCCCAGGGCGAACGCCTTCTGCTCGACATCAAAGATCAGCTCTTCCAGGGCCTGATCTTACGCGAAAAAGATTTTCGGGAATTTGTAAAAACACACAACTGGGCCATCTATCAGGATAACTATGTAGCCATTACCTGTACCGCCGATGCCATTGTGCCAACCTGGGCCTATATGCTTCTGGCAACAGCCCTCTCGCCTGTTGCAAAAAGCTTTGTATTCGGAAACCTCGAAGTATTAGAAACCGTTTTGTTCACCCAGGCCCTTTCAAAAATCAACCCCGAATTTTATCAGGGCAAACGCATTGTCATCAAAGGCTGCAGCAAGGTGCCGGTGCCTGCTTCGGCTTATGTAGAACTTACCCGCATCCTCCGGCCGGTGGCTCAAAGCATCATGTATGGCGAAGCTTGTTCTACGGTGCCTTTGTATAAAAAGCCCAGGACCTGAGGATTAAGAGCCTGCCCCTTGGTTGATTATAAAACCACCGAGATACGGAGAACGCAGAGAATCACGGAGAGCATTACCTAAAACCGCTGTGTTTCTCTGTGCCCTTTATGTCTCCCGCGGCAAATACAAACCCTCCGGCACAAAACAAAGAGCACATTCACGCTAACAGCAAACCCTGATTTATCAACACCCATCAACCCTATTAAAGAGGCTGCCAAACCCAGACCAGCAGCAGACACACCGTTACAGCTGCCCAGCTGACGATATACACAGCCTGTTCATTGTTTTCAACAAATATGCTTTATAGTATATGATGTACCTTTTGCGTAAAACCAACCGAAGCGTCATCTTTGCCCTGGAGTAAAACAAAAATACAGACCGATGAATGCCCCGGAAGACAGTTATCCTTTCATTAAAGGGCCTTGCACCCGTTCTGCCTGCGGGTCGGGTAAGGCGGCGGATTCCTTGCATCCTAAATTATTTCTATTCCAGGCATGCGTTTCTGCCGTCAACACAGGGCAATCGCGTCTGGATTCCCGAAAGTTACGATTACGAGCTTTGGGAGACAGAGGCGGCAGACCTGGTATTGGGTGAAGAACAATAAAATCGGAACATGTCATTCTCCGGACGGAATGTGCCGTGCTCCGTGCGGAACATGTCCTTCTCCGATCGGTATCTGTCCCACTCCGTTCTGAATGTGTCGTATTCCAAATCTGATTCCGTCCGGAACATGCCTCTCTCCGGCAGGACAACCATGGTCTCCTCCGGGAGGACATATTATCTTCTCCGCCAGGACAACAATGGTCTGTTGCAGGACAACAAACTTTTCCGAAATGACCCCTTTCAAGGCATCTTGTAGCCTGGCAAAGTCATCACGCAGCCTCGATAAGGAACCTCGCGGAACATGTCGGGAACCCTGGGGAACATGTCGGGAACCTTAGTGAACGTGTCGGGAACCTTGGGGAACATGTCGGGAACCTCGGGGAACATGTCGGGAACCTTGGGGAACGTGTCGATAACCTCAGGGAACATGTCGGGAACCTTAGTGAACGTGTCGGGAACCTCGGGGAACATGTCGGGAACCTAAGGGAACATGTCGGGAACCTTGGGGAACGTGTCGATAACCTCAGGGAACATGTCGGGAACCTAAGGGAACATGTCGGGAACCTTGGGGAACATGTCGGGAACCTTGGGGAACGTGTCGATAACCTTAGGGAACATGTCGGGAACCTTGGGGAACATGTCGGGAACCTTGGGGAACGTGTCGATAACCTTAGGGAACATGTCGGGAACCTCGGGGAACGTGTCGGGAACCTAAGGGAACATGTCGGGAACCTTGGGGAACGTGTCGGGAACCTTAGGGAACGTGTCGGGAACCTAAGGGAACATGTCGGGAACCTTGGGGAACGTGTCGATAACCTCGGGGAACATGTCGGGAACCTTGGGGAACATGTCGGGAAACTAAGGGAACAGTCGGGAACCCCAGGGAATGAGCTGCCTTTTAAAGGCAGCACCTCCGAACAACAAAGGTCTCTTTCAGGAGAACGAACTTCTCCGACAGGACAATTTGTGCCATTTGTATCGATACCGTTCGGAAATGTCTCCAGTTATATGAAAAGGCATTGGCCCACTAAACCGGAATTTTGCATTAGCCGTGAAACAGGCTAATGCAACGTGCGTTAGGAATTGTGAGCGTCCCGATAGACATTGGGAGACGGTTATCCCGTGGATTATAAGTGCTGGTGGCCTATTCGAGCGCGATAGCGAATTCCGAATGCATGATGCGGGATAAACCCGGGCTCATCCTCCAATCAAGCCAATTTGAGACCATGTAACCGGTAACGATTCGCTTCGGCAGTTGTGAATTCGAAGGTTTTTTGACGCGATTGCCCTGGCCGTCAACACATCAACCAGGTATTCAACCCTCCACACCATGCATCCAAAAAATGCGTTTGGCTGAACGCATACAGCGTTAATTTTTTTCTGAATTCTCAACAATGTGGTAGCAAGTAGTTTTGCTACCACCGTTTTTGTGTTTCTACCACATGGGCCTGGGTCAGCGTTTTTTTGTCGTAATAATTTGTAAATCAAACTATTGTTGATTTACCCGAAATAATGCTCCGTATACGTAACACATCAAATATCAGTATCACTGAAACTCCAAAAGGCTATATTGCTATGATATTCAGGCTACTGCAACCCCTCTCTGAATTTTAGCCTTTTAACCAAATTTAATTTGTGGTCGTGTGGTTGTTTGAAAATGACGATAATTCATTTCCTCGTTTTGGTCATGATTTAACATGCTTTGGATTAAACAGAGAGAGAGAGGAGAGCACAGAACAGCCGGCTCAAATAAATAATCAAACTTTCAGAAAAGAACCTACCACATTTACCACATTTATATATATACTTAATAATGAATATATTATAAGTAAAATTAGTGTGGTAGTTTGTGGTAGATACAAAATTCAATTACTACAACTAATCTGCTCAAGAGCAAAAGAAAAACCTTACACCTGGTGGAAAAACCAACCGCTATGCTTTTAAATAAGCACACAACTCCCGAAATTGGGGGCATGAAAAAGATCAACAAAAAACAACTGGCCAGCATGTACAACATGAGCCGTACGACCCTGACCGTGTATCTTTCAGAGCATCTGCACACCCTCAGAAAGCTCGCAACAACCTCCCAAACAGGTAGTGGACGAACAATCGTAAAACGCGATCTGAACAGCGCACAGCTGGCCTGCATCGTAGAAGTGATCCTGAATTATACCCCCGACGGCTATGAGTTTGACGGCACATCGTTTGTTGCCTTGAAGGAATAAGGATGCTGTGGATCTGTCAACCAGATCATGTTCGGCAGCTCTTTCCGTTTGATGAAAACAGGCATTGCCAGATCTGTCAGACCCGGCATAACCGTACGGATGCCCCGATAGATGAAAGCTGTCAACCTTTGAAAAAACAAAAAGAATGAATACAGTTCTTAAACCCGGCATTAAACCAATTCACGCTCCGCTTGCCGGCATTACCCGTACGGATGCATCTGAAAAAAGCGCCACAACCCGGGCGCTGACGGCTCCAGAAACGCAAAAACCTGCTGTGGAAAGAACGCTGTGTACGATTGCAAATGATTTACAACCGATTGAATTTGATTTAGCCCGCAAAACACCCGACATCATGCCGAAGTCAGCAGAAACCTGTGCGATTTCAATTGAAATGGATGCAATGGAAAATGAAACAGAACACAAATCATCTGCCATCGATACGAATGAATATGAAATCGTTAACATGTCTATTGAAATCGCTGTCATTGCAAATGAAACAGCAACGATGGAAAGTAATTCAGGCACGATTGCAAATGAAACCGATACGATGGAAAATGAAATCGTAACGATTGCAATTGAAACAGACATGAAAGAAAGTGAAACAGCGCCGATTGCAATTGAAACAGGCATGAAAGAAAGTGAAACCGGCACGATTGCAATTGAAACAGATACAAAAGAATTGGAAACAGGAACGATTGAAAATGAAATCGTACAAATTCGATAAAAAACAGGAAGAGAGCCCCCAGGCCCATGACCTCTCGCACATACCTGCATGTCAGACAGGCGCAAACGGTTGAAGGGGAGAAGGGAGGAAGGAAGATTTGAGCGAACGGGGTTGTGTTACGCTTTTGCATCATTTCATCTATCCCCCAACCGCTCAAACAAAAACCCTGCTTTCTTCATCGCTTCCATATATCCCGGCAATGCATACTGCAAATTGTGTTTGGCCTTGATGCTGTCGTGAAACACCACCACCGATCCTTCGCGGGTGTTGCGGATGGTTTGTTCCAGACATTTTTCGGGAGTTGTGTTTTTATCAAAATCGCCGCTGAGCACATCCCACATCACAATTTGAAACGTCTTGCCCAGACGGGCTGCCTGTGTTTTCTTGATGCGTCCATAGGGGGGACGAAACAGCGTTGATTTCACCAGCCGTGCGCAGGCCGCCACATTGCGCAGATAGGTGGCCGAGTGTGTATTCCACCCGTTGAGGTGGTTAAAGGTATGATTGCCGGTAAGATGACCCTCGTCGAGTATGCGTTGGTATAGATCGGGATAACGTTGCACGTTTTCGCCCACACAAAAAAATACGGCTTTTGAATTATATACGCTGAGCTGATCGAGCACCCAGGGTGTTACATCGGGGTGTGGCCCGTCATCGAAGGTGAGGTAGATCTTCTTTTCTGTGGTAGACACACGCCAAAGCATATTGGCATGTATGCCTTTAAAGAAAAAGGGAGGACGGATGAGGTACAAAAGGAATTGGGATTTGGGAATTAGGATTTGGGATTTCGAATTGGAGATTTACAATTTGAAGAATCAAATTCATTCCTTCATAAAATCCCAAATCGAAAATCCCAAATTTTTTAATTGGCAACGGCTTCAATCATCTGCCCGATACGGTCGAACCTGGTCTTGAAATCTTTGCTGAGCGCTTCTTGTTTATACTGTTCGCTAAGCTGTTCCAATCCTTGTAAGATAGATGCCGCCTGACGTGCCGGGCTCGACACATTCTGGGTAGGCATATCCACCTTGATGGCATACAGATAACGCAGTTCTTTTTCGTAGATGTCAAAAAGGCGTTTGGCAAGCACATTACACTTGTCTCCTCCACCTGCCTGGTACCAGGTTTGAACCACATAATACATGGCCCCATCAAACGCTACGTTGCGTTCGGGCATCACCTCCACACATTTCTCGATGACTTTCAGGGCCTGGTCTTTCTTGCCTTCTTCGATCAGGGTTTCGGCCAGGGTGCTCATCTGCAAACGCAGGTTTACGGCCATACGCATGTTGTTTTCGTCCATATAGATGCTTGGGCTGTCCATACCGCCCCAGACAAATTTTTCCATGATGTTTTTATACATGATGCCGGTGTTCTGACGCATCTGCTCGCGCCCCTTTGGCACGGCCTTGCTCTTGATAGGCGTTAAACGGTAAGCCAGGCCTTCGAGCTGGAAATAAGGCTCAAGGTTCATATAGCTTTCAGAACCGGTGGTGACGGCAAAATAAATAGGGCGGTCCCAGTTAAAGGTGGCGAGCAGATCGAGCACCATGAGGTCGTTTTTGTAGAGGGCTTGTTTGTTGAGTACCCAGTCTATATTGTCTACAATCAGGCTATCAGGGGTATCGGCCGGAACCGTTCCGTTGGCCCGTACCTTTTTCTTGTCAACCGGTATCCGCATTTTGTTGGTGGGGATATAGTCAATCGGTTTTTCACCCCCGCCTTGTGCAAGCTTCTTGGCAGGATCGTCGCTGGCTACATAATCAATCAGTTCGCGGCAAGGGAAATACCCGTCCAGACCTTTGTCGATAATGTAAACCACATTGCGTTTTTCGCCCACATATTTATCGGGTGTCATCGAGAAAGGTACCGGAGGAGAATCGTATGCAGCCCGTTTCATCTGGTCGATATACCAATCGGTTTGAAGCAGGCTCAGGTTTACTACGCGTACATCTGTCCGGTAACCTTCTACTTCCTGCACATACCAAAGCGGGAAGGTATCGTTATCGCCGTTGGTGAAGAGGATGGCCCCCGGTGCGCAGGAGTTGAGGTAGTTCTTGGCAAAATCGCGGCAGGTATAGCGGTGTGAACGGTCGTGATCATTCCAGCCTTCTTTACCCATGATAACAGGCACAGCCAGGGTACAACAGGCGGTGGTAAGCACAGCAGCCAGGTTGGGCGACATGTGTTTGCGTATCATATCCCAGATGGCATAAACGCCCAATCCTATCCAGAAGGCAAAGGCATAGAACGAACCGGCATAGGCATAGTCACGTTCGCGTGGCTGGTTGGGGTATTGGTTCAGATAAATGACAATGGCAAGCCCCGTAAAGAAAAAGAGGAGGAAGACAACGAGGGCATATTTCCAGTCTTTGTTGATTTGGTAGATCAGACCGATCATGCCAAGCAGCAAGGGCAGGAGATAAAAACGGTTATAGCCTTTGTTTTCGGAAATACTTGGGGGGATATTGTCCTGAGGCCCGAGATGCATCTGGTCTATGACTTTAATGCCGCTCAGCCAGTTGCCATCCAGGGGGCCTCCATGACCTTGTATGTCGTTCTGACGTCCGGCAAAGTTCCAGAGGAAATAACGGAAGTACATCCATTGCAACTGGTACCTGACAAAATAGGTCATGTTTTCGCCAAATGTTGGTTTCATCAGGGTATCGAGGCCTCCCCTTCCGCCGGGAACGATAACCTGTGTGCCCTTGATATTTCCCCATTGTATATAATCCTTGGCATGTTGCGAACTCCACATACGCGGAAAGATGGTACACATGGCCGGGAGGTAGTTATATCCTCCGCTTTCTTTGCCGTCTGAAACCAGTTCGTATTTCTTTGTTTTTTCGTCCTTGGTATAGACTGCACTGCCGCCTTTGTACGGGTTTTGAGGATCTACCGGGGCATTGTAATAGGGGCCCGAAGTAATAGGCCAGTCGCCATACTGTTCGCGGTTCAGATAAGCCAGGAGTTTTACGGCATCCGACGGGTCGTTTTCATTCAAAGGCGTTTTTGCATTCGAACGCACCACCAGCATAAAGAACGACGAGTAACCGATGATGAGCACGGCAAACGCCAGGATACCGGTGTTGAGATGCACCTTACCGGCCCTTTTGCTGTATTGCAAACCGAAATAAACCAGGGCGGTAAGCGTAAGGAAATAGATGATGGTGCCCGAATTGAAGGGCATATGCAGGGTGTTTACAAAAAACAGCTCGAATTTAGCCGCCATCGAAACCACCTGGGGGATGATAAATGCCTGTACAGCGCCCAGGATGATCACCGAAATGACGCCGGTAAGGATAACCCCGAAATTGCTTGGTTTGAATTTTTTAAAGTAGTAGACAAACACCATGGCGGGAATAGCCAACAGGTTGAGCAAGTGTACACCGATAGAAAGACCCACGAGATAGGCAATAAACACCAGCCAGCGATTGGCCTTGCTTTCGTCTTCCTCGGCATCCCATTTAAAGATCGACCAGAATACAATAGCCGTAAAGAAACTCGACATGGCATATACCTCGCCCTCCACCGCCGAGAACCAGAACGAATCGGTAAATGCATAAGCCATAGCGCCTACAAAACCACTGCCCAACACGGCATACAGATGGCCCCTGGTCATTTCTTCACCTTTTACGATAAAACGTTTGGTGATGTAGGTAATAGACCAGAACAGAAAGAGGATGGTAAAGGCAGAACACAGGGCCGACATGATATTCACCATTTTGGCTACTTTGGCCAGATCGCCAAAGGCAAAGAGGGAGAACACGCGTCCGATCATTTGAAACAAAGGGGCTCCGGGAGGGTGGCCTACCTCGAGTTTATACGAAGTGGCGATGTATTCGCCGCAATCCCAAAAGCTGGCAGTAGGTTCGATGGTAGAGCAGTAGATGATTGCAGCCAGCACGAATACGATCCAGCCGATGATGTTGTTAAGTTGCTTGTAATTTGTCATGTGCGCGTTTACGGTTCAATAGCTTGCGAATTTAGCAAACAATTTAGCACGAAGGGATTAAGATGTCATTATAGTGCTTTGAGCCTGAATTACCGGCAGCTGATCAAACACTTGCCAAAACATTCAAAAACCTTTTTCAGCCTAAAACAGGGGTTTAAAATATTTTTTTGAGGGACATATTATTTTGTTATTTTTGCAATCCTTCCAAGGAAGGGTAACATGCATTCTGCCCGATCGTCTAATGGCAGGACAACTGATTTTGGTTCAGTTTGTGGTGGTTCGAATCCATCTCGGGCAACAAGAAAGACAAAACACCTCTGGCCGAAGGCCCGGGGTGTTTTGTTTTCTGGCGTAGCCATACGCCAGAGGCGTATGGGCGGAGACAGGAAACAAAACACCCCGGAGAGCGAAGCGATAAGAGGTGTTTTGTCTTTCTTGTTTGGCCCCCCCTTTCCGGATCATCACGCCGAAGGCGGGATAATCCATCTCGGGCAACATCAAAACAGAGCCTTTGATAACATATTGTTTATCAAAGGCTTTTTTGTTCTTTCATTTTTTGCTTGCCACCCAGATATCAAAGAGTGATTGATTTACAACGTCTTAAGCGTTCTAATCCTTTCGGGTTCTTTGAGGCTGTCAACCACTCTTCAATTTTGTTTCCAGAGATGAAATTCGTAATTTCGTATGGTGAAACCGCTTGATCTCAACAGCCGGATTATTGATTCTTATCTGGAATTGCTCAGCAACCTGAGTGTGGCAGCTAAGCGTGATCTCATTGCAAAACTTACAAAATCAGTTAAGCAGAATATCAAGCCCCAAAAGCACACTTTCGAGGAAGCCTTTGGCGCTTGGGATCCTGCTAACGGCACTGAAAGCCTTATCAAATCTATCCGCACCAGCAGGCGTTTCAGCCGGAAAATTGCTGATCTGTGAGAAAATACCTTCTCGATACTAACATTTGTATTTATTACATGAAAGGGCTTTACAGCCTCGATCATAAATTCCGGACAATTGGTGTGGAGAACTGCTACATTTCGGAAATCTCACTTGCAGAGCTTAAATACGGTGTTGAAAACAGTCAGCATCGCGCAAAAAATCAGCGGGCTCTTGATAATTTTCTGACAGGAATTCAAGTTCTACCGATCTATGAGTCTATTGCTGTTTATGCCAAAGAAAAAGCCCGGTTAAAAAAGGCCGGGAAGCTGGTTGATGATTTTGATTTACTCATAGGAGCTACGGCTGTAAGTTATCATTTGACGATGGTAACCAACAATGTTTCTCATTTTGAAAGAATAAAAGGTCTCCGTATCGAAGACTGGACCAGATAACTCTTCTTTTCAGATTTTTGGATTGTTCCCCGGAAACCACTCCTCCCCTACCAGAGAATCAAAAATTTCAGCCAGAGCCCTTGTATCTGCTGGGAATTCGTTCGAAATGTTGCCATTCTGGGCAACAAGAAAGACAAAATACCTCTGGCCGAAGGCCCGGGGTGTTTTGTTTTCTGGCGCAGCCATACGCTTGCTCTTTTTTAGCTTTAACACCCGAAAACCGATCCAAAATCCCTGCTTGTGCAGGCCAGGCTATTGACAGCCAGGAAAATGGCTCCGGAGCGGAGAATTACGATGTATAGCAACTGCAATACACCTTTTTACAACCGATAGACTATGTACAGCACTTTCTACCCCTTCCAGGCATGTCGGGAGGCTCCGTTTCTTTCGGTATTTTCAAAAAAGTTCCCATCTTCTCCCAAAACCAGATTTGGAAGACGAGTTTTGTCGTATGTCTTCAGCCATACGACGTATGTCGTCTGACATCGAACAGATGTCGTCAGACATCGAACGTATGTCGCCTGACATCGAACACATGTCTTCAGACACAGAACGTATGTCGTCAGACATTGAACGTATGTATGCAGACATCGAACGTATGTCGTCAGACATCGAACACGTGTCTGCAGACATCGAACGTTTGTCGTCTGACATCGAACAGATGTCTTCAGACATAGAACATCTGTCTGAAGACAAAGAACAGATGTCAGCAGGAATCGAACGTATGTCGTCAGACATCGGACAGATGTCCACTTCCGTCAAATTCTCTTCTCCCTAAAACGTGTGCCCCTGCCTCAGGATCAATTAGATACTTCAAGTTTGCGAAGAACCGGCGAAGCTCCGGAGGTCCTTGCCGGTGAGCGATCCCCGTAAGGAGCCCGTTATGCATGTAACCGCTCTGGAAAATCCAGGACGGTTGCTTTTTTGCCTACAGCGAAGCAGAGGGGAGAGATCGTGTGGGCACCGAACAGCCAGGCCTTAGCAGGATTTGATAGCATTGTGTATTGTGCCCGTTAGTGAGGGTGGTAAACAGGTATAAATTCTTTGATTTTTTTTATATTTGACTGATTCAACTCTAAAAAAGGCTCAACCCGCTTTCTGTTTTGTAGAAGGAAAGAGAACGCTATTTCCTAAATACTGGAGGAAGCAGGGATAGATGCAGGGATGAATCAGGGAAACAACCAACGTTTGAATCTTCATTGCGGTCGGAGTATGATACCTAAGCTCGTTGACGCCTGGCTCTCCAAATTCAAAAAAAGATTCTTTATTTATAAAGATGGTTTTTTTGAATTGCCTTTCCTGGGCAACTCTCCTGCCATCATGGTGAAGTCGCTTTCAGCCACCATTTTCAGTAAACACCTGGAAGACAAACAAATCATTAACCTGAAGAGTCCGTTTGTAGACGGACAGATGCATTACCGGGAAATTGAAGAGGGTTTGTGGATCATTACGTTTGACATGAAGTGGAAAGCCAATCTGAAACACTATAAGGTAATCAGCAAAGAGATAACCACAGATTTTTATACGGCAGCCTTTGGCATCTACACGCACAAACTCAATGTGCCCTTGCCAACCATCAATAAATTCAGTTATTTCCACAAATCGTGGACACTCATCAAGCCTGGAGAAGCCGTGGAGGCTGTCTATTATAAGGGAACGGAAGGGGTATTTGTAAATGCCTACTTTACAAAAGCGTGGCTGGAGAAAAATGTCATCTCTCATCAGCCTTCCTTGAATACGACCTTGCTCAAATTTATCAATTCCGACAGGACCTCTATTGTTTGGCCTGAACTGATAACAGGATCAGAACAACTTTCATCCTCCATCATTCGCATTCTGAATAATCCCGAACCTGACAAGGAAGTCAATTTGTTGGAATTGAAAATGCAAAGCCTGATGATGCTTAGCATGCTCTTTACAAAACTGAAAGAAGAGGATATACAGGAACATTATTTTGAAATGTCTGGGGACGACCGCAAGAAGATCCTTCAGTCGGAACGCATCCTGATGGAGAATTTGTATGCGTCATTCCCCGGCATTGAGAATATCGCCCAAACCATCGGGATGTCTGCCACGAAACTGAAGAGCAGTTTCAAAACGGTATATGGTCTTACGCTTTTCGATTATTATCAAGAAAAACGAATGTATGCCGCGCGGGAGATGCTGGAAAACGGGGATCTGAAAATCAAGGAAATTGCTGCTTCCCTGGGGTATGAAAACGTAAGTAAATTTACTGCTGCCTTTAAAAAACAGTATGATGTTCTGCCTTCCCGGCACCGGAAGCCGGATTGATCCCCACCAAACGACGATACCTGCCGATTAAACTACATAAATCTCCGACGAACCCCTGGAATAGTATTGAATTTCAAAGCAGAAAGATATAATGCCCGTACAATTTATGTCGTTTCCGGCTAGTTCAAAACCGAATAATGTCGTATCGGGCTATTCTGCGATCGATATCTGAATTACATTTGAGGCCTCAACTCAAGACAATCGAAATTCAATTTCAGATCTGATTTCTCATTATACCCATGTAATGACGGTGTGACGTTTTGTGATCGTCTGGTGTATTTGAAACAGAGTGAAGTACGGTTACGCATGCAGTCAGTGTACAAAACGCTTTTTACTAATTCCAGTTTAAACCTCCAACTATGAAGTCAAGACTACTTCTCACCATCGGAACCTTGTTATTGCTAGTTTGCGGAAACAGAGCGGTTGCTCAATCGGTAACGGTTTTGCCGGATGAAACCCAGCCCAACAGCTCAAATATTTTTAACGGCAATTATAACGATGGGTATGGCAACAGCGTCAACTTTTTCAAAGGCAAGGGAATGCTTTGCATCAGTGCTCAAATGCAATCGGATGGATTCTGTACCTGGCCCCAGATTCGGGTTGCCGTTGAATACAACGGAACCTGGTACAAGATTTATGAGTTGTGGGGAAATCCTCCCCTGTATACGAATTGTGGTTCGTACAGTCCAAACAATTACCTCCCAACTACCCCTGCCGGAAATACCACCTACAGAGCATTCCCGGGAGTAAGCCAACGTACCGAGGTCGTTGAACTTCATACAAACGCTTTCACCGAAGGGGTATACATGTTCAATAACAACAACCTGGTAAGGTATAACGGCAACTATCTTCCGGTTGGTGGAGACAGTCAGACCAGAACTACGACGAGTGATAATGCCGCATTCTCAGTTCAAACATACCCCTATGCACCGAATCAGGCCTACCCTCTGAGCAATCCGGGATTCAACGGAAATCAGGCCGTATCAACGGGCATGAATGCAAGTGTCAATGCCCTTTCCTTCGGCAATCTGCCGGGCGTAACCATGGTCCAGACCGACAATAATCACGCCTGTGTAATGGTGTGTCTGGCCAATTTGCCTCCCGCCATGCTTACTGCTCCTAACTTCAGGGTGCATGTGTACTCGAATTCAGCCGGTGCGGGTAAGGATAACATCAACGAAGTAATCTATACCAATCCGAATTTCATGACCAGTCCTCCGAATGGATTGACTGCCACACAGGATTTGTGTGGGTCGGTAAACCTAACCTGGGCCAATTCAGGTGCCAATGTATTTCCAACAGATGGGAATGCCACGCTGAGCAGCGTTATTTTCAGGAATGGGACTTACCTTGCAACGGTATCGGGAACCGCGACAAGCTATTCAGACAACACCGTTCAGCAGGATGTGGTTTACCAATATACCATGGAGCATGTAGCCTTCAGTGAATCGGGGCTTACGTATTTTGAAAGTCCGAAAACCGCCCCGGTAAGCGGACAGAGCCTTCCTTCTCCGAATGTACCCCTCAGCGCCACTGCCACTACCAACGATTGTTCCGGGAATATTACCCTTAACTGGGGTTATAACGGTGCAAATCCGGCTCAATTCCAGATTTATTGGTCGAACACAGGCCCTGGAGGCCCATTTAATCCGGGTCCTTATCCCACGGCTCAGGACAGAAGCTATGTTACAGTCGACGGGAGAGGCGTTCCATTCAACTTCCAAATCTCAGCGATCAATGCCTGCGGAGTATTTTCCACCACCTATGCCAGCTGTGCCGGAATTTCACCTGCCGACCCCAGCATGTCTACCAATATAACTGCCAGCCCGAATGCAGGTACGGGTGGGATTGATGTGTCATGGGCTGATAATACCGGAGCCTCCAATGAAACGAAAGTAGAGGTGGTTAGAACGGACAACCTTGGAAATACCGTCCTGACCGATCTGAATGCGGGTACCACAAGCTACAGCGATCTTGCAGTGACTACCTGTACAAACTATACCTATCAGATACGTGTATTCAACTCCTGTGTGGTTGGAGGGGTTCTTTCTTCCGCCTCGGCTACCACCACCCTGCCTCCTCCCAATCTCCTCAATACGTTTGATCAGACATCAAATTTTCTGACCTGTTCGAAAGGATATTTTAACGACCGGGTTGTGCTCAACTGGCAGAATAACAACAACAGTTTGCTCAGTGAGATTGCGATATACCGGAACGTTACCGGCTCGGGGGCATCGCCGGTACAGATTGCTTCTGTGTCTCCGGGTACGGAAGAGTATGTGGATAATACCGGTGATGCCGGAATATTGTATACCTACTTTCTGGTTGGGCATGCTCCCTGTCTGAACACACTGCTGAACACGAACGGGACCAACGATATCGGATTCAGGACACCTACAGGAATTGTAAACGGTCAGGTTCAGTACAACGGAGGGATTGCCGTATCCGGTGTAAAAGTGACGATCGAAGAAACAACCCTGAATAGCGGTTATGCCGCTGTTTTCAATGGATCCAGCCAGGTAACGGTAAACAGCGCTTCTGATCTTCAGCAAAGTAATGCGGTGAATGCTGAAGCCTGGGTCAATTTTTCCTCACTCGGTGGATCGGATCAGATTCTGATTCAAAAACCCGGTTCGTATGCACTGTTTTACCAGGGGTCTAGCGGAAACCTCATTATGCGTGTAATAAGCGGAGGTAACAATACCGATGCCACCATTTCCACTTCAGGGCTCGTATCTTCAAATGCCTATAACCAGATTTCGGGCGTCTATGATGGAAGCAATGTAAAGATTTATGTAAACGGAACGCTGGAGAACTCCGTCGGGGGCCCTGGAAGCATGGATGTCAATTCAAACCAGGTAGTCATGGGCACTGGTTTCAACGGATACATGAAGGAAATCAGAATCTGGAATATCCCCCGTGCCGACTCGGATATTGCCAGGGATTATCAGCGTGTCCTGAACGGAAACGAAACAGGCCTTTCACTTCTCTATCACACAAACGAAAATGCCGGATATTATCTCTATGATATTTCAAAAGTAGGGACCGTGTTCAATATGAACCATGGACAGTTCTCTTCTCCCGCCTGGACAAACAGCATTCCCGGCACGAACCAGATGGGTTACATCGGATATACCGATGCTACCGGAAACTATACCGTAGAGGGTGTCCTGTATGCAGGAAATGGAGAAAATTTCAAGGCCATCCCCGCTTTCGGGGTTCACACCTTTTCACCTGCCAGTCAGGTGATGTTTGTTGGCGACGGAGCTGCCGTGCAAAACGGAATAAATTTTACGGACGAATCCTCGTTCGATGTTCAAGGCTCATTGAATTATGACCCGGCCAGGTTTCCGGGTTGTACGTGTCCGGTTGAAGGTGCATACCTCAATGTGGACGGAGCTGTAGTCCTGGCAGGAGGGGTTCCCGCGCAGACCAATGCTTCCGGACATTTCGACATACATGTTCCGATCGGCAATCATACCGTTACTGTTACCCAGGGCGGACATACGTATTCGGCCGGAACGTATACCTCCAACTTCCAGAATGATATTACCAATCTTACCTTTTTAGACACGACCTCGGTGAAAGTAGTCGGGCGCGTGGTAGGAGGAACCCGGGAGAGCGCTAAACCCATGATCCTGGGAGAGTCAAAGAACAACATCGGTGTTGCCCAATTCGTGCTCACCACCCAGAGTGGCTGTTATACCCAGACCATAAACACCAACCCTGCGAGTGGGGATTATGTGATCCAGCTTCCTCCGATGTCGTATGTGGTCGGAAATATTTCTATCCCACACAACGCATCAAGTCTGGCCTGGCCCGAATTCCAGAATCTGGCATTGCTCAATATCACCAACATTCCGGCCGTATCGAAAATTTATGACACCATCTGGAGCTATGTAGGTAACCAAAAGGTGTTTACCCGTCTCGATTCCGGAACGTATCAGCGCATTGAAAGCTTCACCCACCGCGAAACTCCGACCATCTGGGTGCAGGACATGCATCTTAGAAACTATGTAAAGTATGCGGGGGATTCGATCTTTAATTATACCGCCCCCGGCGGAGCCACCACCTCTTATGGAATTACAGACTCTACATTCAAATATCCGGTATTCACCCAGAATTCAGCTTATTCCATGATCATGGGGGCTATCGAAACCTATACGAACTTCGACCCATCGGCCCCCGTTTATGATGTTGTTCCGGCGACCAGTGGTCTGTTTACCATAAACAACGCACTCTCTACCTTCACAGGGCCACAAAGCTTTGACCAGGACACATCGAAAAAAGCATACATTTCGCCCCGTCAGGACACAGCTTACATCTCCTACTCCTTTGTCGCCGGAGCCCCTAACATTGTTTACAATCCCGGCAGCGATAACTTCCTTCAGCAGCTGGCGATTAATTATACAGGCGGCCCCAATTCCGTAAACTGGACACCCTGGCCTGCCAGTCACCCAACCGAACCCCTTCAGGGAATCTTGTTGGGAGGTCAAAGCTCCAGCGGACAAGGATTCGTTTCCACCGGTCCCGCAGTCGTTGAAATGGTACTTCGTGACCCTCCGGGATCAAACAGCTCATGCACATTTGAAAAAGGATCGTCTACGACACTGACAACAAGCTGGTCGAATGAGGGTGATGCGGGCATCGATGTGAACGCAAAGATAGACCTGGGTACCGAATTCTCGGTAGGTTTTGGGATGACTACCACCACATCCGTCACCAACGAGCTTTCATTGGGCGCCTCGGTCGATACTAAGATTACAGCAGAAGGCGAGTCAGAACAAACCATTACCACCACTCAGGACTGGAGCACCGATAATGGCCCCTTGCATGTGGGCGCCGCGGCAGACTTATATATTGGCCGTGCCATGAACCTGAACTTTGGAGTGACCGAAAATATTTCGATTTTGCCTTCTGCCGCCATCGTTAATAAAACAGGCATCGATTCTTCGGAGCGTGGGCTTACGCCTGGTGCTTCTCCCATGAGTTTCACGGTAGTAAGAAGAAAATCATTGGCCATCGTTCCACAGGGCTATGCCACTTCCTTCATGTATACCCAGGATTATATTGTTTCAACCCTGCTCCCGAATCTGAACACCCTGCGCAATCAGTTGTTTGTAAATGACCCCCTGAAATATGTTTCGAAGTTGGCAGTGAGCGACCCGAAGTATGGAACGAACAACGACGACCCTGTTTGGGCGGCTGCCGTTTCTTCACCAAATCCGTATTCAACCGTTGATGCCGATACAACAGGCATGAGCTATACTTATCATGGCGGAAAACTTCCTACCGTGGTGAAAGTTCTGAGCACTACGGGCACTATTACCTACGATTCAATTGTTCCGGGCATGTGCGATTCGATCAGGTTTTACAACCAGCAGATCAGGCTTTGGAAAGAAGCAATCATCGCGAACGAAAAAGAAAAGTACCTGGCTTATCATGACCCCAGTAACCTGATTCAGAACTATTCTGAAAGCGACGGCGTTGACTATACCAACACCGCCGAAACGGAAACGGTAAATACCAATAAGTTTACCTGGGAACTGGGAGTTTCGACCACCGCTTCGCTTACCCTGGGTCTGCATGTTGCAGGGCTGGGAGGTGATCTGGACCTGGGATTATCCGTAGGGTATGTCCATGAAGGATCCACCACCAATGTTGCATCCAACAAAACTTCGTTCAGCTACGACTTGAATGATCAGGGTGTGGGCGATTATTTCTCCACCGATGTACGTAGCGGCTATAACGGCTGGGGCCCGATCTTTAACCTTACCGGTGGCCAGACACGCTGCCCGTATGAGCCTGCTGACTCGTCTCTCTTTTATACCGATTCCATCACACACAAGCTCGTGGCATTGGGTGTAAGCACCCTGCAAACCGAAAAAGTAAGCATGAAGGTCGACGGGAATCTTCGTTTCAGCGAAAAAGACAATGTCCCTGCAGGCGGTCAGGCGGTGTATGATCTGGAGATCGATAACATCACCGAATCCACCCCTGCACTATCGGTTATTTATGCCATGGCCATTCCGGCTGCAAAGAATCCCAATGGTGCTGTCCTTACGATCGACGGCTTCAGCCCTTCCACGCAGACTTATACCGTGCCCG
Source organism: Bacteroidota bacterium (assembly GCA_013289095.1). Lineage (GTDB taxonomy): Bacteria > Bacteroidota > Bacteroidia > Palsa-965 > Palsa-965 > Palsa-965. The sequence continues at coordinate 6,873 of JABDAO010000008.1, read as the reverse complement.
GAGGAGGATCCATACATGTTCCCCTGGTATTGACTCAGGGTCCTGTCCAGTTTAATTACGACAGTGTTGCCGTGATCATTAAATCGGCCTGTAATGATTTGGCGGTAGCAGATACTATTTATGTATCGGCCCACTTCCTGCCGGCATGTACCAATATAGGGCTTACGGCTCCCCTGAACCAGTGGGTGGTCAACAATTCATTCAACGATACTCTCAATACCGTACTCTCCGGATACGATGTCAACTATCAGGGCTTCAAGGAAGTTACCTTTGAGTACAAACCTTCTTCCCAGGCTACCTGGGTACCGCTTCAGAGCTGGTTTATGGATACGACAAATACAGCGGTTCAGATTCCGGGAACCCAGGCATTTATTGCTTATCCCTGGTCTCTGCTTCAACTACAGGATGATCACTACGACATACGTGCCACGGCAACCTGTAAAGTGAAAGTAGGAGCGCTGACAGAAATCGTGACCACTCAATCACCTGTTCTCTCCGGTGTCGTTGACAGGGTGAACCCGGCTCCCTTCGGAACACCTTCCCCGGGAACAGGCATTCTGAACCCAGGCGAGGATATCTCGATTACCTATAACAAAGCGATAGACGGGGGCTCCTTAACCGATTATAATTTCGACATCCGGGGAGTGCTCAATGGAACGGCGCTGCAACACAGTACCAGCCTGGCATTCGATGGAGCCACTTCCTATGCCGATGCACCCGATGGAGTGAATCTGCAGAAACGGGATTTCAGTCTTGAGTTCTGGGCATTGAGGACCGTAGGCGGACAAATGGCCGTAATCAGTCAAAGCCCGGATGCCACTAACAGCCTGTTCTTTGGTTTTAATGCTTCCAATCAACTTGCCCTGCGCTTTGGAAGCACCGAAATAGCCGGAGATAAAGCCCTGGCTCCTGTCGACGGTCAGTGGCACCATTATGCTGCAGTATACAGCGACACAGCCCGCCTGGTGTCGCTCTACGGCGACTTCTTCGGAAGTGGTACGGCACCGTTGAATACACAGACAACCATGACTGCCTATTATACCGGAGCCGGTAAGCTCTATTTCGGAAAAGATGATGCCAGTAACTCCCTTTTCTTCAACGGAAATATGCAGGATGTGCGTGTTTGGAACAGTACGCGTCAGCCGGCCGATATCGCCTCTCAAATGAATATTGTCCAGACTTCGAATACCGGAAACCTGCTGTACGACTGGATGATGGATGAAGCTTCGGGCACCATTACCACGGATGCCATCCGCAGCCTGGTGGCCAGCCTGGTCAATACAACCTGGCAGATCACTCCAAATGGTTTTGCCTGCGCTTTCGACGGGTCAACCGGTTTGGTTGAGATGAATACTTCCCGTCTTGGCATTACCCAGCAAATGGATTTCACGCTCGAATTCTGGTTTAAGTCAAACCAGGCCGGTGTAGCTACCTTGTTTTCAAATGGCAGAGGCGATGGTCTGGGAGCGGATTCCATACTTGCCTGGAATATCGAGAAAGACGCTGCCGGTTTGATCCACGTCTTGCACGACCGTATCGATTTTGTGGCCACCTCTGCAAATTTCTTTGATAATAACTGGCATCATTTTGCCCTGGTCATGCAACGTTCGAGTACACTCTCGGCTTATATTGACGGCAATCCTCAGAACAGCATTGCTTCAGGAGCCTTCAAACAAATGGGTGGACTGCACATGTTTGTGGGAGCCAGAGGTTCCCAGCCTGGCCCGCCTGTAACGCTTGCCTTCGACAATTATTTCAATGGCAGCATGGATGAGGTAAGGTTATGGAACACAGCCAGGCTGATTCAACAGATTACCCGCGACAAACAAAACCGTCTGCTTGGAAATGAGGCCGGACTGGTGATGTACCTCCCGTTCGAAAGCTATGTCAATAACTTAGGAGTTCCGACCATGACCGCGTCGATCAAGGATTTCTCGACCGACTCGCTGGTCACTACTGTCGTGGGTGGTGCACGAACAACTGCACAAACACCTACGATCAAGGTGCCAAGACCGATTCAGGAAATCAACTTCACCTATTCTTTGAATACCGACGAGATCATCATGACTTCCACGATGAACCCGAACCAGATTGAAAATGTAACACTGGATGTGACGGTTCAAAATGCGCATGATCTGGATGGCAACGTTCAACAGAGCCCGAAAACATGGATTGCCTATATCAACCAGAACCAGGTGAAATGGCAGAACACCGGAATTACGCTTTCAAAACTCCTGGGTACCTCCCTGACCTTTACCGGTACCATTGTCAATTCAGGTGGTTCACTGATGGCTTATACCATTGCAAACATGCCTTCCTGGTTAACGGTGGATGCGCCTACCGGTAATATTGCGCCGAACAGCACACAGGTGGTGCACTTTACGATTTCACAGGGAGTGAATATCGGAACATATACCGAAGAAATATCCCTCACCACTTCGTTCGGCTATCCCGAGAATTTCAACCTCAATCTGAATGTCTACGCTCAACCGCCTAACTGGTCTGTGAATCCTGCCAACTACCAATACAGCGAAGGCGTCGTCGGCCAGATACGCATTGACGGAATCGTACATACAGATACAAGCGATATCCTGGCGGCCTTTGCAGGCACTACCTGCCGTGGTGTTGCCCGGCTTCAATACTATGCTGCATACGATAAGTATTATGCAGTCATGAATTTGTTTAGCAATAACAATACAGGCGATACCATCACGTTCCAGATCTGGGATGCAGCCGAAGGCAAACAACATGCACAGGTTCTTCCTGCAGTACTTGTATTTAATGCCGACAGCATACGGGGTACATTTGTAAGTCCTCAGATGTTTGACGCAACAGATTACCTCGTGCGCACCCTTCCTCTCAATACAGGCTGGAACTGGATATCTGTGGATGTAGCAAGCCCCGACAGTTTGAACATCAACCACTTCATGAGTTCCGTGCATGCCCTTACCGGGGATATCCTCAGGGGCCAGACGGTATACGATGATTATAGTACCGCGAACCAGTGGGCCGGCAGTCTTGATCACACCGGAATACAGGTAACCTCATCCTACAAAGTGAAGGTAGGGCAGAATGATACACTTGTTTATTCCGGAACACAGATCGATCCTACGACCCGAAACGTAACGCTTAGCCCAGGATGGAACTGGCCAGGCTTTATCTCTCTGAGGAATCTAACCGTTACAGAAGCCCTCGCATCCTACAATGCTTCGGCAGGTGATATCCTCAAAGGACAAACCAGCTTTGCCCTGTATGATTCTATCCTGGGTTGGGCAGGCAGCCTTACCTATATGGTACCTAATGCAGGATACATGATGAATTCAATACATGGGGGCCAGTTTACCTTCCCGATAACGGGTATCAACGGACATATGGCGCAGAATCCCATTCTTCCTCCTGTCACTACCTGGAAGGTACAACAGGGTAAATTCGCGAACAACATGAGCGTGGTGGCTAAACTCAATTGCGGAGGCACACCAAACAGTCATTTGTCACTCGGAGCCTTTGTGGGCGGAGAGTGCAGAGGTGTTGTACCTGTGTCTATAGCTCCGGGAACAGAAGGGGTATTCTACCTGACTGTTTTCTCCGACAGCGCAAGCGAAATGATTACCTTGAAATTGATGGATGAAACCAGCGCCAACGTGTATGAGCTCGGCAATACGGTAGGCTTCGTGGTGAACGGACTGTTAGGTAATCTGCAGAAGCCTGTCCAGCTCAACCCGAAGAGCGCGGATCTCTTAAAGGTGTGTAAATCGTCTGTTACGCCTGCGGTGAACGACAATGCAAGTTCACTCGTTGCCGAACCTGTTCCTTTCAGCGATCATTTCAGTGTGTCGTTGAATATACCTTACAGCGGACCGGTGAACATGAAGATTATGAATGTAACCGGTCAGCTGGTGTATGAGACGAACTTCCAGGCACTTTCAGGAATCAATACGAAAGAGCTGAGCGCGGTACAAATGAATATGGCCCCGGGTCTTTACATTGTGGAGATGACAACGCCTCAGGAAAAACTGGTTTCACGTTTGATCAAGGAATAAGAGAACATGAAAACCCTAAAAACACAAAATTCGATGAAGAACATGTTTGTTAAAATCAGTCTGTGCGCCCTGGCCCTGGTTTTCACCACCGGAATCCTGAAAGCAACTGTACCGAATTGGTCGGTAAGTGGCAATCAATTTCAATACAGCATGACTGTCACGGCCGTTCTGAATGTCGATTGCAATGTGCTTGGCAACGACACCAATATGATCGGAGCATTCGTGAATGGAGTATGCCGTGGTGTAGCCAATACCAACACCCTTGTCGGTGGGCAGAACCTAGCCTATCTGGTTGTGTACAGCAATCTGAGCAGCGGAGAAACGGTACAGTTCAAGTATTATTCCGTGCAAGGCGACTCGGTAGGCACGGCCAATGTAACACTTGTCTTCACCAACAACGCCCAGTCCGGAACCAACAATGCTCCCTTTGTTATCAAGAACAACGATCCTCCAACCTCCATCGCGCTTTCGGTGACTTCCATACCCGAGAGCGACACAGTTGGCCAGGTGGTATCCATGCTTTCCTGCGCAGATCCCAATGTGGGTGATACGCATACCTATACACTGGTAAGCGGGACGGGCAGCAACGACAATGCAAAGGTGCTTATCAACGGTACTTCCCTGGTGTTGAATTCCCTGCTGAACTTCTACCTCCAGGATTCTCTTCAGATCAGGATCCGGAGTACCGACAACAGAGGCTGCCATTATGAGCAGGCGATGATCGTACACATTACCCATGTGAATCATGCTCCGAATTCGATTCACATAAGCGATTCCACGGCCTGGGATCAGCTGCCCGTGCATACCCCGACCGGGATCTTGTCGTCAACGGATTTCGATCACAACGAAACCTATACGTATTCGCTCGTGGCCGGAATCGGGGATACCAACAACGTTGCTTTTTCAATCGGAGGAGATACCCTTTATGCAGCCCTGATGTTTGACTATCAGGTAAAGACACATTACACCATACGTCTGAGAACAACCAATGCCCAAGGCTTGTTTTTTGAACGTGCGATGATCATTCGCATCGCCGACACCCCTGAGCCTCCAACAGATATGGCATTGAGCTCAAACCGGATTTACGAAAACATGCCTGCCGGAAGTTTCGTTGCCGTGATGAGCAGCACGGATGATATCAGCCGCTGGTTCACCTATAGCTTTAATAATACCGGCACCAACGACAATCATAGTTTCACGATTTCGAATGATACGCTGAAGAGCAGCATCGTTTTTAATTTCAATGTAAAAAATCTCTACACAATCTTGTTGACTACCACCGACAGCATGGGATTGAGTTTTACCAAAAGCTTTCCCATCGAGATTCGTGATACACTCGTAGCTCCAACCGATTTGATGCTCAACAATGCGTTTATTGTAGAAAACCAACCCGTTCATACCCTTGTAGGCGTGTTTGCAACGGCCGATATCAACGGACCGAATACGCCCCATACCTATACGCTCGTGAATGGGTCAGGAAACATCAATAACAGCAGCTTTACCATCTCCAATGACAGCCTGTTCTCGAATGCCGTCTTCCAGTTTGAGGCCAGGGATACTTTTTTCATCCGTGTGCAGACAACGCTTGCCAATAATTTGTCTCTGCAAAAAGCCTTTGTCATCAACGTGCTGGCGGGTAATGATACCATACACAATATCCTGCTGAGCAACGACTCGATCTATGGAAACAATCCTCCTACCCAAGTCATCGGACAGCTAAGCACCGTGACCCAGGATACATCGGACAGATTTGTCTATACGTTCGACAATTCATTGCCGAGCGACAATGCTCATTTTACGCTTACCACGGCCGGGTTGTTGAGTGCCGGCCAGGTGTTTAATTTCCATGTCAAGCCTACCTATCTCATCAGTGTACAGACATCCACGCCTTCCGGCCCGGTCATGGTCAAACAATTTACCATCAAGATCAGGGATACCCTGGATCTGCCGACCAACATCAACCTCAGTGATTCGTTGATGCAGAACGACAGACCGGCTCATACCTATATAGGATCACTATCGACCGTTGATGACAATGGTCCGGCATGTAAGCATACCTATACCCTGGTAAGCGGAACAGGAAGCGCAGATGACACCAGTTTCGTGATTGGCCATGATTCAATCTTCTGCAAATCCATTGTCGATTTCGAAGCAAAAAGCATTTACCACATCCGTATTCGTACTACCCTGATCAATGGCATGGAGATCGAAAAGCCATTTATTGTTTTTGCCACAGATACAGGAAATATTCCGCTTGCACATGGAGACAGTATCGCTGTGCCGGAGAATGCACCCCCTAAATACCTCATGACCCCCACCGTAGGCGATTCGGATAGGTTTGCGGTGCTCCGTTACATGCTTCAAAACACCGACGGGCCTTTTGAGATGGATCCTGTCACGGGCAAACTGAGTTTAATCGGCCCCCTTAGCTTTAATACCCAGAACAGATATGTTTTACCATATCTGGTTTATCAAACCGGAATCCCTTCCATCCCTTCCAAACGCGATTCTGCAAACATCATCGTTACCGTATTGCCCGTTCAGGAAAAAATCCTGCCTGTCAACAACTACGTTTCTCCAAACGGTGATGGCAAGAACGACCGGTGGGTCATTCAGAGCGTGGACGTGTATGCCGATTACCAACTCACCATATACAATACAAACGGCGTGGTTGTGTTTCAGACATCCAGCTACGACAATACCTGGGATGGTTCAGGCCTGGATGCCGGCGTGTATTACTACACCTTTTTCGGAACCAACAAATACAAAGGAAGCATCACACTTGTAAAATAAGAGAGACCCATGATCAGAAAAGCTATACCCCTGACCCTAT
>JABDAO010000007.1 GCA_013289095.1 Bacteroidota bacterium | reverse complement strand
CAGCATTAAACCCGTTGCGGTTTCCTCCGAGCAACAAGGTGACCCCATAATGGTCGGCCAGTTTGAGGGAGGCATGGGCATTGAATGCAATACCAGTCTTTGCCCATCCCGACATCTGTCCACCGGGCCCGAGCTGTAAGTTCCTGGCGGCAAAATCCATCAACGGAATACCTGTGCCTATTGATATTCCAACAGAAAATAGGGAGCTGCCCTTGGGTTTGTTGCTTCCCTTAAAGGGAAGAATGCCTTCAGCCATGCCTGAAGCAGCACACAAAATGCAAAAAAAGACACCAAGTCTGTTTTTCATAGACTGAAACTGTCTGAATTTAATACTTATAGCCGGGTCAGAACCTTACCACCAACCCAAGAGATACATTTACAATACCCACGCTCAGCGGCCATTTGTCTGTTCTTGTGCCTACCGTAGAGATTAGCGGGCCGGTATAGGTCTCGGTCGACTTCGTAAAGGTTGGCGTGCCCCCCAGGTAATCAACATTCAATGCAATACCAATTCGTTCGGTTGCATGAACCGTAAGCCCGGCGCCTGCGTCGTAACCAAAAGTCATGGCCGGGGCATACTGATGGTTGAATGTTTGCTGTAACGCACTGCCCGGCGATAAGGTGCTGGTAACACTCGAAAATTTATCTGTCATCAGGCCACCCAGGACCCTTACATTGACAGACAGCTTATCTCCTACCGGGATACCCAGGTATGGGCCAACCAAATAGGAACCAATGTAATGCGAAGTCCCTACCGTAGTCCCAGCCGGATTGTTCGCGTTTGCATCGTAAGCAACGCTATTAAAACCATTTAAGTTTCCTCCAAGCTGGATCATCACCCCAATCAGATTGCTCAGTTTATAACCTGCACTCAGGTTAAAGTAGATACCGGTTTTTGCATACCCCTGAACAGTACTATCATTCACAGCCTGTTTGGTTGATTTGCCAAAATTACCCATGGGCAAACCAGCCCCTACAGATAGGCCAATAAACATTTTAGGGCTGCTTTTTCCTCTTCCTTTAACCGGAAGCAAGTCAGTACCAGCAAACATACCGACCGAAATCGTTGAAATACACAGAAGCGAGAGAAACTTGTTTTTCATCATCTTGTTTTTTGAGAACCCCTGCAAAGATATTCGTTTCCTGAATACATACGGCCCCTGTTAAAATTAGGATAAATACGGTTTGGGTGATTAGCTTACAAATACACTTAAATATACACCAATACACTGTTTTTCAATGCATTGAACCAAAAACACGAGTAGAATGTTCAGAAACCGTTGGGCATAACTAATGAACCAATTGAACGTCTCTCTATGAATAACTCACTTTCCATACATTTACTCTACAGGCTTGCTCCTCAGACTGAGAGCCCTCTTCAACCAGGAATCTGACCCATACATTCGGTGTTACCTGCCTCTTCGCAGTTCAGGTCTGTTTACAGAATACGGTCTTCAGTTAGGGCATTGATTGACCACCCCAGACCATTTTCCCCACAACTCCAGACTCTCCTCCAACAAGTTGAACCATGCACCAAGGGTGATGTATTGTAAGATAAGTTAACCCCTTCGGAGCCCAAAGTGAACCCCTCGCATTGAAAATAATATTGAACGGGTTCTAAGGGAAACATATAGAGTGCCAGGGTAAACGTAACAAGTTCTGAGAGAAACACCTCAAGTTCTAAAGAACCTTGAACGAGTTCTGAGGTAAATGCATCAAGTTCTAAGCTAAACTGTTGGAGTTGTAAGACGCCTTGTGCTAGTTCTGTGGTAAACGTATCAATTTGTGATCAAGGTTTTGCAAGTATCATTTTATTTCAAAAAACAACCCGCACCAGCCAGACACACTATCCTGAAACACGTAGATTCACTCAAAAACACTACGCATATATACGTGTTTTTAAAATATTATTTGAGAAACTATTGACAAATGAAAAATTGCATATTAATTTTACATTAGAAACTAAAAAAGAATCCAATACCAGCCTTGGGTGCTGCAAGGAGAGTGGCACAAAACCCAAAGACGGAGCGATAATAAAAAATCACAAAAAAAAGAAAGCAAAACAACAAGCCGGTGTCTCCACAACATCGGATTATAAACCAGGGAGATTGATTTCAGCCCTTCAATTCTCAGGATACATATCTAAATCTTTTGTCTGCTATACCCGCAAAAGCTACCCATGAAATACAACTACTCCTGTACTTGCTAAAGGCAGCCCGGTCAAGAATCGGAAAGTATGCAGATGCAGAGCCTGGTACGTATACCCTTGCCGCCGTTACAGGATCGCTCCCTGTTTGTTCGTGCAAGACACGCACCGGGTCAGTGCCCGGATTCCACCCTGTCACGAATTCAGGGCTGGATATGGGCAGCAGGCCAGCGTCCGGCCAAAGTAAATAGCAGCGTGCCGTTTTCAGGCACATACTTTAGCGGCGTAAGCATCCGAAACAGGCCGAGAGGATCTGCAATCCTTTTTTGACCATGCAAGTTGCAATGTTTCGGATGCATTGGGTAGCTTAACTACACCGTATAGCCGGCCTGGCACGCGATGACAGGAAAACAGAAACGTGTTTTCACCACTCCTATCGGGAAAATCCATCTAAAAAACTCCTCGGCCTCCTATTTCCAGTATGCTTTCATCAAATCCTCTACCCAGCCCGGTTGCCGGATGATACCCTTGGGTTGAAACTCCCGAAAAACAGGTTTGATATCGAGTACGGGAGTATGATCGATGGCATCCAGACCGCATACGGTGATGATCCTTCTCTCCTGTTTCAGCAGCTGTACAGTACAAAGACCGAGGCTATTGGGCCGGTCTTTCTTACGCTGCCCAAAGATGCCCACCACCGGATACGCAGGATTTCTGCGGGGCCTGCCCGAAAAAACAATATCCGATGGGTTTGCCTGGTTAAAATAATAAATGATCTCCAGATGCGAGAAATCAGCTATCTGGCTGAATGCTTCATCTGGTAAATGCGGGGCCAATTCTATTTCTGAAACCACTGTTCCCCAGTGATCATCAACGGGTGTTTTACGTGAATTCCTGACTATGCCTACAGGCGTGAGTTTTATTTCCATAGAAAAATTGATCGATCAGAAGATATTAAATAGGAAATCAGTCAAGGCTTGCTTTTTCAAACCTGTCATGAACCAGGGTTGAAAAATACGGAGAATCTTCCAGGTTTTGAAAATGGGGGTATGGATGAATCAGATGACAGCTTTGGCTGACTACCCCCTACCACAATCTACCGACAAAAACGCGCATTTCACCGAAAATATTCCGATAAGCGTACTTTGCATAGTACTATTGCTTTCGTTTTGCAAAACGTAAAACTATTAATCAGCCATGGGAGCTGATGCAAGGCAACCCGGGCAGCGAAAAACAAAGACTGATCACACCTTTTCCAGGGCCTTCTTCCGAAAAGCCGGGGTTCGCAGATCATCCACCAAATAGATTAAACAAACAAAAAAACCTCAATCATGAAAAATCAACCATCAAAACAAAAAACAAGCGCCTGTAAATTCCTTCTTTTCAGTCTTGTCCTGTTCATCAGCTGGGGCGGAATGCTCCAGGCAAAGACTTGGTGTATCACCGTGGGAAGCCCGCAGTTCAATCCCTCTACCCTGACCCAGGTGCATGTTGGCGATACCATTAAATGGGTCTGGAAAAATGGAAAACATACGACCACCTCTGTCAGCATCCCTCATGGGGCCGTAAGCTGGGATCATCCAATAGATAATTTAAGCCTTGCCGATAACTTTTTTAGTTATGTGGTAAAAATACCTGGCACTTATACCTTTAAATGCAAGAATGATTCGAAGATGACCGGATATTTTCAGACTGTAACAACATCGGGTATAGAGGAAAATAAGACGCCGGGGTTCTCGTTTGCCTCGTTTCCAAACCCTGCAAAAGATCAGATCACCCTTCGAACACAGACGGCGCTTTCTGAGCATGGCGTGATTACCCTGGTTGACGGGCTTGGGAAAACGGTTTTGTCATTGCCTGTCCAACTCACCGAAGGACAAAACGATACCGAACTAAATATAGCCGGGTTGGCCCCAGGTATTTATCATGCCATTCTTAGCATTGATAATAAGCCGAAGGGCAGCATCCGTATCCTGAAACAATGATTTTTATATAGCTGACCGGCATCGTGAATTTGGTTTGGATTTACCGCTGAGACACTTGGGAATCAGCGAATAAAAAAAACTCAGGCGATCCTCAGTAATCCGTGCGTGATGAATACACCTTACTTTCGGTCAATTGATGATACGCTCATGGCTTTTAAGTCATACCCCAGATCTATCAAGTCAAGGAACAACGTAAATCAGCTAACGGGCACAGCTTGGCACGAATGAATGGCAAGAATTGGCAGATGGGCATGAAAGAGCATCTTTTTTGTCAGGCTTTGACCTGTAATTTTCTCTGCCAGGCTTTTGTGTTGCATGGAAATGGAAAGCAGATCGGGTGATTCTGTGTGGATATAGTGTTCAAGAATTTCCAGAATGTTTTTCCCGAATGCCAGGGTAAAATTCCAGGCGGTGTCTGGATGTTGGTTCAGTACCCTGTTTCTGAAATCGTTCATGGTGGCTTCTTCGAGTGTACGCCGGGTTTCGTTCTCCGATCCGTGCAAGATTGTTACCGATGCGGCTAACAGCCGGGCCACCGCATTCAACTGAGGGAGAACGGGTAATTCGCTGGCATGATAATCGGTTGCATACGTTATTTTTCGGATCGGCCGATATACAGCATTCTCCGGCACAACGAGTACAGGGCATCCTGCCCGTTCCATCACGTTCTGTGAAGTGCTTCCAAGCATCAATTCTTTGAGCCCAGCGGCTCCTCTTGTTCCCATCACAACCAGATCGGGTTTTATCTCCTCAATGACATGAAGAATAACGGAGACAGCAGAGCCCTCTCGGTTCACCGGTTCGCAGCGGATATTGCTCTGTTGTATGCCGGCAGCGCTTGTTTTAAGCGCTTGCATGGCCCCCTCTTCCACCGCTTGTATTTCTTTCGGAACAAACATACCGGAAGTAAAGGGAATGAGCTGTGTACGATCAAATGCATGAACTACGTGGATCTCAGCGCCGGTTTGCTTTGCCAGCCCTGCCGCATACTGCAACGCATTGTCTGCATAGGTCGAAAAATCGGTGGGAACCAGGATAGTCATAGCGCTGTTAGGGATAAGGTGGGTTTTGTTTCCTGTCTGAACAAAACTAGACGCATTCTGTATCTCTGCTGCTGATTTTTATCAGGGGGAAGCCCAACACATCTCAGTTCTGACATCCTGCTGCCCGGACATACACTAAAGGCATCTCTAATAACCCCTTCCAAACATTCTCTCCTTGGGAGAGGGTCGGGAGAGGTCAAGAAAATGGGGTTATTAGAGATGCCCTAAAAATAATGGCAAAAGCCCCAAACCTGGAAAAGGAATGGGGCTTTTGCCTCAAAGCACGTATAAAAACGAACCCTTGTTATTTCTTCTTGTTATCCTCCTTTGCGCGGTAGGCCAGGGCCAGCTTCAACGACTTCACCGCTTTTTTTGAATCTGCCAGGGCATCGGCCTTGTGTCCGCCAAAATCGTGGGGAGCTTTTTCCATATAATCAATTGCGCTTTCAAGTTCTTTGATGGCTTTCTCGATGCGAGGATGCTCACTGGCTTCGCTCTTGGCATTTTGTTGTGGGACGATGAATGCGGTTGCAGTCAGGAATGTAGCTGCGGCAATGATAAGTACATACTTTTTCATGAAGTGATAGATTAGTTTTGAGCTCCTACTCATCAGGCTTTTCGGATTACGCCCCGTACTCTGTTCGCAGGTTTTCCGGTACTCCTGTATGCAATGTTGTCTGTGCTGAAAGATGATGATAGAGCTAAATTATTTAAAATTCAACAGAAACAAAAAAAACTTATTTTTTCTTCTGAAATACAGGACTTTCTTATACAAACCCATTCTACAGCGCCCATTTGACTTTGATTTTCGTTGTATTTAACACACAGAGGCACAGAGATTATTCACATCACAGACAAAGAAATGTTTAGTGCGCCATGTCAACCGAAAAACGTTGGTTACTGAACGGAGGTATTTCGGGAACCTGTATCACATTAAATTCGTGGTTGGTGCTTTGGTGGCAGTTGTTACAGGTACCGGTAAGAAATGTAAAGCCGCTTTTAAACGAGACCAGGTTTTGGTGTTTGATGGTATTCATCACCGAATCAATTGCGGGTGTAAGCATAGGGATTGATTTTACTTCCTCCCTATCCTGACAAAATTTCTGGATATCGTCGAGTGATTCTTTAATTTCCTGGATTTCAAAATCAGCCAGCTTCCAGTTTTTATTGACCCCTGCAAACCACAGTTTTGCATGGTGTACCTGGATCGAACTCATGAATTCGCCCAGACCCGGTTTGTATGTATTGGCAAGTTCTTTTTCTAAATAAACAACACGCTCATGCAGGTCTTTGGCTATTTCTGTCGGTGGAGGATTGCAGCTCAACAGTCCGGTCAAGGGCAGGATGATGCTTAGGTATTTTATTCCTTTTTTCATGCCGGTTGTGAAAATAACGGTAAAAGCATCACAGTCGCTTCCTTCAGTCAGAAGAGGTTGAAAACAAAGTTAATAATAACTGCCTAAAGGATAAGACAACGTGTTAGTCACATCAAGAGGGGAAATTACTTCACCACTGCTTTTCCAGTTTGGATACCAGAAGGCATACTAACCCGAATAAAATACACGCCAGGAGTTTTGAGTTGCAATTGCTGTGTTTCGCCCTGAGGCTTTATCCAAAAAACTATCCTTCCGAGTACATCGGTAACCTGTAACCACGCTGCAACCTGCTCACAACTGATCGAAAAAGACCCTGTACTGGGATTTGGAAAAACATGAAGCCCTTCGGTGTTTTCCGAATATTGCCTGATGCCTATATTACTCGCCATCGGGCAATTATACTGGTTAACCGGGCCGCAAAGCGGATGTGTCACCGTATCGGCCCCCATGGCAGGGATATGATTGGATACACAACCGTATGGATTCGGATCAATAGTAAGTGTAGTGATCGAAGGAGGAAAAACCGGGAAACAGTGTATCTGGTTGCTGCCACACAGGATCGCCTGGATAGAATCCGGCAGCTGTGGCAAACTGGTCAGAAAATCGGTCTGACAATTCAAAGCAAGAAGAGAACCCGGTATGGGCGGGATCAGGGTCAAGCTATCGTTCGAACAGTTGAGGTATCTCAATTTTGAGGGCAATGCCGGTAGAGTTGTCAGGTGTCGGTTCCCCTCGCAGTGCAGGGTGTCTAGCAAAGGCGGCAGCGGGGGCAGGATCTTCAATACATCGTTCGAACAATTCAGAAAGGTAAGCGAAGCCGGCAGTTGCGGCAAGCCTGCAGAAAGCGGGTTTAAATTGCAGTACAAAATCACGAGCCCCGATGGCAGCGGGGGCAGACTGCCAAAAGCATCATTCTGGCAGAATAAATACAGGAGCGAAGCCGGCAATGCAGGCATGGTGGTAATAAAATTATCAGCACAATCTATAAAGGTTAGTGAGGCCGGGAAAACAGGAAGGCTTAGGATATTATTATCATAACACGAAAGGTATGTCAACGTGTTTGGCAAGGCAGGAAGCGTATTGAGGTTATTCCAGTCACAACGCAAGACCTGCAAGCCAGTGGGAAGCGCTGGCAAATTGTTAATACGGTTCTGGGAACAAATGAGCGTATGTAATGCGGCTGGAAGCAAATTGAGCGTATCCAGGTGGTTGTAACGGCAATCGACCGTACGGGTGTTGACAGGAAAAACAGGAAGTGTAACGAGTATATTCGACCGGCAGGTAAGATAAAGCAAAGAAGCAGGAAGCGCAGAAATGGAGCCCAGCTTATTGGTATCGCAGACAAGGCTGTCTATGGAGTTGGGGAGCGATTGAAGCATTGCCAATGAATCATTGCTGCAATCTAAATAAGTTAGGGCGTGAAAATATTGAATGCCGGTAAGATCAGCTATGGCTTTTTTACTGACCTGCATGCGGTGTGTGGTTGTGGTCACAGCCGGATGGGTGGTATCCATCAGGTTTCCGTTCATGGCAGCCGGCACCAGCGCTTGAAGACAGGAAACAAAGTGAGCATCGGGAATCGTAACCCACTGGGCTTTCAGGGCGTTCACGCTCAGAAAACCGAGCAAAACCAATACCCTTAGTTGCCAGTAGCTGGATCGCTTTCTTATCATGCCGCTTTGAATGGATTGAATCAAAGATACAACAAAGAAACCAGGTGAAGACAGGGGCTTCCTTCTTTTGAGCTTCATTAAAAATTCAATAGAAACCAAGGCAGAAGCGGGCCGTCAGCAATGAGCAGCGCACTTTGTTATAAACCGCGTTGTTTCCGGATGTGTTCGTAGGCATCCTGTACCTTTTGGAATTTCTCTTTCGCTGCGCGTTGCACTTCTTCGCCCAGCTGGCTTACTTTATCGGGGTGATATTTCACGGCCATACGGCGGTAAGCTTTTTTCAAGTCCTCATCGCTTACCGAAGGTTCTGTTTCCAGAATCCGGTAATCACTATGCACATCCCTGAAATACATTGCTTTCAGCGAATTAAAATCTGCCGCAGGGATACCCAAACCGGCCGAAATCATCTGGATGACATCAACCTCTGTTTGATCGACCACCCCATCGGCCTGGGCGATGCCAAACAGGTAATGTACCAGTTGCAAACGCTGAGGAAGGGGCATAAACTGTCTGATCTGTACACAGACTTCGGCTACCGGTATCTCTTTATGAAGCAAATCACGGAATGTGACCATGGCTTGCAGGGTATGCGCTTCGCCAAACTGGAGGACAAAGAATTTGCGTACATAATCAAGTTCGGATTTGAGGTGTTTGCCATCAGCCTTCATTACTGCTGCCGAAAGGATGAGCAGACTGGCGCTGAAATCGCCATAGGTAGAAGTTTGAGGCCTGAAACGTGCAGCTTGGCCTGCACCACCGGTAGAGACTTCAAACTCAGCGGTATCTATCATGGCCCCAATGGCAAAACCAAGCAAGGCGCCTACCGGGCCTCCGAATGCCCAGCCCAGGGTACCTCCCACCCATTTGCCAATCTTTGCTCTTGACATAAACTAAAAACCCTGTTTGTCAGTCTTCATTTCCTGAAGAAAGAATATGTATTTCATTTACCAGCTGCCTCCGGCGCCACCGCCTCCACCGCTTCCGCCTCCAAAACCGCCGAAACCGCCGCCTCCACCGCCTCCAAAACCACCGCCACCTCCGCCGCCAAATCCTCCTCCACCTATCCAGAAACCGCCACCGCCACTTCCTCCGCCCATCCCACCGCCACGGATGAATAAGAAAAATATACCCAGGATGATTATTACAATAATGGCAACCGCATTGGGGCTCCTCGCTCCGCTTGCCCTGCCTACACGCTTGGCATACGCATCGGAGTTGTATTCGCCTTTTGCAAGCGACATCAAAACATCTACCGAAGCGTTGATCCCGTCGGCATACTGCCCTTGTCTGAAATGCGGGATCATTTCATGCTCCATAATCTTTTTACAGGTGATGTCAGGAATAGCTCCTTCCAGGCCATACCCGGTAGTGATGTAAGCCTGCCCATTTTCTGAACCCGTCTTCGGTTTAATCAGGATTACAATGCCATTATTCAGTTTCTCCTGACCCACCTTCCAAGTACGAATGACACGCGTGGCATAATCATTCGGCTCCATGCCTTTGAGATCATCCACAATCAGGATACAGATCTGGTTGGAGGTCGCGTTCCCGAATTCAACCAATCTGGCTTCCAACGCAGTGACCTCTGCAGGAGAAAGGATTGTCGAATTTTTAGAAAGGATGTTTACCAGATGAGGCGGAGAGGGCCTGTCGGGTATTCCATCCTGGGCCTGCATAGCGCCAATTGAAGCAAAAAAGGAAAGCAGAATGAGTATAAAATGCCGGGATCGGATCATGATGTTGATTTAGGAAAAACTTACTTCATTCGGTAACTCGTCTTTGTCATCGTCCTGGTGAGGAAAATGCTCCTGCAGTTTATCACCCGCCAGACGTATGCCTTCGCACAAGCCTTTGGTAAACTGTTTCTGTTTGAAGAAGGGAAGCATGTGGTCTCTCACCGAATCCCAAAAATTCTCGGGTACGTGGCTGTGTATGCCCACATCGCCATAGATGACAAAGGTGCGGTCGAGCACGGCCACGAAGAATAGCACCCCGTTCCGTTCGGCTGTTTTGTTCATCTTGAGCCGGGCAAATACTTTTTCGGCGTGTTTCACCGCATCGCCTTTGCAATGGTTTTCGACATGCACACGTATTTCGCCCGAAGTATGGGTCTCGGCTGCTACAATGGCATCGCGAATGGATAATTTTTCTTCTTCGCTGAAGAATTCCTTTGCTTGTTTCTCTGACATGCGGAAGTGGTTTATTTTTTGAATAATTTGTTGACATCGGGGGCCGTATCCGCTCCTTCTTTCATTTCGAAAAATGCTTTCTGATTGAATCCAAACATCCCGGCCCAGATATTAGCCGGGAATCGGCGTATGGAAGCATTGTATTGTTGAACGGCCTCGTTAAAAGCCATCCGCTCGGTAGAGATACGATTTTCGGTGCCTTCCAGCTGGGTCTGAAGGCCCATGAAATTTTCATTTGCTTTGAGTTGTGGATAGTTCTCTGATACCGCTAGTAAACGGCCCAACGAAGAGCTTACCGCACCCTGTGCCTGTTGAAATTTTCGAATCGATGCTTCATCCAGCTTGCTGGGATCGATGGTGATTTGTGTTGCTTTTGCCCGTGCAGCAATAACCCCTTCGAGTGTTGACTTTTCAAAATCTGCATAATTCTGAACCACTGCAACCAAATTCGGGATCAGATCGCTCCGGCGTTGATATTGGTTTTCTACCTGGTGCCATTGCGCCTGAACTTTTACATCCATATCAACAAGACTATTACGGGTGCTACAACCATTCATAAAAAAGATGGCCAACAACAAAAGCACAACTCCGAGGATAATTGAACTGTTTTTCATAAGTATTGAGTTTAGTTTTATTTATTTTTTCATTCCTTTAAAATGTACCCGAGGGGGGTACTGTACTCATCCGCATAATTTCTCTTTCAGTACCCGGATGCGCTCTACTCTTTCACCGGAATATGTTTGGCTGTCGTGCTCATTTACAAAGTCGAGGTATTCCAGCGCTTTCTTCCATCTCCGGAAGGCCTCCTTTTTATCCTGAAGCAACAGCAATTCTCCTTCTTCGCACAACAGGGCAGCAACCGGTTCCAACTCCAGTATATTTCCGGGTGCGAAGCTACCAAGAATTTCGGCTGGTGTAAGATCCAGGAGATGGGGTGGTTTGAATTTGGGATAGGTCGCATAAAATGCATGAATCTGCTCCCAGGCCCTTTCCACCTTTCCAGAAAGACGGGAATCCATCACCCGGGCAGGGATGTCGCTCATTTCTTCGATAATGCGGGATATATAATCGCGTTGAAACATAACAGGCTCCCGGCTGTCAAACCACGTACCACGAACACTGCCTGACATTTTGTCGGTAAATAGGATGCTATTCCGGTCTTCCGCTAAGGTTTAGAACTGACAGAACGAACAACGATTCATATAAAAGAAGAATCTGCTCGGGCAGGGCCGACATGGTTTCATATTAGGACAACACTGGTTTCGGGGAGGACATACATCTTCTCGGATGCGACAAGAATCCGTTCAAGGAAGACAAATGCGTATACCCAAAGGCGAGGAAGCAGACAAGGCCCTGATTAAGCGCCACTTAGCTATAACATAAACAGCTGGATGGCAGAAAAAGGGCGGGGAGGTACGTCATCCGGCGGTAAACCAGCATAAAAATGCACCTGCCCCCTGCTGATTGAGCCGCATTAAACATGAATATTCAGTGATTCTGCAATTTTTACCAGCAATTTATCGGTATCTGTTCGGTGTGTAACACCCACCACAGCCCCGCAATAGAGACACTGTACAAATAACATCGCGAATTTGGCGTGTAAAGGCGAGTGCTCAACCACTTCGAACGAACCTGAACCGCATTTGGGACAAATAGAAACTGCCATGTGACTGTGATTTTTATGGTTTATCTGATACTCGTGAATGTTTATTAGCTGTTTTCCAGAGGTTTCTGTTGAAGCGATATACCGAAAGAACATGAGAATACAAACAGTACCCCCTCGGTATAACCCATTCTAAGCCACTTTCTCAGGCACAAAATCCCTAAAATGGCTAAGAATGGGTATAAAACTAAGCCGAAAAAAAGCAGGGCCGACAGGATGCAGATAAATTAATGTACGGGAAGAAATGAAGGGAATTACAAAAGCCCTCCTGGGAGGGCTTTTGAGGAAGAGAATGACTTAACGGTTCCAAACTGGCACATGACAAAATCAAGAGGGTAGCTTCGTAGTGGCTAAGATCCTATTCGCCATTTCCATTTTTTGGGAAAAAGGATGGTTTTACTCATCTCATTGAGGCTCTCATCCTATATCAGCTTAGTAGATGAATCAGGAACTGCCCTTTTCTTCCTCTTTATTTTGTCCTTTTCATTTTGAGTTTTCATTAACAATACAACGATACGAAAATTACTCCTTCTCTTTTATCAGGAAAGCTTCATAATTCTGTCCTCTCTCAAAGACTTGCCATTTACGATCTTTGAGTCCATAGATGATAAAATTTTTAGTTATCTCTTCTAAGTTGTTCGAAATCCCAATTTGACAGAGCTTTGTTCTGCTTTTAGTACCTTCTATAGCTATTATCTGACAGGAGGTGTTTTGCTCAAAAAAACGTATTACTGCCCTGGCTACAGTAGCAAGCACTTTTTTACTATCACCATTATCGGATATCACATCATCATCTATTCTACCTGATCTGACATCCTTGTCTCCTAAACCAAGATTATAGGTATCCGGCAAACCGGTATGACTAAATTGAACAACCTTCTCGATCGCACCTTTTTTCCCAATGCTTTCAAATTCAAAACCCATAGAAGACTTGTCATACATTAGCGTATAGTGACCTGAATTCATCTCCTAAAAATATTCATTTCAAAGATTCCCTTCAAACCGAATGTGTAATTTAAAGCCGTGAAAATTCAAGCTATTTTACTTAAATCGTTAACCGGTCATCAGGGGGCCATCTATGCACTCGAACCTGGACCGGAGCCAGGTATGGTCTTCTCGGGCGGAGCCGATTGTGTGATCACCGCGTGGGATTTGTTTACACGTAAGAACATCCCCTTTCTGGCGCATCTTCCAAACCCGGTGTACAGTTTATGTTTCATCCGCGAACAAAATCTGTTGCTTGCCGGTACATCCATAGGCAATATCCACATCATTGACCTTGAAAAGAAGCAGGAAATCAAGGTGCTGAAAAACCACCTTTCTCAGGTGTTTTCAATACGCTACTCGGCAAAACATAATTCATTTTATACACTTGGGGCCGATGGGCGGTTTGCCGTGTGCGACCTCGCTACACGCTCTGCACGTAAAATACAACGACTCAGCAATTCAAAGCTCCGTCAGCTCGATCTCAATGTTCAGCAAACAGAACTTGCCATTGCCACCGGCGATGGTGATATCATCTTGCTCGATGCCATTACGCTTGCCCAAACAAACCGTTTCAAAGCACATACGCTTTCGGTCAATGCCGTAAGATATCATCCCCAGGGCAAGCTTATACTCACTGGCGGGAAAGATGCACATTTGAATGGTTGGGCCCTGGAAGACAGTGCTTCTCCCCGCTTTTCGATCCCGGCCCATAATTTTTCTATCTACTCCATTCAATTCAGTCCGGATCATAAATTATACGCCACCTCCAGCCGCGACAAGACCATTAAAATCTGGGATGCATCTACAAACGAGTTTTTACTGCGCATCAACAAGGAAATTCACGAAGGGCATGTAAATTCGGTCAATGCATTGTACTGGTCAGACGATCCGGCTTGCCTGGTATCAGCCGGGGATGACCGCTCGCTGATGGTCTGGGAAATCAGAAGTTAGGAGGCAAGAGGGATTTTTCTATCCCCTGACATCTCCTAATCCCGGCCGGCTAGCCTCTTTTTCATACCTTTACAAAGCGTGGTTCTCGTCTCCTCTAACATACGGAATCTTTCGGATGCCGAGCTGGTTGCCAAATACAAGGAAACCGGCGAAAACCTCTGTGTAGGCGAGCTTTTTAAACGGTATATGCACCTGGTTTACGGGGTATGCATGAAATACCTCCGGGATGAAGACAAAGCCAAAGACGTCCAAAGCCTCATTTTCGAGCGTCTCTTGGCCGATCTGTTAAAACACGAAGTAGCCAATTTCAAAGGATGGTTGTTTTCTGTATCCAAGAATCACTGCCTCATGCACTTACGCAGCGCTCAAAGCCTTCAAAAGAACCAAAAAGAGCTAAAGAAAGACCTCCGGCCCGATATGGAATCGGGGTTTGAATTGCATCATAACCCTGTACTCGAGAAAGAACAGCAACTCACCAAACTCGAACAGGGTATTGAAAAACTGAACGAAGGACAACGCATCTGTGTGGAGTTATTTTATATAAAAGAAAAAAGCTATCGGGAGATTGTGGAAACCACCGGGTATTCGCTCAATGATGTAAAAAGCTATATCCAGAATGGAAAGCGCAATTTGAAAATATTTATGGACCAACAACCATGAAGACAACAAACATCCCCCTGTTTGATATACAGACCGCTTGTCTGACCAAACAGGCCATGTTCGGTTATATAGACGGGCTGCTTTCGCCTGCCCAATGCCACCAGGTTGAAAAACACATGCTCGATTGCGCATTTTGTTCAGAAGCCATGGAAGGACTGGAACTGGTGAAAGATCGCACGAAGGTGAGCGGGCCTGTTAAAGCGATGCCTGTTCCGGCCGAAAATGAACAGGCCCTGGAAGGCGGGCGGATGATACGTTTCAATTTCAACTCCCGGCTGGCTGCCGCAGCGGTACTCATCCTGCTGGTTGGCAGCTTTGTCGTGCTGCGGTATGTAGCCCCCGAGATGACTAAAAAAGAGGTGGCGCAGGAAACCGGCAAACGGATGCTTACCCCCAAAACCGATGGGGTCAATAAACCCGAACCAATTACCTCCGACGACCAGACTTTTTACAGACATTTCGAACCATTCCCTGCACGGGATCCAGAGCCCGAAGCGTTGAAGGATGAAGAAAAACCCGCCCCGGCCTACGCATGGACCATGCACGAAGAACAACCTAGTGGAGGTGTATCAAAAGAGGAGGTTTTGAAAACCGAAGCACCCCCTCCTCCACCTCCGAATGAAGTGACCTTGCCGGTTTCGTCGGGCCAGAGTTACAGCAAGACCGTCTCGACCGGAGATGCTGTGACTAGCCCTGCAGCTCCTGCAAGTACACCCCTTGCCGCCTTGCATAGCGATGTGCCCTCCAAGAATGCCGTTGATCATGTAAGTGAAAGAAAGGAATCAGATGAAACCGTTGTTTCGGATGATACGGGGTTATACGACAAATGGGAAGGAAAAAAAGCTAAGGAAAAGGACCTCCAAAAGACGGATGACAATGCTTCTTACAAACAGGAAGCTCCGGCCAAAAAGATGGAGCATTATGCAGCCGATGCACCAGCCAGCAAAGATATTTCAGGAAAAGACATAGCCTCGGGCGAAGCAACAGATCGCAAACCTGACGCCTTGCAACAAAAGGTAACCACCACCAATGAAAGTGAAACGAGATCGGGGAATATGTATCTGGATAAGGATGAAAAATACACCACCATCAGGGCCGATTCAACCCGAACCGTGAATACAAAGAGTTCGCTTGCCGGATCGGCAGCTGCCCCCGCCCAGCCTGTTGCGGCAAACGGAACCGGGAATGGCCCTGCACCCGATGTGAAAGTTGCCGACAAATCAAACTCCAGGCACAGCCCCCTGGATGATGCCATGGACGCCTACCGCAGCAGCGACTTTGCAACCGCAGCTGCCCGTTTCGGAAAAATCATTTCGACCGAACCAAGCAATGTGGAAGCGCTCTTTTATGAGGGTGTTTCCTTGCTCAGTCTCCCGCAAGGAGATACAAAACATGCTATTCAGGATTTCAACAAGGTGATCGGGGCCCACACTGTTTCATTCGACGAAGCAGCCAGATGGTACAAAGCCCTTGCCCTGATCAAAGACAGCGACACGGCTGGGGCCAAACCTATTCTCGAAGATATGAGCAAGGGAAAAGGAGCATACCGCGCAAAAGCAGCCAAGGTGATGCAGGATCTGGATACCCAGGAGAAGAAATAAGCCCGATCGGAAAGCGAAAAGCAACATGATACATCCGAAAGAACAGGAATTAGCTGAGCCGGAAAGTACAGACAGGCCGCCTGAAGCGAGCCTTTATTTGTCGGCATCCTTACTTCTTCCGCTTCGCCTCAATCTTCGTAATCTTAAACTCCGTCCTTCTGTTTTTGGCATGCTCTTCATCGCTGCACTCCACGCCATCGGCGCATTTGTTCAGGAGCCTTGTTTCGCCAAAACCTACTCCGGTAATCCGTTTTGAGGCTATACCATGTGCAACGATATAATCTACGGCTGTCTTTGCCCGTTTGTTGGAGAGCATCATATTAAACTCCGAAGAAGCCCGGGAATCGGTATGCGAATCAACTTCGATCACCAGATCAGCATCGTTCTGCATCACCTGCACCACCTTGGCCAGGATGTTCTCGGCTTCGGGAAGGATATGCCAGTCGGCAAAGCTGTAATAAATATTTTCGATTATTTTTATGCTGTCGTTTCCACGTGCCGCTTTCTCCTTTTCCGACTCCTGCTTCAACTGCAACACTTTCAGCCAGGGATCGTTTACGTAAATACGGCCCAGGATGTATTGATCTTCAGGCAGGATTTCGAAATCAAATTTCCCGGCCTTACTGATCTGAAGGATACGGATTATTTTTCCGCTATGATCGGTAAGCAATATTTTGTCGAGTTTGGCAAGCATGGGGTCATTTCCATCGCCGACAGTAACCAGGTAGTTCTCATCAGAAGGCAGGTTTTCGAACTGAAAATAGCCATGTTCATCGGTCTTGATGGTCTGTACGGTTTCTCTTTTTTCGTTCAGTACGTGGATGATTGTATTGCTCAGGGGGGTCTTGCTGCCATCGCCTGCCAGAAGCGATCCACGCAGATCCACCCGCAGATCGGTATCCGGAACGCTCATGGCCCGGAGCGTGGTGATATCGGCCGCCATGATTTCGAACTCGAATGTGCCTTTGGCCGAAAGGGGCGCACTGGCCAGCTCTTTCCCGCTTTTGTTGGTGATGGTTATTTTTGTGTTGATGCTCAACCTGGTATCATTGCTTTCCATAGCCACCAGGTAGATCTGATCGGGAGGAAGGTCTTTAAAAGCAAAGGCCCCGAACGCATTGGTGGTAGTGGTCTGCAGCACTTCGTCTTTTGAATTTCTCAGGACTACTCTCTGGTTGGCGATAGGCACCGATGGGTTTGCACCTGCAAGCAGGTTTCCGGCAAGACTTATCATATCATCGCTGGTATAGAGTTCGGGTATGGCGCTGGCATCGGCAGGCAGGCGGCGAAAAGCAAAACGAGGGCCTCGGGCAGTACTGTGGAGGAGTGTTACCCGGATGAGCTTATCCTGTTCATCGGCAAGCCAGGCCTTGGTCTTGCCCGAAAAGGCGGGATCATCCTCATCGAGTTTCACTACATACTTTTTATCCGCAGGCAGGTTCTCGAACCTGAAGAAACCGTTTTGGTCGGTGCTGGTAATTTTAACCACATATCCGTCGTCGGTCATCAAGGTAACACCCGCGTTTTTGGCGGTTTCTTTTCCATCCATGCTCAGTACAATGCGTCCTGCCACCCGGGTGAATTTATTTGTCACCACAAAACTGTAAAGATCATCTCCTCCCTTTCCTCCGGTTCGGTCGGATGAAAAATAGCCGCGCGTGTTTGTTTCATTGAATACAATCCCGAAATCATCGGTAGTACTGTTCAGTGGTGCTCCCTGATTGGTGATATCACCCCATACGTTTTTGTTCACTGTTGCAGAAAAGACATCCAGGCCTCCAAAACCGGCATGTCCGTCGGATGAAAAGAAAAGCATATTGTCAGAACGTATGTATGGAAACACCTCATCTTTTAACGTGTTCACATCAGGCCCCAGGTTTTCGGGTTTGCTCCAGCTCTCGCCTTCGGCATGGCTTACATAGATATCTTTTCCTCCATAACCGCCAGGCATATCGGAACTGAAATAAAGCGTCTTGCCATCGGCGCTGAGCGCTGGCTGCGCCACTGAATAGGCATCGCTGTTGAAAGGAAACGGAACAGGTGTTTCGAATTTATTGTTTTTCTTTTTAGAAAAATAGATCTTGGCACGATTGGTAAAGTGTTTGGTGATGAGCCGTAACTGTTTATCGACCCTGGTAAAGGCCATCAGGTTTTGATCTGCGCTGAACGATGCCGGGCCGTTGTGGTAATTGTTGTTGATGCGTACCGGGAACGCCTGAGCCTCCTCGAAAGATGCAGAATCGCCAGCCCCGGTTTTAAACCCTGCATAATACACCGAAAGATAGGCCGTGTTGGTAGACCTGTCATTGTTTCCGTTCAACAAATCAAGTTTTGCACGGTCGGAAATGAAGACCAGTCCTTTATCATAATAACAGGGCGAAAATTCGGCATAGGGTGTATTGATCACCCCTGCATTCTTTACCTCATACAGGGGTGTCTGGCCCAGCCAGGTCTTGATATCGCTGCAGGATTGCAGTTCCACCTTTGCAATTTTGTCGTCGGGTGTCAGATGCAGATAGCGCTCGAACTGTTTTTTTGCTTCTTCGGGTTTATTGTTGTTTTTAAGTACCTGTCCATAATAAAAATAATTGATCAGCGCAGTACCGGGTGCGCTTACCGCTTTGGCATACCAGGTTTCTGCTTTTTGATATTCTTTTAAAAATTTATAGCAATATGCCAGATTGGCTTCGGCCGTAGGGTCGGGGTTTCGCTTCAGGCCTTTTTCATAAAAAGGGATGGCTTTGACATATTCCAGGTTTTCGAAATACCGGTTGGCCCTGTTAAGCTGTGCATGAATCCCGCAAGAAAGCAAGAAAAAAAAGACCGAGCAGGCAACAGAAAGAAACCGGGCACGAATACCAAACCCGGTTCTTAGAAAATTACAGACAGCGAAATTGGCAATTGCGTGCATCAGAAATACCTTGCAGAAGGAGTTTTTGTTTTATAAAGGTTCAAATCATAGCCCAGGTATAGTTCGTGCGAAGAACGGGCATACGAGCTCAGGTCGCTGATGGTAAGGTCATAGGCATACCCTATTTTCAACCTGCTGCTGATAGAATACTGCACGATAAAAGCAATGGCCCCGCTGCTACGCAGGGTTGTACTTAGCCAAAGCGCATTACGGATCAGGAAACCGGCATCGAGATCGATACTCCAGGGAAGCCCCGTTACGGCCTTCACCAAGACAGATGGTCTGAACACCAGATTCTCATTCAACTGCCAGGCTTTTCCAAGCGTAAAAAACTGATTGGCTTTGATCAGGGCATTGACGGTGCCCGTAGCGCTGTCTTTGATGCTTCCGTAGGGAGGCTGATTGATATGGGTGATGGAATAGCCCACATAAAAGCTCTTGGTATAATAATAAATGCCCACATCGAATGTAGGGACAATCTTTGCCACCGACCCCAGGTTTGCGTAAGGGTCGGTTTGATCTTTGTATTCTATCTTCGAATAGTCGATCACATGATCAATCACACCGGCGCTCAGACCAAAACTGAGATGACCTTTTCGGGTTTTTATCTTATAGGCATAGGTGGTCAGGATCGAAGTTGTACCCACAGGGCCTATCTGATCGCCCACGATTTGCAGCCCTACCGAAACATGATCGCCCCGGAGTGGTGAATGCATATTGAATACTTCGGTGGTGGGTGCGCCGGGGAAACCGGTCCACTGATTCCGGTAAAACAAATTGGCGCTCAGTACATCCCGGGTACCGGCAAAGGCTGGATTGATGCCAATCTGATTGAACATGTACTGACTGTACTGAGGATCCTGTTGCGCACAGGCCACAAAGACAACACCCATGAAATAAAAAAGTAACAGACTGTTTTTCATTAGACCTCTTGCGTAATGCGCATATTATCGTGATAGTTCCACCCAGCCGCGTTGTTCATGCGGTCCATACCGGATAAGGTAGAAATAGGTGCCATCAGGTAAGGCTGCGCCTTTTTTGTCGGCGCCGGCAAAGACATGTGTGGCGTTGTCATAATTATCAGTCGCCCATACCTCATCGCCCCAGCGGTCGAAAATCTTTACGGTGTTGGGTTGGAACACTTCCAGGTAATCGATGATCCAGGTATCGTTCTTCCCATCGCCATTCGGCGAAAAACCCGAATAGACATGGATTCCGCAGATATTGAAATTATCCTTGATCGTGACTGAATCGACCGAAACAAAACCGCTTGCATCCGAAATAGAAACGATGTAGAACCCAGGCACAAGTGCGGTGGCTACCTGTGTGGTTTGTGCAGGCACAGTACTCCATGAATAGGTGAAGGGCGCAGTTCCCGAAGTAATCTGAGCGCTGGCAGTACCATCATTGGCCCCGGCACAGGAAAGATCGGTGGAGCCTACGGTGAACTGAAGGCCCAGAACGGTATTTGCCGAAGGCTGTTCAAAACCCTGGGTAAGAATCAAACTCGAAGAACTGGCTGTAGGCACCACCGGCTCGCCAATGGAATATGAAAGTGAAAAGGAGGAACCGGTAACTGTGCCTCCGTTAGAACCAATGACGAGTGGGGTGAGGGAGCTGACCTGGGCGGTTATGTATGTTGAGAGAAAAAGACAGAGAATGAATGTGGCACTTTTGAAGGAGGAAGAGTATCTGGTTTGCATGAAAGCAACGTAAAAAAAAAATTAAAATTCAGACTGTTGATTTATATGCGGGGAGTATGGTTATGGCTTGCATTCGACATCAGAAAATTTTCGCAAGTAGAGTAACCTCAAAATCTTTCAAAATCTGCTGCTAACTCACCCTAAACCCGATAACCAGAATATCATCCACCTGTTCCAGATTGCCTCTCCAGTTTTCGATGGTTTGGTTAAGGATTGTTTTTTGCTGATCCATGGGCAATGAATGAATACGGGTAAGCAGGGTGCGGAACTGGTTGACCATAAATTTCTTTCCGCGTGCCCCGCCAAACTGATCGGCAAAACCATCGGAGAAGATATAATAGGTATCGCCTTTCTCGATCTTGATCTTTTTGTTGGTAAAGCTTTTCTGTTCTTCGGAATAATAACCGATTGGGAACTTGTCGGCTTTCAGTTCATGATAAATTCCGTTCCGGAAAAAATAAAGCGGGTTGTTGGCCCCGGCAAAATCGATGGTCATTTCTTCTTTGTCGATGATGCACAGGGTGATGTCCATCCCATCGCGCACAGCGCCTTCGTCTGTCTTCTGGCTGATGGTTGCTGCGGCCAGCGTATTGAGTTTGTTGAGCACATCGCCTGCATCAACCACGGCATTGTCTTTAACAACCTGATTGAGCATGTTGTTTCCGACGAGCGACATAAATGCACCGGGTACACCATGGCCTGTACAATCAACAGCTGCTACCAGCACACGGTTTCCTTTTTGGTTCAGCCAGTAGAAATCGCCGCTGACAATATCTTTTGGTTTAAAAAGGATGAACGAGTCTGGCATCAGTTCTTTTACAAACACACCGGGAGGCAAAATTGCATCCTGCAAACGTTTTGCATAGCGTATGCTGTCGGTTACATGTTTATAAAGCACCTGCAGTTTACCGCTTTGTATTTCTATTTCTTCTTTTTGACGCACCACTTCTTCGGTACGTTCAATCACCTTTGCTTCGAGGATACGTTCGTTCTCGGCCAGATCCGTACGCATCTTTAAAAGGGCATGGCCCAGGGCATCCTCTGCACTCAGCGGTTTGTAATACGAATCGAAATTGCCCGCACCTACCTCATCGGCAAACTCGATTGTTGATTTCAAACCGTCTATCAACCCGTTCAGGGCCACCGACATTTCTCCGATTTCATCGTTGCGGTTCTTGATGCGTTGTTTGGGCATTACTCCGATTCCCATATCAAGGATTATTTTCCGGATCTCGCGGATGGGACGTACAATGGTTTGAACCGTGAACAAAGCAATGAGTATACCACCCAGCGGAAGGGCGATGCCCAGGGTGACCACCACGCTTTGCAGGTTCTGGAACGAACTGCGCATTTCCTCGCTCTTGTCGTTCACGCTGTTCTGCTGACGGGTGATGAGGGCGTCGAGTTTGGCAAGGATCAGACGTGTTTCAACATTGATGCCCCCGTCTACATCTTCAACCTCTATCTGGTTGGTCATGTGTATCATGGCATCCTGATAGCTGTCGAACGAATTGAGCTGCGACATGACTTCCCTATGTGCATCCCAGAGCTTATCGGTAAGGCTCAGGATGGTCATGATTTCGGCCTTGGCATCATCGCTCCATTCGGGCAGATTGGCTTCCTTGGTTTTGTTGTAAGCGTAGGAAAGGATTTTTTCTTTGAGCTGGGGATATTCTCCCTGTAGGAGTTTCTTGAGCTTGCTCTTGTCCTCGCTGTCTTTCTGGGTATGGATCCAGTTGCCGATCAACATTTTTGACCTGACAACCATCAGGCTCAACTCCCGGAGGGCACCCACCGATGGGGTGTAGAGCTGATTGATCTCCTTGTTGATAGCGCTGCTCTTTTTGATGGTAAGCAGTGTAGCGCCAAAACCAATAAGGGTAAGCAGGATGAGTATGGCAAATCCTAACCCTATTTTACGTCCAATTGTAAATCTAAACTTCATAGGGGTAAAAGGGTCTGTCCTTTGATTATCGTATAAACCAGCCCGGGGAAGAACACCTCATTCAGCTCCTTCTTCGTTCAGTTAGTGTTTCTGTTCTTTTTTGAGCTGATCCAGTTTTTCCTGGAAGAGTTTTGACTTTTCGAAATCATTCAAACCAAAATAGATTCCCGAAAGGGCAAGCAAGGCTTCCTCTTTCTTAGGGTCGAGTGCGTATGCTTTTTCAGTAAACGGAAGAGATTGTTTGAACAACTGAACCTGGTTGTCCTGTATGGCATCGAGGGAGGTAAGATCAATGTCGTAATCCTGTCCTTTGATGAGGTAAACGGCCTGGTTGTAGTAGAGGATGCCCATGTTGTAGTTGGCGCTTACATTGTTCGGATCGAGGCTGAGGGCCTTGGCAAGTGATCCTTTTGCAAGTTCCAGGAAGTTGGCCCGGGTCTTTTGGTTGGCTTGATAAAGACTGGTATAGGTGGTTGCAAGGGCCATGGCAAATTCAACCTCCATCTTTACGGTACTCATATCTGGCTCAATCTTTTTCATGATGCTCAGGTACTGGGCAAAGTATTGGATCGGGTTTTTGTAGTTCGATGTATCGAGGGCCTGGGCAGCATCGTTGTAGAAGCGGGCAGCCAGGTATTTCAGGTTTACTTTACAATCGGCACGCATTTGCTTGCCTGTATCGGCAGTCAGTGAAATCGACTTAAAGAAGGAATATACGGCCTGTAGACGGGCGGGTGAATTACGGTCAGACGCTTCCCTGGTTTTATAAACCACTTTATAAATATAGCCTCTTACATACCAGGCCTGAGGATCCTTACCCAGCGTAACCGAGTCGCGCATGGCTTTATCAATACGTGCACGGGCGCTGTCAACCTGGTTGAGCTGGATGTATTTGTAGGCCGTCACAAAATCATCATTCTGCTGCGCCTGCATGTACACCGAGGTGCACATGCAAACCAGCATGAAGATAAAGCGATATGTGATCCTGTTAATCATTGGTTTTTACGGCATAGCTTTCGAGCTCCCGGCCTATTTTCAAATGTTGTTTTTCTGCATTGGGTATGCTAAGCTGAAACTTGATGATGCTTTCGATGGTGACAAAATTAATGGCCGAGCCTTTCTTGATCATGCCTTTCTCTTCGGTAACAACCAAGGTTCCGTGTCCTTTTAACCGGGCTATGGCATCACCGCTCTGAGCCGTGCTTTCGGCCGGAATGAACAGGATATTATACTTTCCTGAACTTTCAATCGAGTTCAGGCTTTTTATTTCAATCTTCTGGCTCTGAGCCATTTTGGTGGCTGCCATTTTATTGAGCTCAGAAACAAGCGTAGGGTTGTTTCCAAACACCCCGATCACAAAATTTCCTTCCTTATAATCCGGTGGCCAATCAATATACTTGGTAAAACTGTACAGGAAAATGGTTTTTTTCTTTGCGTTCATTGCGGCAGCGTCTTCCTGCTGCTGGTAGGCAGAGAAGAGCAAGGGGCAGAGACAGATGAACAGCAATTTTTTCATAAATGGATAAACAGCTCCTACGCATACTCATTCCCTTCAAATTTATTGAATACGAATTAGTATAGCGAAAGGGGATCTGTTTCTGAACTTTCAAAAGTAGAGATTTATGTCCAAATTAAAAAATAGATACCACATCTTCCCTGTTTTTTCACGAAAAGTTAAAATAACGCCTGTTTTTCATGACTTTAATCAAACCGGGGCCAAAAAACGATGCGTTTGGGTGAATGACAAAAAGGACAGGCCCTGTTTTCAGAAAGATCGGTTCAGGCTTCCCTGCCGCACCCTGTTAAAAAACAAAGCCATTGCAAATCAGGCAGTGAGAGGGCCTGAAGGTGAAAATAACAATTCCATAATCAACGCTCAGCCAAAAAAGATGCATTTTTGTAGCACGAAAAAAGCAACAGAGGAAAAGGGCTTTTTCTTTGCACTTTTTTTGCCATGTACACTATAGCCCCGGGATGCTACACCCGGGGCTTTGTTTTTACCTGATCCTCCCTATACCAAGTAAATGAACGCAGTCTGTACTATAAACCCGCAGGATGCATTCGAAGCAGGCATTCGCGCTCAAAAGGCCAGCAGCACGACGAACCCGCAGGATAACCCATCCCGATGACTATCGGGAAAGTCCAAATCCTAACACACGGTACATTAGGGCACACCCCATCTAATGCACAAGCTGGGTTTTATCGCCGGCAAATCTCAAGCTTAGGATCATGGCACGGGTCATTTTCTTGTCTCTTTTAATCCATTTTATCACATTGCAATTTCCATCTCACCTGTTTCACTTTCCATCGCACACATTTCATTTGACATCGTATCGATTTCATTTTCTTTTGTACCGATGTCAATTGCAATCGTTTCCATTTCACTTTCTATCGCACCGATGTAAAATGAAATGATACCTGTTTCCTATTCCGTTGTACACATTTCAATTGACATGATGCCTGTTTCTCTTTCTATCATACCTGTTTCATTTTCCATGATAACGATGTAAGCTGACATGGTACCGCTGTCTTATTCTCTTGTACTGATGTCAAATAAAATCTGTTCTATTTCATTTTCCATTGCAACGATTTCAATTGAAATCGTACCGGTTTTAGTTGACTTTCCGACCATGTCAGGTGTTTTGTTGCCTAAACCATGTTCCATCGTACACAAATCATCTTCCACATTACACATTCTTACTTCTGCATACATCATCTCCTTGCCAGCATACATTGGCAGATGATCGGGAATTGTGTTTACATGTACCGTTTAATGTATACTACGGGCCAGCGCAGGTATTATTCATTCCACGGCAGATTGAACACAGAGGTTGTGTTTGCCTGGCTGAACACTTTTTGCCGGAGAAAGGTAATTCAGAAAAATTAAACCGTTTAGCATTTCAAAGGAATCAGCCTATTTATCCTGTTCATCCGATTCTTAGATCTGATTAGAGAAGTATC
The DNA here is from genome assembly GCA_013289095.1 of Bacteroidota bacterium. Lineage (GTDB taxonomy): Bacteria > Bacteroidota > Bacteroidia > Palsa-965 > Palsa-965 > Palsa-965. The sequence continues at coordinate 32,073 of JABDAO010000007.1, read as the reverse complement.
AGGCGCTCGTTGGCAGTTGGGGCTGTATCTGATGTGTTGACACGGCTGTTCCAGATGTAGTAAAATTCTCCTTTTTGCATTACGCCCCGCTAACAACTAAGAAAGTAAAACATCCACGCTCCTGAATCAACACCGCTTATCCAGGTATAATAAACAAACACCCCCATCCCGGCATGGCCGAAATGGGGGTGTCTTGAAGGCTGGATAACTATCGCCACAACTGTACAAATCCTTTCTCTTCCCGGGTCTGGCCTGACAGGGTCTGAATATTGATTACGTAATAATAGACTCCATCGGTAGCCTTGCCTCCGCCCGGGGTATTACCATCCCACTGCCCGTTCAATGCACTGAATTCGTTCATCTTCATACCCCATCTGTCATAGATTGTGCAAACAAGGCTTTTCAAGCCGGAGTTTTTGATAAAGAAGAAATCGTTCTTCCCGTCGTTGTTTGGCGAAAACACGTTGGGTATGGTGTATGCAGCCTCTGCCACCTGCTCCAGGTGCACACAGACATTGGCCGTATTCTGGCAGGATGCACCGTTCATAGCCGTAAGACTAACACAATAGGTTCCACTATCGGCATAAGCAACACAGGGTTGCTGACGGGCAGAGGTGGTTCCGTTTCCAAAATTCCACGACCAGGAGGTAGCCCCGGTGCTGGTGTTCAAAAAGCAGGTGCTGTCGGGTTTGCTGCCCGAGTAGGTAACCGTCAATCCTTCGGATGCGGTGAAAGCCGCAACAGGGGCTGGGGTTACGTGAATATATGCAGGATTGGTGACCGATCCCGAACATCCATGCGAATCGGTACAGGTAAACGATACCGGATATGTTCCGGCGGTGCTGTAACAATGATTCTGGCTGCTTCCCGTATTTCCATCACCGTAAGTATAGAGCACAGTACTGCATGAGCCGTTTGAATCGATGGCTGCAAGATTCACACAAAAAGGCGTACAGCCTGTAGTGATGGCAGCAGATACGCTCACCCTGGGAGGAGTATCAACGGTGATTGTTGCGGATGCGAAATTCGTACACGAATTGACATCAACACCGGTTACGGTGTAAGTCATTGTTCCCAGAGGATCGGCAGTAGTAACAGCTGTGGTGGAGCTGGTGAGCCCTGTGCCCGGTGTCCAGCTATAGCTATTGGCCCCGCTTGCGGTGAGTGTAGTGCCTGTGCCTGCACAGGAAACAAGATTGCCGCTGATAAGTATGGTTGGGAGTTGATTCACCGTGATGGTAACATCGGCGGCGTTTTTACACCCGTTAATATCGGTCACGGTAAGGGTGTAAGTATTCGTCGATGCAGGATTTGCGGTAGGGTTTGCGATGGTTGTGCTGCTCAGCCCAAGCGCAGGCGACCAGGAATAAGCCCCCCCCCCTGTACCGGCCAATACCGTTGAACCGCCAGGGCAGTAGGCAACATCAAGTCCGGCATTTGCTACCGGAAGCGTGTTTACCGTAATGTTTACAACCTGGGTTCCGCTACAACTGCCGGTAGTGCCGGTTACGGTATAGGTCTGGCTTGAAGATGGAGTAAACGTAGGGTTAGAAACGGTCGATGAGCTCAGCCCGGCAGAAGGCGTCCAGGTATAGGAGGTGGCCCCGCCAGCCGAGACCACCGTGCCCCCAGGAGCGCCCTGACAGAAAGAGGTGCTGCCGCTGATGTTCAGTGTTATATTCGTTCCAACGCTTACAGTAACCGTATCGGTGTTGACACAACCGTTTACGTCAGTACCGGTAACGGTATAGGTTTGGGTCGAAGCAGGCGAAGCGGTTGGGTTTGAAATATTCGAAAAGCTCAGCCCGGTAGCCGGTGTCCAGGTATAGCTTGTGGCTCCGCTTGCATTGAGCACGGTATTGCCCCCCGTACAAATTCCGGCAGCAGGACCTGTCACAACAGCTGGTTTCTGGTTTACAACAAGGTTTACCGTGGCCGAATCGCGGCAACCGTTGCCATCTACAACGGTCACGGTAAAGGTGGTATTACTCGCTTCGGTGGCAGTAGGATTAAAGATGGAGGCATTGCTCAGACCGGCCGCAGGCGACCAGGAATACGTACCTCCCCCGCTTGCGTTCAACGCAGTACCCAAACCGGCACATTCGGCTACATTTGTTCCGGCATTGGCTGTTGGCCTGCTGTTAACCGTAATGCTGGCTGTGGCCGTGCCGGTACAACCACTGCCATTGGTTACAGTAACGATATAGGTTGCTGAAGCGGCTGGTGTGGCGGTTGGATTGGCAATGTTAGAGGCGCTCAATCCACCCGATGGCGACCAGCTATAAGTCACACCACCGGTTGCAGAGAGCAGCGTGCTTTTGCCTTGACAAAGTATGGTCTGGGCCGCACTTGCCGTTGGTGAAACACCGCCTCCGCCAATGGAAACAGAAACCGTTGCAGTATTTGAACACCCCGACGAACTTGTTACCGTAACCGTATAGGTAGTATTAACCGTGGGAGTAGCGGTAGTCACGGCCGTTGTAGTGCTGCTCAGCGTACCACCCGGAGTCCAGGAATAAGTTACACCACCGGTTGCGGTAAGTGTTGTTGAACCACCTCCGCAAACGGTTACATTCAGACCGGCGCTGGCTGTGGGAGGGGGCACTATTTTAATGGTGTCGGCAACCCTGAATGTTCCGGGGCAGGTGCCGGCATAATAAATGGTTTGGGCATTGATGACAGGTGTGGTGAATGCCGGCCCGCTACCTACAGAAGCCCCACCTGTTGCTGTTGTATACCAGAGTATTGTTGTTCCCGGAGGGGTCGTGCCATTGAGCGTAGCATTGAGTGTGGCTGTCTGTCCGGCACAAATCGAATCGGTTTTTGTGGTGATCGTAAAACTGGAAATCGGCTGTGAAGTTATACCTACAGCTCCTTTTGTAGCTCCGTTGGCCGGAAATTTAGGATTAAAACAGGCCGAGTTGGTGGTTCCATTGGCTCCGCCGTTGGCCGTCTGTACAATGGCTCCGTTTGATATTGCGATATATCCTCCCCCTCCTCCACCTCCTGGCCCTTCAGATTCGGTCACACTGTTATTTACAACCTGGTTTCCGCCAACGCCTCCATTGGCAGAAGCGGTAAAACCAGATACTGCACCAACCGAGTTGACAATCACCACTCCACCACCTCCGGCTCCACCGGCTCCGTCTATTCCTGGGGCAAAAATACTGGATGGGGTATTCCCGCCTGCATTCCCGTTTGCATTTACCTGCCCATTGGCGCCTGTAATGGTTCCGTAATTCATCAGATAGATAATGCCTCCTCCCGGAGAACCAATTCCTCCTACGTTGTTATCCTGATCGCCGGCTCCACCCCCTCCTCCAAAAAAGACACGTCCGGTAGAGTAATCCAGGGGGCGCCCGCCTAACCCTCCGGCAACCCGTCTAAAATCACCCCCCCAAACCTGGTTGGTAGCGTTGCCGGGGCCGAACAGGGTGGGGTCTTTTTGGTTTGAAGCAAATGTATATCCACCTCGGCCTCCGCCCGATGAGGTTTGAGCAGCCAGACCGGGCAATTCTAAGTTCCAGCAGGTGGTATAGGTAGCCACCGAATTATCGGGCATGCCTTTTCCATCCCAGTTTGCAACAACCCCCGCATTCGAACCACCTCCTCCTCCGGCATTGTGACAACGACCGCCTCCGCCTCCGTTTGCTGGAGCTCCGTTACAGCGATGCCCTCCAAGCGGATCGTATTTTACTCCAAAGCCCCCGATGCTTTCGCCTTTTTGCTCACCCTCGCCGTTTGTTCCCGGAGAAATGGCAGCCCAGTATCCTCCCCCATAGTTCGAATTATTGTCGATTTCGGTTGCACCCCTGAAACCAAGACCGCTTACATCTATTTTGCCATTGATGACTGTATTGCCAAGCACTTCCAACACAACAATACCACCCTCGCCCAGGGCTCCGTTCCAAGGCTGTGCAGTGATGACACCGGCTGCATTTATGGTAAGCGTTGAATAGCGGGGAACCCGTATAACCTCTACCAGGCCGGTATCCGAATAACTGTTTTTCAATGAACAATCGAGCGCAATTGTTGTTGCATTGGGTACAGCCGATACTTCCTGGAACTCATACAACCCACAATTCTCATAACTCACCACGCCGCCCCAGGAGCTGTCATTCGGCAAACCAAAAAGCGGGGCAGCCGGATTATTGATCACCCCGTTGAGTTTAGCGCCCTGGGCCTGGTAGATGAAGAGGAGGTCGCCTGCTGCCAGTGTACCGGCAAAACGATTGTTGACATTGAGCCCGCTCGCATTTACGGTAAGGGAGGTGGAGCCAGAAGCCGCGTCGGCAGTGAGATGGGTATACTCGTTTACAATGGTGGCAGCGGCGGTAATAGTCTTTGCCCCTCCTTTTCCACGTTGGGCAAAACCGGTTGTTGCAATAAGCAAGGCAAGACAGAAACCAAGGTGTTTTTTCATGGGTTTGTTTTTACAGGAACCAGGCAAGGTGGCGATGTATACCGAAAGAACAAGAGAATAAGGGCAAGCCCCCCGGTATAACCAGTTCTAAGCCACTTTCGCGGATAAAAAAATCCTTAAAGTGGCTAAAAACTGGTATAAACCGGGATTTTGCATTAGCCGTGTAACAGGCTAATGCAAAGTGCGTTAAGCCTTGTGTGTGGGCAGCCCGGTTATCCCGCTGGGTGCATGTGCTGCCAGCCATTTGAGTGGGAAGGCCAATTCCTAATGAATAATTCGGGATAAACATGCTTATTTCCAATGAGTAGGTATAAATCTTGAGTAACAAGATATAGGGCATCTCTAATAACAAATGTTTTTTCAGCTGAAATCCGGCCGAATGTATGCTATTTCAGGATAAGTTCAAAGGTTTGTAGACAAACCACAACAACGGTTCGACTTAGGCATTGAAAAAACGCATAAAAATCGCATTGAGGATGCTAACTCCTTGGCATGCAGAAAGCCTGACCTGTATCTGAAAGACCAACGCTGAGTAATTGGCTGGTCAGAGGATGAAACAAAACAAGCCGATCAATTCAAAGATATTCATTTCACCTGATTCATGCAAGCACGAATCGCTGCAGGTTTAAACCCAAAGAATTTGGTATTTTTGAGCTTCAAAATATTCAAATGAAATCAACATTCCCGGTCCTGGCCTTTATTTCGTTGATCGCAGCTTCCTGCAACACCAAGTCGCCGCTCAATACCCACATTACTTATCCTAAAACGGTAAAAGGCAATCAAACCGATACGTATTTCGGAACCGTCATTGCCGATCCTTACCGATGGCTCGAAAATGACCGCTCGGCTGAAACGGAAGCCTGGGTAAAGGAAGAAAACAAGGTGACCTATGATTATCTTTCAACGATTCCATTCCGGGAAAAGATCAGGGAACGCTTGAAAAAAATCTGGTCGTTCGAGAAAAACGGGGCTTTGTTCAAAAAAGGAAACTACTATTTTAATTACCACAATACCGGGACCCAAAACCAAAGCGTACTCCAGATACGCCAAGGCCTAAGTGGCGCTCCCCGCCCTCTGCTAGACCCCAATACATTAAGCAGCGATGGAACCGTGTCATTAGCCGGAATCGGCATCTCGCATGATGCAAAATACCTGGCCTATTCAACCAGCAAAGCCGGCTCCGACTGGGAAGATATCCAGATACTCGAAATCACCTCGGGCAAAGTCCTGGCCGATCATCTGCGTTGGGTTAAATTCTCGAATATTGCATGGAAAGGAGATGGATTTTATTACAGCAGGTTTGATGAACCCGCCAAAGGAGCCGAACTCACCGCTAAAAACCTGAACCACAAAATCTATTTTCACCGGGCAGGTACTGAACAAGACCAGGATCAATTGATTTATGAAGACAAAGAACATCCAAAACGTACCCTCGAGGCCGATGTTACCGACGACGAAACCCTGCTCTCTGTTTCCAGCGGAGAATCAACCAGCGGCAATTCACTGCATATCAAGGACCTCACCCGCAACGATGCACCTTTTGTGAGTGTTTCCGAACGTTTTGAGGATGAGTATCATGTAATCGACCATGACAAAGCCGTTGTTTACATCCTCACCAACAACAAAGCCCCCAAATACAAACTCATATCGGTTGATCTAAACAAACCCGGACCTGAAAACAGACCAGACGTGATCCCCCAAACCGATGATCTCCTCGAAGGCGTTTCGGTTGCCGGAACCAAATTCATCACCCGTTACCTCAAAGATGTGACCAGCCGTTTGTTTGTTTGTTCTCGCGATGGAAAAACCGAAAACGAAGTAAAACCCGGAGGTCTGGGCATGATAGACAATGTGTTTGGAAATAAAGACGACAGCCTTGTGTTCTTTGCCTTTACCACCTTTACCGCCCCTCCGGCCATCTACAAATACAACCTCAATACCGCAACGGTTCAGGTGTACAGCAAACCTGAGATTGATTTCAAATCGGATGACTACGAGACAAAACAGGTTTTTTACCCCAGCAAGGACGGGACCCCAATCCCTATGTTTATTACCTGTAAAAAAGGCATCAAACTTGACGGCAGCAATCCGGCCTTTTTGTTTGGCTACGGAGGATTTAACGTAAGCTATAGCCCCGAGTTCAGGATAGACAGGGCCATCTTTCTCGAAAACGGAGGAGTATATGCCGTGGCCAACATGCGCGGTGGAGGCGAATACGGAGAAGAATGGCACAAAGCCGGGACCAAATGCAACAAACAAAATGTGTTTGATGATTTCATCGCTGCGGCCCAATACCTGGTCAAAGAAAAATACACCACGCCCGAGAAACTGGCCATACACGGACGCTCCAACGGCGGGCTTCTCATTGGCGCAGTGATGACGCAACGCCCCGATCTGGCCAAGGTGGCTTTACCAACGGTTGGTGTGCTCGACATGTTGCGTTATCACCTCTTCACCATAGGCCGTGCCTGGGCCGGCGATTATGGGTTGAGCGATAACCAGGAAGAGTTTAATTGCCTCCTGAAATACTCGCCCCTGCATAATATCAAAGCCGTGGCCTATCCGGCAACACTTGTACTCACCGGCGATCATGACGACCGGGTGGTGCCTGCCCATTCATTCAAATTCGCGGCCACACTGCAGGAAAAAAACACCTCCGATCAGCCTACCCTCATCCGCATTGATGTAAACGCCGGCCATGGAGGAGGAAAACCTACCTCCAAACAGATTGACGAGTTTGCGGATATGTGGAGCTTTACGTTTTATAATCTGGGGATGAGCTATTAAACAAGGGGTTACATACGGCAATCGCATCTATCCGAGCTGGGAAGACCAGCTTTTTCTTCCCTTATTTATCGTCTGATTGCAGATGCAGCAGATCGTATTTCAGTTGCAATACGTCGTGCTTCAGTTGCAATCTGTCCTGTTTCAGTTGCAATACGTTGTTTTTCAATTGAAGTACCTTGTATTTCAATTGAAAAAGGTTGTTTTCAATTGAAATACAACGGATTTCCCGTTCGCGCTAATTTGACGGGCTGTTCGTGCGCAAGGAATTAGTGCGGGCCTCCAAAAGAGGCCTCCCACGTCCCGTTCGCGCCTATCTGACGCGATGGCTTGTGCGAGGGGGATTGGCTAAAATAAGTAAGTGGCTTGGTATAGTGGCAACTGCGTTACGCTGTTTCTTCTTTGGCTTTTATATTATTGCCATGTCCACCTATGTCGACATTGGGTTGCCCTTTTTTGTTGTACCCGAATATTGATCCGCTCCAATCCTTGTTGGTTTGGCATCTTTTATCGCAGGGATGGCAAGTCTTATTATTGACAAGCGCCAAACAAGAGCCATGAAAAAAAAGGAAGTGTTTGAGTGAATAGCTCACCCTTGAGATTTACAGGTATCTTTAACGCATCGACAACATGCACTTCCTCTTTCCATGAAGCGAATACGCTTGCTGGCCGACAAAAAGACTTGTATTTATATCCTACGCACTTGATGATAAAAGATCTCCTGGGTTTTCTGATTGATTCAAGGATAAGCAGCCTATCTGAGCTTAGAAAAAGGGCTACATACGGCATGCTTGTCATGCTCACCGCGTTTTCTGATATTTTCCCGGCTCAACCCCTCTTGCATTCCTTTCATGCACTATCCCTTCCCGAAAAACGCTGGGTGTTTGCCCATCCTTTTATTGCCAAAAAGGCCTTTCACATCACTCAGGAAGCTTTAAAAGAGGCCGAAAAGAGCAAGGACGACAAACGACTGGATGGACTGATCAGGGATGGACAATCAGACGCCCTGCGTCATGCGCTTTGGATGGGGATGCTTTCACAAAAAATAGCGCCCCATAAAGCAGAAAGACTGGGCGAAGCCCATGAAAAAGGCAATTACCTCGATTTTCTGCATCACCGGGCCGAAGAGGGAGCCTTGCCCGATTCGGTGGCAGGTGTTATGGATCTGTATAATAACCGACAAGGGATACGTCTGGGAACACAAAACCCCAAAGCGGCCGTCCCGGAGCTGAAAGAACTCCTGATCCTGGCAATCCTGGCCGGAGAGATGAGGATTGTACGGAGAAACAAAGAGTTGAAGTTTACTGACTGCACAGGAAAGGTTATTTTGGCTGATCAGTATAAGAACCAGTGGAATGTCCCTCGCTGTTTGGTTCCGTCAAACGATGCATCTTGCCCAGGCCATTAGAGACATCCGTTTTTTTTCCTAGCTTTGCCTTCCGAAAATAAACTCGACCCCATGAGCCTGACCAAGACAGCCAGTTCAAAAATTAGCGATCTCCTCGGCGATAAAGCAGCCTATTACCTGGATCATACCTGCAAAACCATTTCAAAAGACCTCATCCACCTGCCGGGTGCTGATTTTGTGGACCGTTGTTTCGGCCCTTCAAACCGTACGCCCCAGGTGCTTCGGAGTTTGAATACACTGTACAACCATGGCCGCCTGAGCGGAACCGGATATGTTTCTATTCTGCCTGTCGATCAAGGCATTGAACACTCGGCCGGGGCTTCTTTTGCTCCCAACCCTCTGTTTTTTGATCCCGAAAACATCGTAAAACTGGCAATTGAGGGCGGTTGCAATGCAGTTGCCAGCACTTTTGGCGTGTTATCGTCGGTTTCGAGGAAATATGCACATAAAATCCCGTTTATTGTAAAGCTTAACCACAACGAATTCCTGAGCTACCCCAACAAATTCGATCAGATTATGTTCGGATCTGTGGAAGATGCCTGGAACCTGGGAGCAGTGGCTGTAGGTGCCACAATCTATTTTGGGTCTCCCGAATCGCCCCGTCAAATTGTGGAAGTGGCACAGGCTTTTGAAAGGGCTCACGAACTGGGAATGTCTACCATTCTGTGGTGTTATATGCGTAATGCAGCATTCAAGAAAGACGGGGTGGATTATCATACATCAGCCGATCTGAGCGGTCAGGCCAATCACCTGGGCGTGACGATCCAGGCCGATATTATCAAACAAAAATTATCCGATAAAAACGGGGGATATACTGCTCTCAATTACGGAAAAACACACCCGAAAGTTTATTCAGAACTGAGTTCAGACCACCCCATCGATCTTTGCCGTTACCAGGTAGCCAATTGTTACATGGGCCGCAACGGGCTTATTAACTCAGGAGGAGAATCAAAAGGAGCCTCCGATCTGGCCGAAGCGGTGACCACTGCGGTGATCAACAAACGCGGGGGAGGCCAGGGTCTTATTTCGGGCCGTAAAGCCTTTCAAAAACCGTTTAATGAAGGGGTTGCATTATTAAATGCTGTTCAAGACGTTTATTTAAACAAAGACATTACCGTTGCCTAAAAGCCTTGTCGGGTTTGAGCAGACCTGCTGATGCTTTCATTTCGCACATCATTCCCTATCCACAGAGAACATGAGTTGGTTTAAAAGAATAAAAGGAGGAATCACGACCTCCACCAAGGAGAAGAAGGAAACGCCCGAGGGGTTGTGGTATAAATGCCCGTCGTGTAAAAAACTGGCTACCTCCAGCGAACATGTACTGAACCTGTATGTTTGCCCTTCCTGTGAGTACCATGAACGTATCGGTTCAGAGGAATATTTTTCTATTCTTTTCGACCATGCTGAGTATCTAGAGCTAAATCCGGGGTTGACTTCTGGCGATCCGCTTGAATTTGTTGACACCAAGAGTTATGTTTCCCGTGTAGCCGATTCGCAAAAGAAAACGGGGTTGAAGGATGCCCTGCGTACCGCTCACGGAACAATCGGTGGAAATGACTTAGTGTGTTGTTGCATGGACTTTACCTTTATCGGAGGGTCTATGGGTTCTGTGGTAGGCGAAAAGATAGCCCGGGCCATTGATTATTGTCTTGAAAAAAACATCCCCTTACTTATCATCTCCAAATCGGGCGGGGCCCGGATGATGGAAGCAGCCTTTTCGCTCATGCAAATGGCAAAGACTGCCGCCAAACTGGCGCTCATGGATGATGCTAAAATACCTTATATCTCCCTGCTCACCGACCCAACAACAGGAGGGGTAACAGCTTCGTATGCCATGTTGGGCGACTTAAACATAGCCGAGCCAGGATCCCTCATCGGATTTGCAGGACCTCGTGTGGTGAAAGAAACCATCGGAAAGGACCTCCCCAAAGGTTTTCAAACCTCAGAATTTGTGCTTGAACATGGTTTTTTGGACAAAATTGTGCACCGGAAGGATCTACAGACCACACTTTCGGCGGTGATTGCGATGCTAAAAAACTAGACCTGTGGTCTGGTCTTGCTGCTCTGAAGAAAAGTTGATCTTTCAAAAAGTGAAATCCCAATTTTAACGTACCCATTTTTCTGCTGCTCCTGTATGTTCCCACCCGGCCAACAATACGTTCACCTTGTTGACCAGACTCTCATTCCCGACAATCAACCCATCTTCGGTTCCAGAGATCAATATCACATCTGAAAAGCAGCACAACGGGCCTCTGCGGAATAACCCATCCCGATGACTATCGGAACCGCGCAAATCCTAACACACTGTGCATTAGCGCACAAGCCATCTAATGCACAATCAGGGTTTATGCAGGCATTCAAGAATCTCTTACGGTCTTTACCTCGATGAGAGGTACCACATATTCTCAAAATAATTTGCCAGTATTAAAGATTTTACTATTTTTGCAATCCGTTTAGAACAATTCAAAACAACAGTACGATGTATTTAACAACAGAAGTAAAGAAAGAAATTTTCAAAAAGCACGGAAAATCCGAAAAAGATACCGGTTCATCCGAAGGGCAGATTGCCTTGTTCAGCTTTCGTATCAACCACCTGACAGAACACCTCAAAGCCAAGAAGAAAGATGTGAATACACAACGTTCGCTCATCAACCTGGTTGGTAAACGCAAAAGCCTGCTTGATTACCTGAAAAAGAACGACATCCTGCGCTACCGGGCTATCATAAAAACCCTGGAACTCAGAAAGTGATTTATACCTGTTCACATTGACGAAAAGCATCCCATGAATTTTTCCTGGGATGCTTTTCTGTTACATAGCCTTTCAATACCACGCTTTTACATACCGAATCAAGACCAGCTGCTCCCCGATTTTCGTTGATTTAAACGGTTGAAACACATTCATCCGGCTACCTTGACTTCCCAGCTGAACCGATTCACAAATCAGAAAACAGGAAAAACGAGGCAACAACAAAAGAGGAACAAGAAAACAAAAGAAAACAAAACAAAAAAAAGATGTCACAAACAGGAATCACCAAAACATTCGATCTCGGAGACGGGAGAATGGTTACACTGGAAACAGGAAAGCTCGCCAAACAAGCCAATGGCTCGGTTGTCGTGAAAGTCGGAAACACCATGTTGCTTGCCACCGTGGTGGCCAACAAGGACGCCAAAGAAGGGGTTGATTTTTTACCGCTTTCTGTTGATTACCAGGAAAAATTTGCTGCTGCCGGAAAATTCCCGGGCGGCTTTTTCAAACGTGAAGCCCGTTTGTCCGAAAATGAAATCCTTACCAGTCGTTTGGTAGACCGTGCATTGCGCCCGCTGTTCCCCGACGATTTTCATGCCGATGTACAGGTGATGATCACCCTCATCTCTGCTGATAAAAATATTCAGCCCGATGCCTACGCCTGTCTGGCTGCCGCAACGGCTATTGCACTTTCCGACATTCCATTCAACGGCCCTATTTCCGAAGTACGTGTCGGGCGGGTGGATGGCAAATTCGTGATCAACCCCAATTTTTCGGAAATGGCAAATTCAGACCTCGATATGATGGTTGCTGCCAGCGAAAAAGACATCACCATGGTGGAAGGCGAGATGAAAGAAATTTCTGAACAAGACATGGTTGCTGCCATCAAGTTTGCACACGAAGCCATTCGTAATCAGATCAAAAACATCAACGAGTTCACCAAACAGGCCGGAGCGCCCACTGTGAAACGTACCTATAACCACGAAACCAACGATGCCGAGCTGAAAGAAAAGGTGTACAAAGACACCTACGAGAAAGCTTATGCTGTGGCCAAAACAGGCGACAAGGACAAACATGCGCGCAGCGAAGCTTTCGGCAAAGTTCTTGCCGATTACCTGGCTACTTTTTCGGACGAAGAACGTGCAGCCAAAACAGGTCTGATCAAAAAGTATTACCACGATGTGGAATACCATGCCGTACGTAACCTGGTGCTCGACGAAAAGAAACGTCTGGATGGCCGTGGAACTGCCGACATCCGCCCGATCTGGAGCGAAGTAGATTACCTGCCCTGTGCACACGGCTCGGCTATCTTCACACGCGGTGAAACACAATCGCTTACCTCGGTTACGCTCGGAACCAAACTCGATCAGTTAAAAATTGATGGAGCCGTAATTTCCGGCGAACAGCGTTTCTACCTCCACTACAACTTCCCTGCTTTTTCTACCGGTGAGGCCCGTCCAAACCGCGGAACAGGACGTCGTGAAGTTGGTCACGGAAACCTGGCCCTGCGTGCCCTCAAACAAGTATTTCCAAAAGATTGTGCATACACTGTACGTGTGGTGTCAGATATCCTCGAGTCGAACGGTTCCTCTTCTATGGCTACCGTATGTGCAGGTACACTTGCCCTGATGGATGCAGGCGTAAACATCGCAAAACCGGTTACCGGCATTGCAATGGGTCTTATTACCGCAAACGGCAAATACGCCGTACTGAGCGATATCCTCGGCGATGAAGATCACCTGGGCGATATGGACTTTAAAGTATGTGGAACAAAAGACGGTATCACCGCTTGTCAGATGGACCTGAAAGTAGATGGTCTTCCTTACGAAGTAATGATACAGGCCCTCGAACAAGCCAAGGCCGGCCGTTTACATATCCTCAACGAAATCAACAAGACCCTGGATAAACCAAGGACTGATTACAAGCCACATGCACCCCGCCTGGTTCAGATCACCATTCCAAAAGAATTCATCGGGGCCATCATCGGGCCTGGAGGAAAGATCATCCAGGAAATGCAACGTGAGACAGGCACCACCATCGTTATCGAAGAAAAGAACGAAATGGGCTATATCGACGTTGCAGGCGACAGCCAGGAAGCCGTTGAAGCTGCCCTGCGCCGCATCCGTAACATCGTTGCGGTACCCGAAGTGGGCGAAGTATACGAAGGAAAAGTAAAATCAATCCTCAACTTCGGCGCGTTCATCGAGTTTATGCCCGGCAAAGACGGCCTGCTGCATATCTCCGAAGTAGAACACCGCCGGTTAGATTCACTCGAAGGCATTATGAAGGAAGGCGATCAGGTGAAGGTAAAACTCATCGGTGTTGACCCAAAGACAGGTAAATTCAAGCTTAGCCGCAAGGTATTGCTGCCTGCACCGAAAGAAGCGGAAGAACAAGCAAAATAAACTGTTTTTCTATTCTCAACAAAAAAAACCGCTCCCATCCGAGCGGTTTTTTTTGTTGCGTGGTGTCCTCAGTCTTCTTTTGAAATGGAGCTACCCAGGACAACCCATGCTGTGGATGCAACGTCTTCAAATTGTCCTACACCAATCACCGTGAACGATCCATGTATTCCTGGATCAAACTACATTACTTCGGTATGGAACTATATGATCCTGGCACGAAACAACCTTACTCCAGATTTCTTCATCCGGAAAGCGGGCAAATACAGACGCAAAGAGTATTCAAGCAGGGAAATTCCGGCTGAATGAACTTAGAAGAGTTAAGCGCTTGCCTCCTCTTTTTCCGGGGGGAGTGAAGGAAAGAGCCTTGAACAAAAAAACCGGCCCTGAGCAGGAAACCGGCTTTCACTAACACAAACAAAAAATCTATATAATAGTTCTTCTGTTGGGTCCTTATCAGAAGAATAGTCCTCTCTTGTTTCAATTATCCAATCAGAATCAAATCAATGTCCTGCAGGAATTTGTTTTTTGACGGGAGTGAAACAGACTGACAACATGTTCCAGGATCGTTAAAAACTCTTACCATGTATACTGTATTTAAGATCGCATTTAATTTAATTTTTCTTTCCGAAATAAAGATCAGATAAAAAAACCAGGCAATAAATAAAAGTATACAAACCCGGCATTTAAATAGACGAACAACCTTCAGAATAAGAATAGCTGCTACGGCAGAAGCAGTACCTACCTGCTAATGATCTTCTTGGTAATGAGTTTCTCATAAAACCGGTCCTTATACTCTTTCCCGACGGGTATTTCCTGCTCTCCAAGCGTCACAAAATTGCCTTCGAGCGAGGTGATTTTATCCAGTGAGATGATAAACGACTTGTGGACACGAAAGAAATTACTGTCCGGCAGTTTTGATTCAATGTTTTTAAGGTTCACGAGTGCGAGCTTAAAGCCATTGCTGGTGTGGATTTTTACATAATCTTTCAGGCCTTCAATGTATTCGATCTCGCTGTATTTTATTTTGAGCAGTTTTTTATCGGTTCGGATAAAGAAGTATTCTTCCTCTTTCTCCGTTTCTTCGGCCGGCAATACCGGTTTTACCCGCTCTTTGGCTTTATTGGCTGCTTTCAGGAACCGCTCGAATGAAACTGGTTTAACGAGATAATCGAGTACATCCAGCTCAAAACCCTTCAGTGCATGATTGGGATAGGCAGTGCAAAACACGATGAGGGGAGGATTGCTCAGCGATTGAACAAAGGCCAGCCCACTGAGTTTTGGCATTTCAATATCCAGGAAGATGAGATCCACGGGGTTTGAAGCAAGCATGTTGTTGGCTTCAATGGCGCTCGAACAGGTGCCTGCTAATTCGAGAAAATCCACTTGGTTCACATAATCCGCAAGGCCTTCGCGTGCCAGGGGTTCGTCGTCTACAACAATACATTGAATTTTCATGAGGAGCATGATTTATACAGGTTTCTAGGGTCAGGGAAAAAGCGAAAGAGATACACTAAATATATGATTTTTCTTGGTGATGATCAGTTCATGTTTCCCGGGATAAAGTAATTCCAGCCGTTTACGGATATTGGGCATGCCAATACCCCCTTCCTTTGTCCGCATCACCTCTTCCGGTCGGTTTTCTTCCTCCTCATCGGGTATCTGACAAGAGTTTTCGATCGTAAAATCGATCCTGCCTGTGGCGATGGCAAAACCAATTCTGATCCAGCCGCTGGGTTCGCTCATGATGCTGTTGTGCTTGAAGGCATTCTCCACAAAATCAAGAAAGAAAAATGGTTCAACCAAGAAGGGAATCTTTTCACCTTCCTGTTTAAAGGTTACGGTGAGCCTGCCTTCATAACGCAACTGCTCGAGCTCTATGTAGTTCAAGATATATTTGATCTCCCCTTCAACCTGAACCCTCGACTCCTTCACCCCATATAAACGGAAGCGAAGGATATCCGAAAGTTTAAGAACCGAATCAGATGCTTTTTCGGGATCTTTCCGAATCAGAAAATAGATGTTGTTCAGGGTATTAAATAAAAAATGGGGGCTCATCTGGGCTTTCAGGAACTTCAACTCTGTCTCCAGTTTTTGTTTTTCCATCTGCCGAAGGTCTGTGCGGGCCCGAAACCTGTCTTGTAAAATTTTCAGCGCTGTAATGGCCGACACTTCGAACGAGGTCATAAAGAACCGCCGGAAGTAAAGATAAATCCCCGGAAACTGCCTGGTCTCGGGAATGGGTACAAAAAAAGTGTTTACGTAGTACCTGGAAGTACTTCCAATGAGGATAAGCATGGCAAAAAGACCCAGGTAGGCCGGATAACGACTCGTGTACAGATAGTTCGGAACCATCCACAGGATATTGACATAAACCAGCATTCCGGTAATAAGCAGGTAAAAAACACTTTGGAGGAGGATCACTTCCAGGGTATTGTCGTAATAGGAGTCCCAGATCAGATATAAAAAAAAGAGTCCCCAGAAGACCAGATGAGGAACCACATCCGGTCTCCTCAAACGTACCGGTTCGGGGATTTGAAATTCAGCAAGCATCAAGGGCATTTTGCCGAAAGGTATTAAAAAAGCCCAGTCCTTCGGCTGATTTCTTTAATCTGTCCTTGTCTTGTGCAGGTGTCATCGCCAGCTTATAAACAATTCAATATATTTGAGGAACAAAAACCCAAAAACGCATGGCAAAAAAAGACAAGCGGGTGGATGCCTACATTGCCCAAGCGGCGCCGTTTGCCCAACCCATACTCCGGCATTTCAGGAAATTGATGCACGAAGCATCTACCGATGTTGATGAGACAATAAAATGGGGGTTTCCCCATTTTGACTGCCAGGGTATGTGCTGCAGCATGGCCGCGTTTAAAGAACATTGCGCTGTGGGTTTCTGGAAGGCATCGCTCATGAAGGATCCTCATAAATTGTTCACCGTGGCGCGTAGCGAAGCCAATTCGATGGGCCATCTGGGCAAGCTAAAATCACTTTCAGATCTTCCGGATGACAAGATTTTACTGGCCTATATGAAGGAGGCGGTGAAGCTAAACGTTACTGGAGTCAACAGGCCTCCCCGACCCAAAGCAGCTGATGTTGAAAAGAAAGCGCTTGCCGTCCCCCCCTGGTTTGTCAAAGCCCTGAAGCAGAACAAGGAGGCTTCTTTCTGGTTCGAAAAATTCAGCCCAGGCAAACGGAATGAATACATCAGCTGGCTGACAGAAGCAAAAACCGAAGAAACACGCTCCAGGCGTTTGGATCAGGCGATAGAATGGATTGCAGAAGGGAAAATAAGAAACTGGAAGTATGTAAAGAAGAATTAGGATTTGGGATTTTAATAGGCAAAATTTAAAATTGTCGGATCCGAAATCCAAAACAATTTACAAATAAATCCAGAACCTCTCACTAAATCCCAAATCCGAATTCCCAAATCTCCCCTTGTTATTCCACCAGTATTTTTTGAATGGCCTGAAGGAGCGTATCTATCATAAATGGCTTACTGACGTATGTGTCGCATCCTGCTCCCAGGCATTTCTCCAGATCGCCTTTCATGGCATGTGCTGTCATGGCGATTACGGGGATGCGTTTGAGCTGATTTTCAAATTCAAATTCCCTGATCATGGCAGTTGCAGCGAGTCCATCGAGCACAGGCATCTGGATATCCATCAGAATGAAATCCAGATTGGTTGTCTTTTGATACAGATCAAAGGCTTCCTGACCATTAAACGCGGTGATGACCCGAAAACCAGATCTTTCTAAAATTAGCCTGGTCAGGCGTTGGTTTACCAGATGGTCTTCGACCAGGAGGATCAATTTTCCCGTAGGGAGGATCGTGTTTTTTACAGGCCCCGGTTTGCTGTCTTTTTGAGGGAGGACAGGATGAATGGGATGAGTAAAACTAAAGACCGACCCCTTGCCTGGCTCAGAAATCAGCCTGAGCTCGCCCCCCAAAAGTGTTGCCAGTTTTTTTGATATCGTAAGTCCTAAACCGGTTCCGCCATATTTTCTTGTCATTCCGGTATCAGCCTGCCCGAATTGAGAAAATATTTTTTTTTCATTTTCTTTCGATATCCCTATACCCGTATCGCTCACAAAAAATTCCAATGTCACCTTGTCAAGTACACGGACTCCGTATTCAATCGTGCCTTTTTCTGTAAACTTGATGGCATTGCTCAACAAATTATCCATCATCTGTTGCAAACGGATCTGATCTGTACGGATAAATTTCGGTACATTTTTACCAATGGTCTGTTTTATCCTGACCGTGTTGCTTCGGTTCAGTGCCAGGTTGTTAGCGGTATTCTCGGTTAGATGGAAGAACTCTTCCAATGAACAGGTTTGGTATTCGATTGACAACTGCCCAGCTTCAATCTTCGAGAGATCCAGAATATCTGTAATTAACCGCTCCAGGATGAGCCCGCTTCGTTTTATCGTCAACAGGTAATCCTTGAACTTTTCGGGAGGTTTTTCTTTGAGGATCAGGTCTGAATAGCCCAGGATGGTATTCATTGGAGTGCGGATCTCATGCGACATATTGGCCAGGAAATCAGACTTTGCCTGATCACTTTCTTCCGCTTTTTTTCGGGCGCGGAGGATTTCTTCCTCCACCTTTTTCCGTTCAAAAAAAGTGGGCACAAAATAATCCTGCTTCTTCTCAGAAAACTTCAGATTCGCCGGTACTGCATGTTTACGCAAGTGCTCATTGATCTGACTGGGAGGAGCCATGATAAAGGTGCAAGATTCGTCGCCGCAAGCCTTACAGGATACTTCTACTGCGGTGAGTTCCAATCCAAAACTCTGTTCGCACCAGCCCGATGAATATCCTGAATTCATCATACATACCGGAGATGGCGATTTCTTGCCTGCTTTAAGCCAGGAATCGGCTTCGAACGAGTATGGGTGATGATAATGAAGAAAAAAGTTTTCATCCGGGCTGGGGTTGCTGTCGGGCAGGATGTCTACAAACGCCCAGCCTGAATATGCGAAATGTACAGGGCCGGCCGATAGCCTGGAGATCGGATCCTCCAGGTTCATCTTGAGGTGAAAGTTTTTTGCATCGCTCATTCCTAGCACATGAGCGATGTCAAAGAGAAAATTTTTCCCGATCAAAAAAGCTTCAACGGTGCCTCGGTCGTTGTATAATTGAAGGATTGTATTCAGAAAATCGTACGATAAGGAGGAAGCCCGGACAAGTACATACCGCTCCTGCCCTACTTCGATGGTTCCATGTGTAGGGTCAAATCGGAGATTACTGAAATAATTCCCAACGGTTTGTTGTGCTTGTGCGAAAATCTCTTTAACCCCGTCCGGAACAGAGACTGTATTTCCCTGGTTATTGAATAAAACTCCCCGTTTCAAAGCTGAATTCTCTTCTTCAAGCTCCCGGATTCTATTCAACAATGTGGTTACCGATGGTTTGGATCCTGGCTGAGACATTGAAATTTAATGCGTTAAATAATGTAAATTTGTCGATAAATGTACATATTTATTCGACAGACATAAAATACGTTAATGAATGTTAATGAACCAATCCATGCACGGTGGTTTCTCGTAATTTAGAAAAACGAAAACTATGAGAACAACTTTCTTTTTCATCGTCACAGCGGTATTCTGCTGGTCTTGCACCGGACAAACCCAGACTCAACATGCTAAACCAGCAGCCATGAATGACAGCACCCCGATCATTAAAACAGATTCTGAATGGAAGGCCATTCTAAGTCCAGAACAATACGATGTCATCCGGAACAAAGGCACCGAACATCCTTTTAGCGGGAAATTACTTGAAAACAAGGAAAAAGGAATGTATGTCTGTGCGGCGTGTGGAAATGAATTATTCTCCTCCGACATGAAATTCGATTCACACTGCGGCTGGCCTAGTTTTGACAGGGAAATAGCAGGTGGAAAAATAAAAGTACATCGTGATACCAGTCTCGGTATGGTGCGTACAGAGATCATGTGTGCCCGTTGCGGGGGCCATCTCGGACATCTCTTTGACGACGGGCCCACCTCAACAGGTATGCGCTATTGCGTAAATTCGCTTTCACTTGACTTCAAAGCTGCTGAACCCAAGAAATGACCTCCCATGACCAGACCAGTGATCAGCATCCGAAAAGCCACATTTGCTGATATCCCGGCACTCGAAACATTGATAAATGCAGCCTTTAAACTCGAAGCGTTTTTTGTCAGTGGCAACCGAATTGATGCCCCGACCCTCCAGCTTGAGATGAAGAAAGGCCAATTCCTGATGGCGGAAACGAATCAGGCCCTGCTGGGTTGTGTATATCTGGAACTGGAAAACAAATCGGGCTATTTCGGGATGCTTTCCGTTGATCCGCTGAAACAGGGCTCCGGTATAGGGCGATTGCTCATTCAGACAGCCGAAGGGCTGGCATCTGCCCATGGGTGCACACAGATGATCATCAGGATTGTGAATCTGAGGGAAGAGCTTCCTGCATTCTATCGTAAACTCGGATACTCGCTTACGGGTGAAACAGCTCCGTTTCCAAGGGAAATTGTGATCGACAGGCCTTGCTATTTTGTAGGGATGAGCAAACCACTGTCTGCCGCTGTCAACACAGAGATCAGCAAGTAAGTTCCGGATTCAACCCTCCTTGTCAGCGTGTAGAATAATTTGGGGCTTCGCGTGTAATTACTACATCATGCGGATGACTTTCGCGCATGCCGGAAGCAGTGATACGTATAAATTTGGCCTTCTGCAACGCTTCAATATTCTTAGCTCCGCAGTAACCCATTCCGGCGCGTAAACCTCCAATCATCTGGTAGATCACTTCAGACAGGGTTCCTTTGAACGGAACCCGCCCGGAAATGCCTTCGGGCACGAGTTTCTTGACATCATCTTCGGCATCCTGAAAATACCGGTCTTTGGAACCCTGTTGCATGGCCTCGATAGAACCCATGCCACGGTATGATTTGAACTTCCTGCCTTCGTAAATAATGGTATCACCGGGAGATTCCTCCACCCCGGCGAAGAGAGACCCGGCCATGATGGTACTGGCACCCGCAGCGAGCGCCTTTACAATATCGCCAGTGAACCGAATGCCCCCATCGGCTATAACAGGCACCCCCGTTCCTTTCAATGCCTTGGCTACTTCATACACAGCATAGAGCTGGGGGACCCCAACTCCGGCAATAATACGGGTTGTACAGATTGAGCCAGGGCCGATGCCAACCTTGACTCCATCCGCTCCTGCCTTAACCAATGCTTTACCCGCCTCGGCGGTGGCAATATTTCCAACAATCACTTCCAGGTCAGGAAATGCTTTTTTAACCTTTTTAAGGGTTTCGATCACCTGTTTGGAATGACCATGAGCCGTGTCAATAATAATGGCATCAACCCCGGCATGGACCAAGGCCTCTACCCGTTCCATAACATTGGCTGTAACTCCCACTCCAGCAGCCACACGTAAACGTCCCAGATGATCTTTACAGGCCATCGGACGCACTTTTACTTTGATGATGTCCTTATAGGTGATCAGCCCAATGAGACGGTAATCCTTGTCGACTACCGGAAGTTTTTCAATTTTATTATCCTGCAGGATGACCTCCGCCTTCTTCAGATCGGTTCCTTGTTTTGCCGTGATCAGGTTTTCGCGGGTCATCACCTCAGCAACGAGACGTTTCATGTTTTTTTCAAAACGCAGATCGCGGTTCGTAACAATACCCAGCAGTTTACGGCTTGCATCCACAACCGGGATACCGCCAATTTTATGCTCTTTCATCAGGGCGACGACTTCTTCAACAGTATTGTTTGCATGCACCGTAATGGGATCCTGAATCATTCCGCTTTCGGCACGTTTTACCTTACGTACATGTTCAGCTTGTTCCTGGATGGTCATATTCTTATGAAGCACACCAATACCGCCTTCCTGGGCAATAGCTATTGCCAGCTGATACTCGGTAACAGTATCCATGGCAGCAGAAACGATCGGGGTGTTCAGTTTTATTTTTTTTGTGAAGTAGGTGCTTACATCAACCTCGCGGGGCAGAACTTCAGAGTACGCTGGCACCAATAATACATCATCGTAGGTAAGACCTTCACCTAGAAATTTTTCGGGATCTAATGACATATGAACGGGGGTTGAATTTTACTCAGGGTTAAAATTCGGGCAAATATAGGGATTTTTTCGTAGGGCAGGGATTGCAACTTGCCACGCTAATCTGCAATCGCATCTAAAACAAGGCAACCCGGTACCAGTAGTTATGGCTTAAGAGAAGAAGAGGAGTTGGAATTTAGGGGGGATCCTTAACGATAGAGCGTAACTGTTCCATTGCGATCAACATACTCTCCAATGGACGTTTTATAAGTGATCAGATAGACGTAAGCCCCCATTTCGCAGGGCTTACCCTTGAGTGTTCCATCCCAGCCCGTGTTCTTGTCAGTCGTTGAAAACACTTTCAATCCCCAGCGGTCAAATATTTCAAGTGAATAATCTGAGATGTCCACAAAGGTCCAGACCGGCATAAATACTTTATCGATGCCCGCTGGTTTAAAAGCATTGGGGATATAGAAGGTAGCGTTCTGATAGGTATTCACCACATTCGAATTGCTTGTATCAGCAAAACCATACGGATCATTGGGCCCTTCAAGCGCCTGAACAAAGTACTCGAATTTGCCGGTGGTTGGATAGAAGGCAGATACATTATCGGAGTATTTGTTGGTCCCGGCTCCAGTAAAAGGGACATTTGCTATCGGGCCGTTCCATACTCCATCTATGGCTCGGTATATATTATAGGAACTTACATCTCCCAGCCACCTCGCATAATCATTCCAGGTAAGGTCGTTTGAAGGAGTACCATCGTTGACAGTGGCCGTGAGCAATATGGTATGATCTACATTCGACATTGCTCTTTCGGTACCACAACTGTCGACTACATACATTGAATAATAATAACTCGAAAGCGAAGGATCAACTGCATTGTCTATCACCTCGACATATGAATTCACGGGCGTACTTACAGATACCGAAGCAAAGTGTTCTGGCGTGGCGCTCGGTGAAGAGGCTCTGTAAAAATGATAACTCTGGGCATTTGCCGTTACATCAATGAAGGCCATAACTTTAACGCTCTTGCCTGGTACAAGTACACTGGCAACACGCAGGTAATTAAACTTGGGTTGAGAGGGTATGGTAACCAGATAGCAAAATTTATTCGACTCGGCAGTGATATCGCCAGAACCATTGTTTACAACAACCCGGAAACAATAGGTTAGCTGATCGGTCAATCCTGCTGCGGTATAGGTGGTATCACCTGGTTGAGTGACAGCCAGGATTGTAAATGGCCCCCCATTTATACTCTCTTCGATACTGTAGGAGCCTACGCTTCCCGGAATATTGATGTAGTTGTTCCAGGTAAGATGCATGGCCGCATCGCAGATATCCATGCGGTAAGTCAGATACAGGGTTTTTTGAACATTACTGAGCACCGATACATTCATACAGGTATCGAAAGCAGAAACACCATAGATCTCGCTTCCCTGACCGGCAGCGGAAGATGGAGGAACAAAGGACGTGACCGATGCACCTAAAACCGTATCTACTGCTACCCATTTAACCCCATTGTATTTGTAAATAATATACCCCTTGGTATCGACCGAACCATCTTTTACCCAGCCCAGCGCAGCTTGACCGCCTGAATTAACAGATACCGAGTCAAGAACAACGACATTGGGCGCTATGATATTCGAAAATGTGGCTCCGCTAATATTAGAAACAGAAGTACAACCCATAGAATCGTCGATGGTGACCTTGTAATTCAGGAATGCATGACAGATGATGATGGTGTCTGTAAAGTTCAGGCCTTTTGTGGAATCTATCTGGGTCCAGACATTCGCAGGATGTTCACAGTAGACATGGTACCATTTAAGTGAGGTGACAGGCAACGGGTTTGCAAGGGCGTTCCAGTTGAGAACCGCAGTTCCATTGCCAGGGTTGGTGACCGTTAAGAAGATGGAATGCAGCGTATCGATCGGAGGTGAAAAATTAAGTGTTCCCATCTGATAGCGTGTCTGTACGTAATAATATTTAGAAGCCCCATTCGCGTTTGCTCCCACATTCGTGTACGAGCTGGTGGTGTATGTAAAAATACTGTCCAGCTTGGTATACGGCCCTCCCGGGTTGTTCGAACTGTAGATAAAATAGCTGTTAAACTTGCCATCGGCGCTGATTGTATCGGGCAAGAACCAGGTTAGAATCACGTCACCGTTTGCCTGAACATTCAGGCAACGCAGACTAGGGGAAGGGACTACACGAACCGGAAGGCGGTTAAAGACTGGGTTACACACACCTTGACTCCGGTTGACCTCAACGGTTCCTCTACCCGATCTTTCAAGAACCGGAGTGGCTTGCAAAGCGGAAGAAACAGAAAAGAAGAAAAAAAGCAGAGAAAGAAAAACAAGTTTCTGCATGACATTATCCCTTGATCAACAAATATATGAAGATTCAATGACTTATCCAAATAAGTGATTTTCAGCGCAATCCCACACCTAAGTGGGTATCGGAAATAGGAAAAGGGTTCACAGACCGTATCTTCATCCCGGTACATGCTTTTATCGTGTTTTTAAAGCCAATGTATGCAATCGCTCTGATCCTGTTAGCAATTGCTATCTGGATCCGCAAAGCACAACATACTGAACTGACCGGACAATGGTTCTTGTCACCCAGACGTATTGGCAGCTGGCGCTCCGTTTCCAGCACACCCGTTGGGCTTATTGAAGACCCACGACCAACTCCGTCATCTGTCCTTCCTGGAGATATTTATTAGCAAGTGCCTGAAGATCAATAGATGTTATATTTTTAACGACCTGTACATACCGTTGATAATAAGTATAGTCCAGACCGTAATCATAAATGTTTTTAAATTTATCGGCCAGCGAAAAAGGCCCGTCTGCACTTCGGAGAAACGTGCCCAGCAAATAATTCTTCACCAGGATCAATTCTTCTTCGGGAATGAGTTCGTTTCGCAGACGTGCCATTTCGAAATAAATTTCGGTTAAGGCATCTTTACAAACGCTTACTCCTACTTCGGTTGAAATGAAAAAATATCCGGCCTGTTTCAGTGAAACGATGCCGGAACCAATCCCATACGTGTATCCCTTGTCTTCCCGAATATTCGACATCAGTCTGGAACCGAAATATCCGCCAAAAATGGTATTCAGTACCTGCATACCCATAAAATCAGGATCCATTTTATTGAACAGGAGTCTTCCGATACGGATCGCGCTTTGAACAGCATCTTTCTTTTCAACAAAATGTTTTTTGACCAGCGTTGATTGGATCAGTGCCGGTTGTTTTGCTGACGGCGTGTTCATGGAGGACCAAGTTTTATCCCCAAAATGGGTGTCGATCAGGAGATCCAGCTGGGGATCCATTTTTCCTGAAACAACCACATGACAACTGTCGGCCCGGTAAGCACGTTGATGAAAATGGAGGAGTTGCTGCCTGTCAAGCGTTTCGAAATCGCCCTGGCTCAGATAATGACCATACGGGTGCACATCACCAAATAGCAGTTGGGTAAATTTTTTCCGTGCAATGGTCGAAACCTTTGCCTCATCGGTCAGAAATTTTTGTTTTTTATTCTGAAGATAGGTATCAAATTCATGTGACGGGAAACTGGCGCTTTTTATCATTTCCTCCAACAGGGGCAAGGTATCACGCAAATGTTTATTTAAACAGAATAAACAAGCGGAAGAGAAATCAAGGGTCGATTCCATTTGCAAAAATGCGCCAAAGTAATCAATGCGCTCGGCCAGCTCGGAGGATGAAAAACGCCCGGTACCTTCATCCAACATATCATTCGTTCCGACAGAAACAAGCGGACCGGGCTGGCTGGTTGCCCCTGCGCCAGGAAAAATGAACTCAATCTTTACCAGGTCCTGCGTGCCAGCATCGATTTTAAAGAGCGGAATCCCATTTCCAAGTTTGATAGTTTTGGCCTCGGCGATAGCTACTTGATCAAGTGTTCCGAATGCAGGGGCATGTTTGCGGTCTGGCTGTTGAAGTGTGTTCATCTGTGTCGGGTTATTAAAAAGCTGTTCAGTATATGTATCTCCGTAGCTGTCGGACCGAGAATACGTTTCGATGAAATGTTCTTGTGAAGAGGCTCAGTGTTTCAGCGCTTGATAAAAGAGTGAAGAGCAATTTGTTTTTCGTAATACGGTCTGGGCGGCTTCCTGAATCTCGGCCCTGGTAACCGCCATGTACTTTCCTACCTCCAGGTTAATGCCTTCGGCATCACCCAGAAGTTCGAAAAGTGCCAGGGTCATAGATTTGTCGAGCACACTCGTTTCTCCAAAAACAATTGTCGATTCCATCTTGTTCTTTACTTTCTGAAGCTCCATATCTGAAATCAAATCTGTTTTTAGCTTTTCCAATTCATGGAATACTGCGTCTTCGGCTTGCTGAAAGGAAATTCCTTCGAGCAATTTCCCAGAAATCACGAACATCCCTTTATCAAGGTCGCCCATGAGGTAGGCGCTGATTTCGGAAAACAACTGATTGCTTTTTACAAGCGAATTGTACAAACGGGCAGAATTACCACGAGAGAGCAGATCGGATATCAGATCCATGACATGATACCCCTTTTCCGTTCTCGAACACATGTGAAAGGCCATGTACAGCGCATCACTGGGCACATCGCGCTGGACGCTAAGGTTCCTGTATTCGGTTTGTACAGGTTCGGGGGGCAGGTTGCGAACAGGTTTGGGCGTTGTCGGGATGGTACCAAACCATTTTTCAGTCAATTGCTTTATCTCACCAAATTGAACATTACCCGATACAACCAGGATCGCATTTGAAGGGGTATAGTGTTTTTTAAAGAAGGCTTTCACATCATCCATACGGGCATCTTCGATGTGTTTTATTTCCTTGCCTATCGTACACCAAAGATAGGGGTGTACTTTATAAGCCAGCGGACGGAGCAGCAGCCACACATCACCGTAAGGCTGATTGAGGTAACGTTGCTTGAATTCCTCGATCACCACACTGCGTTGAACTTCCAGGCTTTTCTCCGAAAATGCCAGGCTCAGCATTCGATCGCTCTCTAGCCAAAAACCGGTCTCGATGTTGTTGACCGGTAATGTCAGGTAATAGTTTGTGATATCATTAGAAGTAAACGCATTGTTTTCGCCCCCCACCCGTTGAAGAGGCTCATCGTAACTAGGTATATTTACGGATCCGCCAAACATTAAGTGTTCGAAGAGGTGGGCGAAACCTGTCTGGGCAGGGTCTTCATCCCGGGCCCCAACATCATACAGTATGTTTAAACAAGCCAGTTGTGTGGAAGTGTCGGAATGTACGATCACCCGTAGTCCGTTATCTAACGTAAATCTGTTAAATTTTATCATGAGAAGAATAAGTATGAATACATGAATTCCAGCATTGAACAGCAAGCAACCC
Source organism: Bacteroidota bacterium (assembly GCA_013289095.1). GTDB lineage: Bacteria > Bacteroidota > Bacteroidia > Palsa-965 > Palsa-965 > Palsa-965. The sequence continues at coordinate 4,901 of JABDAO010000007.1, read as the reverse complement.
GTGAAACCGTTCGTTCCGCTTGCGCGGTGAAATTACAAATTATCCCAAAATGAACAGTAGAAACGTAGTTCGCTACTGTTCAGCGCATTGTCCATCTGTGTGAAGGATTTGGGTTATCCCGCTGCTCCTGAAAGTTGGTGGCCTTTTCAGAGCGTTGGCATCTCCAACAGAATAATGCAGGATTATCCAAGACTGAGCGGAGCCTGGCTGGTCATGCGTGTAAAAAGGCAGCCCAGGCTCGGATAGTGGCATTCCATGATTTCAGGGAAGACAGACATATTCAGGCCCTTGTACCTTTGAAGGCAGGATTTAGAAAGAATGGTTTCGGATAATCGCTAGGAGAGATCCCAGAGCGAAAGCATGTACTCGGGGAACCGCTATGGGAGATCCCATAGCGGAAGAATCTGATCGCGGAATAGTTATGGGAGATTCCAGAGCAGAATTGTGTAGTCCAGTAGAAGCACTCTAAGTTCAAAGCGCTGAATGATAAAATCAGGAAGTCGCTTGAGGAAGGTTCAAGGCAAAAGCGTGTAAGAGGGAGGAGCATTTTCAGACGATTTTATTGCAGAAAAGTAATAGCTTTAGATGTCCCGATGCTTTTCATGAGCCGGCAGGAAACCATCCTGTACTCTTCATTCATGAATTCAGGCCCGAATTCGAAGCGTTGAAGTGAACAAAAAGTATGGATAGACTGAACGCTTCACGGTAAATCATAACGTAAGTATATGATCGGAAGGACAGGCCCATCGCTCTTACGCAGTCATTCCAGTTTCAAGGCAAGCAAATTGCACCGGGCCTCTTCATATTCGGTGATTATTTCCTGCACAATGGATGCGGCAGGTAAGATTTCACGGATTACAGCGCTTACCTGCCCTATTTCCAATTCACCTTCATCCAGTTTCCCTTCAAACATCCCGGCTTTAGCACGCCCCCGTCCGAGCAGGGTCGTCAATTCCTCGCGCGAAGCGCCACGCTGCTCGGCAAGCGCTACCTCAGTAAAAAAATCATTTCGGAGCAGACGCACCGGAGTGAGCTGTTTGAGCATCAGCTGTGTTTCACCCTCGGCAGCATGAACCACACGATCCTTAAAATTCAGGTGTGCTGATGATTCTTCTGAAGCCACAAAGCGAGACCCTATTTGCACACCCTCTGCCCCTAAAGCCATAACAGCCAACATCCCTTTTCCGGTTGCGATACCGCCTGCGGCCAGCAGGGGTATATGAATGGCCTCCCTGATCAAGGGCACCAGACAGAGTGTAGTTGTTTCCTCCCGGCCGTTATGACCACCGGCTTCAAATCCTTCGGCTACAATGGCATCTGCACCTGCATCTTCCGCTTTACGGGCAAATTTCAAGTTTGAGACAACATGAACAACTGTTATGCCGTTCGACTTTAAGATATCTGTCCAGGTTTTGGGATTGCCGGCGGAAGTAAAGACAATGCTTACTCCTTCTTCGACTATTACCTGAACATGTTTGTCAATATCGGGATAGAGCAAGGGCAAATTAACCCCAAAAGGCCTGGAGGTTGCTGCCTTGCATTTTTGAATATGTTCGCGTAGTATTTCAGGGTACATTGAACCCGAACCAATCAAACCCAAACCTCCTGCATTACTTACGGCCGAGGCCAGTTTCCAGCCGCTGCACCAGATCATACCGGCCTGAACAATAGGGTACTGAATTTTAAATAGCGCTGAAATCCGATTTTTCATCCTTGGATAAATTTGAGTGGACATCTTCCGGCCCGGAAAAGATAAGGGAGCCGGAAAAATCAAAGGTAAAAGTAGCTGATTTTCATTTCTCTTTACTGAAACTGTCAGGCCAGTGTTGCTTGCTCCGAACTCAAAACTGAGTGGCGAGCAATGTTCATAAATCGGACATCGGTAGGGTTAGAGCAATACGCCAAAATATTTTTCGACAAACAGTAGGAATTGTTCAACAATGGTGTACATTTGTACAATGAGAAGAGTTCTACTCATCATATCCGCTTTATCCATGCCAATGATTTCCTTCTCCCAATACAAATGGGATGTTGGAGTACAGGTTGGTGCAGGCAATTATATTGGTGATATAGGAGGAGGTGCAGGTCCTGCCCGTCACTACATCGCCGACATGAAAATGGGCGAAACCCGTACGGGTGACGGACTGTTTGTTCGGTACAAAATGTTTCCAAGTCTCTCCATTCAAGGCGGTTTCGCATACACACATGTTCAAGGAAGCGACAAAGATTCTCCATACGAAAACCGGCGGGATCGTAATCTTGACTTTCAGGACAATATTCAAGAAATAAATTTACTGGCTCAATATTACTTTTTCGAGATCAATGACCTCGGTCATACCTACCGTTACCGCAATGATTTTCGCGCTTATGCCGGAATAGGTGTTGCAGGTTTCCATTTCAACCCACTGTCACTTACCGAGCCTCCGGGTTATGGCAATACACCTGTCGCACTGGAGCCCCTGCAGACCGAAGGTCATGGCTATAGTTTATATGGATTTGCGATTCCAGCCCAGATCGGATTTTATTTCACTATCGAGAAGCGATACCGCATTGGGTGGGACATCACCTACCGAACCACCTTTACCGATGAGATTGATGATGTACATGGAAATTATGTAGACCCAGCTACACTCCCAGGCGGAGCGAATGGAAAATCAGCAGCATTCGCTGATCGAACTGGTGAGGTCACGTCAAACCCTGCCATTTTAAATAATTATGGATGGCTTAAGACCGGAGAGGGTTTGACAAATCAGCCAGGAGGCCATGCGAATGTACGTGGCTACAACGATAAAAATGATGATTATCTCACCACAACAATTAATTTCAGCTATGCACTGCGAGGCAAAAGCACTTACTACAAATCGCATTACGGAAGTATTTTCAAAGGCAAAAAATACAAGAAACGAAAATTCAGGGCTAAATTCTAAGACCTTTCAAAACCCTCCATCTGGAGGGTTTTTTTTATCTCCATCGCACTTCGAACAATTTTTAGTCCACGCCCCGTGGCTCACTGGAGCCTGAAAGCTTTCGTCCTTAAACGAGTGCGCCCATGAGGAGCCCCGGTTGTGTTTGTATTTCCATGTCTTGCCTTTATTTAGGGTTCACTCAAAAAGGCAGAACACGCCAGGCTTCCTTGCGTGTATTTATCAACCTATTAAAAGGTACGTTACCTGAATCAATTAGTAACCCCGCGCTTTAGCGCTACCGTGTACCCACATCTTTTTTATGATCATCAAAACCCCAGGCATCCCGCTCCGGAGCAGCGCGATGTCTGGGGTTGGGTGGAACCAGGATACGCCTTTCGTTATAAATCACGATGGATTAACAGCTATCAGAAAACCTGTGGGTACACGGTAGCCCTTGGGGGAGAGGCAGAGAGAAGTCAATAGATCGAGGTTATTAGAAATGTCCATTATTCAATCAAATTAACGGAAGTACAAGGATTTTTATGATAGTGTTGCAGAAAACAATAAAATTTAAAGAGTACGATCAAAGACAAGACTGGGTCACAGGGCAATCGCGTATGGACAGGATGCAAGGTTTTAAGCGCTGAGTTTTGATTTTATAACCTTTATCACCTGTAACCGGGTCTTTATCCTTTGCAACACACCCTTTATTCTTTGCAGTATATCCTTTATCCTTCGCAATACACCCATTAGAGATGCCCTTCATTTCCCCGATGTTTTTGCAGCGCTTCCTTATCAAGGCACCACGGAACCTTTGAAAGGCACAACGGAACCTGTGTAAGGCACCACGGAACCTGTGAAAGGCACCACGGAACCTGTGTAAGGCACCTCAGAACCTTTGCAAGGCACCACGGAACCTGTGTAAGGCACCACGGAACCTTTGAAAGGCACCCAGGAACCTGTGTAAGGCACCACGGAACCTTTGAATGGCACCTCAGAACCTTTGCAAGGCACCACGGAACCTGTGTAAGGCACCTCAGAACCTTTGCAAGGCACCACGGAACCTGTGTAAGGTACCTCAGAACCTTTGCAAGGCACCACGGAACCTGTGAAAGGCTCCAAGGAACCTGTGTAAGGCACCACGGAACCTGTGCAAAAGAGTCTGCTTTTCACTGACCTTGTCATTGCGTAAAACTGGTAAACAATCGGCTTATTAACTGTTCGCCTCTCTTTTCTAAGCGCAAATCCCCAAAAAGCATTGATATAGTTCGTTCGATACATCTGTTTTTGAGACAAATATAAGGCTCAAACTTGTGGGTACACGGTAGCGCTTTAGCGCGGGGTTACTTAGTTCGATACACTCCGTATTGAAAAAATCATTGAACAGAATGACTGTCTGAAACATACTGGCTGCAAGCCTTTTAAGCTAAATCAATACTTCTGCTTGTGCCAGTTTGACAATAACCCGGGATTTTGCATTTGCCGTGTAACAGGCTAATGCAACGTGCGTTAAGCCTTTTGTGTGTGTGCATCCCGGTTATCCCGCTGGGTGCATGTGCTGTCAGCCATTTGAGTGGGAAGGCCAATTCCTGATGAATAATGCGGGATAAACAAATGTAAGTGAATGATTGTGTGACGATTGGTTAATTTGAGTGAACCCTAATTACGAACGGATTTTGTGGAAACTCAGTTCTTGCAGTCGACGTGTCGGGTGCTACTGCATGGCAACCGCGTGTATTTACACAGTGAAAGCTGCATGTATAAAGGAGAAAGGCGTATTTACGAAAGGAAAGCGGTATTGACGGAGGCGAACCATGTATTTATGAAGGAGAAGGATGTATTGACGAAGAAGAAGCATGTATTTATGAAAGAGGAGGCTCTATTGACGAAGAAGAAGCATGTATTTATGAAAGAGGAGGCTCTATTGACGAAGAAGAAGCATGTATTTATGAAGGAGGAGGCTCTATTGACGAAGAAGAAGCATGTATTTATGAA
>JABDAO010000006.1 GCA_013289095.1 Bacteroidota bacterium | reverse complement strand
AAAAACACTTACCTGTTTCGGAATAGCTGATACGATGAAGGCCGTTGTTACTTCGGGAACAAGTCCGTTCTCTTATTCCTGGAGCCATGTAACCCCTGTTTCTTCCCTTGGCGATTCTGCGATTAATACGAATACAGGAACTCCCGGCACCAAGACCTGGGGAGTGACTGTAACAGACATCAATGGTTGTAAAGGTGCAGCCAGTGTTACGATTCTTATTAATCCATTGCCAACTGTTACCATCATCGGCACGAATCCTATCGTACCGGGTACCAAAGATACGCTTACCGCTGCCGGCACCGGCACATCGTATCTCTGGAGCACAGCATCGCATGGCATCAGCGACACAGTCATCGTTGCTCCGCTTGTGGCAACCACCTATACCGTTACAGCCACGTTAAACGGTTGCTCCACAACAGCCACGTTCTCTTTAAATATGTCGACTGCAACCGGTATCAGCTCCATTCCTCCTGCTTACGTGAATGGGGAAGTGTATCCTAACCCTGCAGGGCAAACCTTGTTTATTAAATTTGATGTAGAAGGCGCTCCGAAACAAGCCAACGTAAGCATTTTCGATATCAGAGGAAAAGAACTGATGAGCATGCAGGAGGAGATCGGTTCAAATGCACCGCTCCCGATAGATATAGCTTCCTTGCCTGCAGGTTTATACTTTGTTAAAGTTGCAATGAATGGATCGAGCCAGGTGGTGAAATTCGTGAAACAATAATTTCCACCAACCCAATAAACAAAAAGGCTGCCCCAGAGAGGGGCAGCCTTTTTTGTGCACGCTCCGGAAAACAGCATGTCTTCAGGAAGCTCTGGCAAATAGTAAAAACGTTTGTAGAAGTGGAAAGCCTTTGCTAAAGCAGGAAGGCCAGGATACCTTGGTTCGGGTCCTGCCCTGGTCAACCTTCCGGAGGAGCAGGAAGAGTTGCGCGAACGGGTGAGTGCACTATTCCTCAAACGGAATGAGTGGCCTCTTCCCGATGCTTTGGGCCAACACCCTGTTTTAAGACCATTCTAATCGTTTTTTACCGAAGCTGGCACAGCTCTTGTTCTCTCACCGGTATAAATCAATCTCCCTTTTTCATGATAACAGACAAACTTGTTCCGGCATTCATGTGTTTCATCTTTTATACATTCACAGCCACGGCTCAAAACCAGGTTTCTGACAGCACGGTCAAAAAAGAACGTGAGCGATTGAGCGGTTATATGATATCCGGGGGATTTGGCTACACCTCGCTCTCGCCCGGCGCCAGCAATTCAATCAATAGCAGTTTGCAAAACAACGGTTTTGCCCCCATGACCACCGATCTGATCAGCTGGAACATAACCCCGATCAATGCCATGGTGAGAAATGTGGTGTTCGAGGTTGATATAGAAGGGCAGGCGCAGCGCAACGCCGTATACAACACCTCCCGGACTACCACTTCGGGCACCGGGGTAAGGCTCGAAATAGGATATGTCTTGCTGCATAATCAACACTATGTATTTTATCCCGAAGCCGGGGCGCATATCGGGGGCATGGATGTTCATTCGCATCAGGGTACCAACCCCGTATTGGATGTATCGGCAACCAATACCTATACGGCATTTGATTTCTCCTTCAATCTCGACCGGCAGAGCTCGATCATCAGCAAACACGATTTCTGTTCGAGCAAAACCCCGTTCGGGAAGCTTTTTTCCGGAGTGGTAGGGCTTACCGTGGGGTACTCCCTAAGCCCCTATAACTCTTATTGGAACGACAACAACATTGATATTTACACCAAGACCAGCAATAATGTCAATTTCCTGACCAATGTGGTTGGTGAAAACAATGCAGCCTCTATGTCCATGTTTTATATCAAGCTCAGGATTGGTTTTGGGTTGTGCATTAAAAATTAACCTGCGCGCCCAATCTGTATCTAAACCTGTATTCCGATAACGAGGATGTCGTCCACCTGTTCCAGATTTCCTTGCCAGCTTTCAATGGTTTGTTCAAGACTATCCCGTTGTGCGGCTAATGGCTGATGGCTAAGGGCTAAGAGTTTAGCCTTAAACTTACTGTACATATACTTCTTTCCCTTAGGCCCGCCAAACTGATCTGCATAACCATCGGTAAAAACATACACCAAATCGCCCTTTTGTAAGTTTATGGTATGATTGGTAAACGAAACGTCTTCCCTTGGCGACCGGCCAATGGCTATTTTGTCGGCATCCAATTCCATCGCAGTGCCGTTTCTGATGATGATGGGCTCGTTATAGGCCGCAGAATATTCAAGTACTGTATTTCTTTTGTCGAATGACAATAGAATGCCATCCATTCCATCTTGTTGCCCATTCTGCGAGATGTTTTCAATCAATCGTTTGCGCACATGATTCAGTACTTCATTGGGTTTGGCAAGGCCCTTTTCGGTGATGGATTCATTTAAATACGACATGTTCAGCAGGCTCATAAATGCACCCGGAACGCCATGTCCTGTGCTGTCACATACGGCAAGATAAAAAGTCTCTGCTTTTTGGGTGGCCCAGTAAAAATCTCCGCTGACAATATCCTTTGGTTTGTATAATATAAAGTATCTGGGCAAATTGGCCCCCAGTAATTTATCAGACGCCAGGAGGGCCTTCTGAATACGCTTTGCATAGTGTATTGAATCCAGGATTGCCTTTTGTTTTTCTTCCACCAATACTTTTTGTTGGGTGATTGTCAGGTTGTCCTTCTTTTTCTCGCGGTAGCCCCGATACACAAAAAAGACCAGGGCCATTAACAGCGCAAAACCTGCAATAAAGAAATCGCGTATCACCACCTGTTTTTTTCGTTCCTGCTCACTGATGATATCTTTCCTTTCCTGTTCTGCTTTTCCTGCTTCTTCCTTTTGCTTAAACTCATAATTCATTTCTGTCTGCACCGTTTTTTTTGTGTTTGCATCATTCAGGAGACTATCGCGGTAAACAATGTGTTTTTTATAATCAGCATAGGCCATTTTGTAATTTCCGGTCAGGCTGTCGAGGTAAGACAAACTGTTGTAACTGTTTTCAAGCTGGTCGATAGCCCCAATGAGGGTGCAAAGGGCAATGGATGAATCGAGGTATGATTTTGCAAGCGGGTATTTATTGAATTTAATATAGAGCTCACCTATATTGCTCAGATCGCGGGCAATGCCTTCTTTGTCCCCAATCGCTCTTTGTATCGTCAGGGCTTTGACGGTATACTCCATTGCCTTGGGGTAATTGTTTTGCTCGGCATAGATGCTACCCAAATTGCCCTCATTGATTGCGATCCCGTATTTATTCCCTATTTCGGTATTTAAGGCCAGGGCCATCGAATCATATTCCAACGCCTTTGTATAATTCTTCATGTTGTCGTATAACGCGCCCGTATTGCCATAATCAACGGCTATATCGTTTTTATTTCCTAAAATCTTTTCTATTTCCAGGGCTTTATTAAAGTATTCGAGGGCTTTGTTCAGGTCATTCTGGGCGTAATACACAATCCCGATATTCCCAAAACAGGCCGCATAATGTCTTTTGTCGCCCAGTTGCTTCTCTATCTCCAATGCTTTAAAATCATACTCAAGGGCTTTTGAAAAATCGCCGCGTTTATAATAAATTACACCTAAATCTTCCAGGGCATTCGATAAACCGCTTTTATAACCCATTTTTTCGGCCAATGTCTTTGCCCCTTTTGAATAGATCATGGCTGTGTCGTATACGCCCGTGACCCAGAACCGGTAACTTAACTTGTTCAGCGTTTTTACTTTGTTTGTATCCTCCTGTTCTGTTTTCAGGACATGCCTCAACGAATCGATGATATGCCGTTGGGCTGTAAGATGCAGTGAGGCAATAAGGAGGAAAAGAATAAACAGAAGCTTTGTTTTCAATGCAAGAAGGTATTTGTGCCGGATGAACATACGAATGAGGACAGGGATCTTTTGTATGACCCGTTCTCGCCCGAAGGAAGGGGAGAACAAGGATGACTTCAGACGCCCAAAATTCGGGATAAAAGTAACACAAAATGACAATTTGCTCTTCTTCCTCGTTCATTACCATGCAGACAGCGCCTTATCCGCCAAGAGCTGCTGAACGTCCTTTTTCAGAGCATTGGGATAGCATTTGGGTAGCGCTTTAAACTTATAGTTGCATTTCACGGGCAATTTTTCTTTAGAAGGGTTAAGAAGCGCTTTCTTCTGTGCGTGCAGGTTTTCATAAGCCGACAGAGGTCAACCCTGGAAATTAACATATATTAAGGAAATAAGTAGTCTTATCGATTCACTGTCCAGCAGGTAATCAGCAACTTTGTTTCGTCAAATAGAATCTATCACACAATTTGTAAAGTAGAATCAGATGAAAAAAAGCTACGTAATTGTATTTGTTATCCTGATGTGCATAACAAGCGGATATGCACAAACCTGGTCGATAGATAAGACACATTCCAATGTCGGGTTTGCCGTTAAATACCTCACCGTTGCCAATGTGGTTGGAACATTTGTCTCGGTTGATGCAAAAGTCAGCGCAGCCAGCCCCGATTTTTCTGATGCATCGATTGAATTAAGCGCAGATGTGAACAGCATCAATACCAATCAGGAGGGGCGCGACACCTATTTAAAAGGAGGGAATTTCTTTGATGCCAAACAATTTGCTGTAATTAGCTTTAAAAGCAGCTCTCTGAAACGGATTAAAGAGAATGAGTACAGCCTTTCGGGCTCGCTCACCTTACATGGCATTACCAGGCCTGTGGTATTTAACCTGATCTATAACGGAACTGCGATAAACCCATTTAACAAGAAAACGGTAGCCGGATTTAAAGTGACCGGAACCATCAAACGATCGGATTTTAATCTGGGTGCAGACCTGCCTGCCCCAACCCTGGCCGATGAGGCGCAATTAGATGCTGATCTATTCTTAACTAAAGACTAAAACACTTTCATCTGACCTAAAGCTCAATGTCATTTACATTGTTGGGCATATCTGCCAAAGGTCGTACTTGCAGTTCTGAAGGAAAAGCAGCACATTTGTTTTCTAAAACAGCATAATATGGAAGTAGAAGAAATCAAGAGATTCATGGAGAATGGCAAATGGACAAGCATTGCTCCGGAAATTCGTCCGAGCGGCATTAAAAATGCCGATGGCACCCTAAAGCCATTTTATTTGTCAAGGGTTTTTAAATACATCGAGGGAGATAAGTTTGAACTCTCGGTGATTAATTCGGCAGATGCCTATGGTAAAGTGCCGTTGGTAAAAATGAATATTAAAGGCCGTATGGTTTGGCAAGGTCCTCATCCGATTGCAGACGGTGCGCAAAAAGTAGATTTCATAGCCGATGAGGGGTATGAAGTAATTCCATTGGTGCAAGGATTTGCCGATGCCATGAACAAATTGGCAGGCAAAGAGTACAGCAAATGGGAAGTGAACGGCCCGCAAAGCATTTTTAAAAAGGCTTTCGCCCCATTCGGGCTGGTTGAAGGGCAGATTTTTGCCGAAAATGATTTGGTATATATATTCAACGACATGATGTTCTGGGGTGCACGAAATATTGATGGCCGTGGTTTTGATAAAGAAGAAAACAGACCAACAAATCTGCAAATACCATTGGTACGAACGAGTTAGGTTAAATTGCAAAAAAAACGCAAAACCAATGCTTCGCCCGAAGGGGCAAAGCCCTCCGCACAGCCTTCCCTTCAGATAGAGATAAACGATTGAGGCCGAAGAACGCGTGTGATACCGGTTCGTTTAGTGTCTGTATTTTTAATGTCATACCGGCCGAAAGCCCGGACAGATTGTTCATTTTAATTTCGAAATCAAGCAATGACCCCAATCTTCTTTGCAAAGCCGTCTGATCTTCGAAAATGGTTTCTTAAAAACCACACCACAGAAAAAGAGCTGCTGGTTGGCTTTCATAAGGTTCATACTGCTAAACCCAGTGTGTCGTGGCCGGAGTCTGTCGATGAAGCGCTTTGCTTTGGTTGGATTGACGGAGTACGGAAGTCAATTGATGAATACAGCTATTCTATCCGTTTCACGCCAAGAAAACCGAAAAGCATCTGGAGCGCCATCAATATTGATAAGATTGAAGTCCTCAAAACCAGGGGACTTATGCTGCCTGCCGGAACAGCAATCTATGAAAAGAGGACAGAGGCAAAATCAAGAATATACGCCTATGAGACCGAGGTCATAAAATTGGCCCTTGCTTATGAGAAAAAGTTAAAATCAAATAAAAAGGCATGGGCTTATTTTCAGAAGGCCGCTCCCTCGTATAAGAAACTGGCTGTCTACAGGATCATGAGTGCGAAACAAGAAGCAACCCGTACCGCCAGGCTGGATGCATTGATATGTGCATGCGAAGCAGGGAATAAATTCTGGTAATCATGCAAAGTAAATAAAGAGGATGATTCTGCCCAACTTGAGGTTCCATTTTGGATGATCAAGTTTTCAAATCCAGTCGTTTATACTAAAAGGCCCCGGAACCACCGGCTTCGTTTATGAATCCGGAAACAATCCCGCAAGGGTTTCCATGGCGATGAACATTTTTTTACTGTCAGGCAGCAGGATGCCGAGATGGAAGAGGAGCGGGGGACGGAATCGTTGTGCAGACGGCAGACTTGAAACAAAAAACCTGCAAGTAAATCACTTGCAGGTTTTTAATAGCACAGGATACTGGCTCTTGCCAGAAAATTACTGAACGCTGATACGCTCCACCGCTTTGCCGGTGGCGTTGCTTACTTCGAGCAGGTAAAGACCTTTAGGCAGACCGGTAGTGTTTACTACCCAGGAGCTGAATCCTTCGGTCACATCGCGTTGTTCCTGATAGATCACGCGTCCGGTCAGGTCTTTCAAAGCCAGGATAGAGTTTTTTCCTTCTTCAACCGTGTTGATGGAAACGGTAAATGTTCCGTTGTTCGGGTTTGGGAATACTTTGAAGTTGCTGAAGTTGTTGAATTCCTGGATGCCTGCTGTGACATGGATAGAATCGATGTCGGCCACGAAGCGGGGCTCGATCCAGTTGGCATATTCAAAGTGGATCACACCGGTGATGTTATACGTCTTGCCAATGCTGAAGGGATAGGTGTAGATGATATTGTCTACCGTGTCGATGCCAGGACTTGCATCTTTGAATACATACCAGGCCTGGGCAGCATTGTAGCGGACACAGCTCGTGTTGTTTACCTTGATGAGCATACCTTCCCACTCTTCGTTCTGGATGTTTGAGTACGTTACGACAATAGGTGTGGGGATGGGGTTTCCATGAGATACATCGTTTAAGTACACAATGTTTTCCATTTCCGTTTCATTGTAATATTCGTCTACCAGTCCGGAAAAAATAATACTGTCGCCCATGGCAACGGTGTGCTGACTGTCGTACACATACAAGGCTGCCCACGAAGTTGCTCCGGTGGTTTCTACGAAATATCCATAGCCGAACACGGCTGTAACGATACCGGCTGTGGTTACAACCTGGTTGTTGTAGGGAGAGTTTGCAGGCACCGCAGTGGTGTATTGGATGTTGTAAAGTGATTGGAAGGGAGCGGTTCCGGCAACGCGGATGGTTACGCTGTCAATATCCACATTTCCGCTTGCAGCCAGGGTGTTTTTTACAGCAAACAAGAACTGTGCATTGGCGTTGGTGCTGTCAGCCAGGAGGGTTTGTGTGTACAGGGTCCAGGTTGGCGAAGCAAGTGTAATATAGGTGTTACTGTATTCATATCCGAAACCGTTGGCAGCTGTAACTCCTGCCAATCCGGTACGCAGACTGCCTGAACCACGCGCCCAGAAACGAACAGAATAAAGTGTACCGGCTGTTATTGCAACCGGCTGGGAAGAGAAACGTTTGGAGCTGGCGCCTGGGTTAACAAGCTCCACGCAGGAAAGACCGTGATAAGGAGTAACGGTACACTGGTTTACGCTGTCGGGGGTAGTCGTGCAATTGGTTTTTGATCCGTTCCATCCGGCAACGGTGCCAGAGGTCCAGGTTTCAAAGTCGCTTTGCAATACAATTTGGGCGCCGACAGTATTCGCGAACATTCCGAAAGCCCCTGCAAGGATCAGTAATTTTGTTTTCATTGGGTTTTGTTGGTTTGATGGTTTATGACCATACCCGATTAAATAACATGAATTGTCAGTACAGACAAGACCGGTAAATAAAAGGGCTGATTGGGGCGCAATTTGGTGAAAAAATGGGGAAACACAAGCTTTTTGGACGTTAGATTGCTGTTAAATCTCGGCAAGGGGCAAACACGCTTGAACGAACAACTCTGCTATACTATCGTTTAATCTCTTCGGGACCACAAAAAAGCAAACGGCAGCAAAAATAGATTTCCTGCCGTTTCTTTTTGTGCGCCCGGCATGGGCGATGATTCCAGGGTGTAAGTCCCGAACACATTTGGTAGCAGGAAGTGTCAGCAGAAGACAAGGGTGTCCTTCGTGAGAAGGAATCTGAAGGAAGTCAAATGCAAAGTTCCGGCCTGACGAACAGAAATTGTATCAGGCAGGTTTAGAGGGACGAGTTGGCGCTGATCTGAAGAGAAGGCTGTGCGGCGGGGATCAGTGCCGGCGCCAAAGCCGACCCGTTCATAAAGAATATGTATATTTGTGTATGTACCGTCTTAACCGAAATGCATTTAAGATGCAGAAGTTTCAGGAAGCCTCTGATCAGGTGAATTATTGGCTCTCGAAGACCGAAACTGAACGCCTGAAAGCAGCTGCATACCTGAATAGCGTTGCCTACAACTACCCGTCAGACAACCCTCCCCGCTTGGATAAAACGGTATTCCATATCCGACACAGGGACAATGACTAATATCTTCAATCCCGATTTTCAGGATTTTATTCAGGCCCTTAACAACAACCAGGTTAAATATATTCTGGTCGGGGGCTATTCCGTTATTCTTCATGGATATTCAAGAACGACAGGAGACATGGATATCTGGGTAAAAAAAGACCTTTCGAACTACCGGCTTATTGTGAATGCATTCCTTGAATTCAAAATGCCTGTTTTTGATATGACGGAGGAGAATTTTCTTCACAACCCCGACATAGACGTTTTCACCTTTGGCCAGGCTCCTGTATGCATTGATTTAATGACCAATGTGAAGGGTCTGGATTTTGATGTGGCTTATGCTCATTCGCAAGTACATTCTATCGAATCATTTTCTATTCGAATTGTGAGCTATCAGGATCTTCTCCTCGCTAAAGAAGCATCCGGAAGACCTCGTGACCTTGATGATCTTGAAAAGCTAAGAAAGAAATGAACGTAGCTTAAGCGTTTAACTCCCAACCCGTCAGAGCTCCTGTTCATCCTTCCATCCAAAAGTTGGCGCTGATCTGAAGAGAAGGCTGTGCGGCTGGGATCAGTGCCGGCGCCAAAGCCGCCCCTTGTCCAACGCATGAGCGATGCAAAAAAGCAGCCCTTTAAAGTGAATGCTTTACGCTTAGATCCGTCTTCCGGGGCGGACGGATCTAAGCGCAAACGGATCTCGCCGATCACCGTTGGCGCTGTTCTGACAGGCTGACGGTGTGAATGGGAACAGTGCCTTCGTCAGCCTCAGGCTGACGAAACCAAGCGCAAAGCATTGAGTTCACCCTCGGCGCAGCTTCAGACTGGCACCATAGGTGAAGGAGAAGGAAGAACTGTGAGAACGGAGGATGTCTTATTCCTGGCTATGGTTATAAATCCGTTCGGTGAGATCGTCAACGCTCAGACGATCATCATCAACACGCAGAGGATCATCGTCAACGCTCAGCGGATGTTCTTCAACACCTTGATGATGATCTTTACCGATTACAAGATCATCATCAACGCTAAGATGATTATCATCAACCCTCAAAAGATCATCATCAACGCTAAGATGATTATCGTCAACGCTCAAACGATCATCTTCAACTCTCAAAAGATGATCATCAGTGCTAAGAGGATCATCGTCAACCCTCAAAAGATCATCATCAACGCTGTGATGATTATCATCAATGCTAAGCAGATCATCATCAACACTCAGCAGATGATCTTCAACCCACAAAGGAACTCCTTTTGGCACAAAAAAAAGCCGTTACGATATGTAACGGCTTGATTTGGCATAAAATGGAGCGAAATGCGCCATTTTTGGAGGTCCCGTGCGGATCATCAAGCCTGGCGGCTTGATGATCCGAAAAATGGAGCTGCTCCAATAAAATCCCAGGTCTTCGGCCTATCGTGCTTTTTGCTTTTCGGGCTCCTTCAAGTCAAAAACTTGACTCGCCCGAAAAGCAAAAATCCCGTCCGACTTTGTCGGATGGGATTTTATTGGAGGTCCCGTGCGGATTCGAACCATCCCTTCTAATTAATTGGAAACAAATATATTACACCACTGGCTGCACCTTTACTGAAACGTGGATGAAACAATTAGATTTTCTGAATCAACTCCAATTAGATTTCCATTTTCTTTATTAAAGAAGATAAAATAAGAAAATATTAATTTTACTTTCAGCGATTAAAGTAAATTATGAATATCTTTGTTTTACTTTCACCAAATAAAATAGTACGTTGGATATAAAGCTATATAAATCCGGACTCTGGCTACCAGGAACAGGTTATAAGTATTTTTTGCCCTCAAATATAAACCAAACTTATACCTGGGCAGACACCAAGTTAAATGAACTATTGGAGCAAGCATCATTAAAACTCGGTGAATTGAACGCGGTTGCCCGTTTGGTGCCGGATGTAGATATGTTCATTCGAATGCATGTATTGAAAGAGGCGGTAGTGTCGAGTAGAATTGAAGGGACACAAACCCATATGAGCGAGGCTATTCTTGATAAAAAGGATATTAATCCTGAACATCGAGACGATTGGCAAGAAGTCGATAACTACGTAAAGGCAATGAATTATGCACTTAAATCCCTAAAACACATTCCGCTATCAAATCGATTACTCCGTGAGGCTCACGAGTATTTGATGAGGAGTGTCAGAGGAGCACATAAAACACCTGGTGTTTTTCGAACAAGCCAAAATTGGATAGGCGGCGCAAGCATATCCGATGCCGTCTTCGTTCCTCCTGTTCACTCAGAAGTTCAAAATTTAATGGGGGACCTCGAATTGTTTCTTCATAATAAAACAATTGAAGTCCCTCATCTGATAAAAATTGCTATTGCCCATTATCAGTTCGAAACTATTCACCCTTTTCTGGATGGAAATGGGCGATTAGGACGATTAATGATTCCTTTATACTTAGTCGAAAATAAGATACTCAATAAACCATTACTATATCTCTCAGAATTTTTTGAACGAAATAAAAATTTATATTACGACAATCTAATGGCTGTCCGTACAAAAAGCGATTTGCGGCAATGGTTACTTTTTTTCCTGGTTGCCGTGAAGGAAACCGCGGAAAAATCCAGTGAAACGCTGCAAAAAATAATTTCCATTAAAAACAAGACAGAGAAGACTGTGATCCTGGATATGGGAAGAAAACTAAAAAGTGCCCAGGCACTTTATGATCATTTATTTTCAAAACCTGTTTTAAATGCCTCTGAGGTCGCAAAAGTGACAGGACTAACCCCCAAAGCAGCGAATGACTTAATTAATGACTTCATAAAAAAGGGGATTCTCAAAGAAATCACTGGATTTCAGAGAAATCGATTATTTGCTTACGAAAGCTACTTAATTCTCTTTGAAAAAAGAAGATAACCAACCTCATGGTTCATTTTAATCTAATGTTTCTTGGGGTGCTGGGGCTGTCGTCCGAATCAATCCACGATCTGTGACCCGGATTGATTTCCAGACATCTGTTTACTGGAGTGATTATTATGGCAGCACCTTTATTTAGCTAATATAACCCGTTCCTGGAATCCTTGGCAGAGAGCACGGTGGTTCGTGGAAAAGCCAACCTTTGATGAATTCATCGCAAGGAGTTAGTCCACGAACCAGAAAATAATATATGTTTTATTGCATTATTACCGTATATTTATGGCTCATCACTTCAAATATCATTTTGTAGATCCAGCGATTAATATTGGAAATTTTATCCTGTTGTAGAGGGCAATTTTGACAAGAACAGCCGATGAAATTAGCAGTGTGTTTACAAAAGCAACTTTCTCGCTGACTGGGAGGTTAAGGGAGGTTATTGCCATAATTTTAATTACAGTTCACTAAAGAAAAATGAAACAAACAGCAAATCGAATCACACTCTTCGTCGTAATAATTGCTTGCTCAGTGATTGGGATTATTACTTTGGTATCTGCAGATGGGACGGTGGGATCGGCAAAATTAAACGATGCAGGAACAGAACAGATATTAAGCAGCAAAGTGGATAAGCTGGTCAGCACCCCTACTGTTGATCCTGGTAATCCTGATTCTACAAAGGCATACTAGTATGACTGATATCCGCGATCTCCAACGAACCGGAAATAATATAAACTAACGTATGCTCCGGCACGAATTGCTCGCCTTTGCTGCTTCTTGAGAAGTAACACGAATATTGTATCGGTAGTTTTTGCATCATTGTTTATATTATTTCCAAAATTAATCTCTTATTCCAAATCCTCCGATACTTTGTTATTTTAAATAGAATGGTTTGCGTGGAGCAATGCGCATCCTTTCATCTATGCTTTCAGCCAGCCATTGAAAATATTCACAAAGGAAAGGGTCGGGCCGTTTCCTGCGTGAATCCTCTATCATGACTTTATACTTGTTCCAGGCAATTGAAACCAGTGAACCGATCGTTTTATCCACGAGCTCGATATTAATAAGCCGCTCTGCGACAAGAATGCCGAGCGATTCCATTTCCTGTGCAAACTGTGTGATAATAACCCCTTCGTGCGGGGGAAGCTTTTGCCAGTCCTCGTGCGTAGGAGGTATATCATGTGCTGTAACGTAATTCATGAGTTCAGAAAATTCACGTGTATTGAAATTACGCATTGCCTCCAGGGTAAGCCTTTCCTGTCGGTCGCGTGTCGATGTCCTGACCTGTGCGATTCCAAACACCAAAGCAATGATGGCCGACACTGTGAGTGCGATATTGGCGATAAGTGTGATTGTTTCAGAAGTCATATCCTTGCTGTTTTAATTGTTGATTTAATAAATGAAGAATTAAAATTTACTTTCCATTATTCGATGATAGCTTTGGGTTCCAGGTATTCTTCCAATCCTAAAATACCTCCCTCTCTTCCCATACCAGATTGCTTAAACCCTCCGAAAGGCGCTAAGGGGTCATGATTTAAGGTGTTGATGAGCACCCTGCCCGCATTTATCTGTGAAGCCACTTTCCTCGCTCTTTCCTGGCTGCCCGAGCTGACATAGGCCAGCAATCCATAGATGGTGTCATTGTAATTGCTTCAGCGCCGCTTTGATCACGTCTTCCCTTTTCATGGTCTTGTTTTTTGAGATTTTTGTTTATTTACATTATTTCTTATCTCGAGTGTAGCAGATGATTTCCACCCGGCTGCGGGAGAATCTGAGGAGATTTCCTAAGCACCTGGAATCCAAGGCGTATATTTTAGGTATCGGATGGGCTTGAAACGGGCCACCGTAGGAGCTTTTAGCCCACGGCTGGATTGGCTTAGAAGAGCGTAGTTTGCTTCCCCGGTGAGCCCGGATTGCTTTTTGGAGGTCGGTTCGGTAGCATGTAATCTTTCCCCGGCTCTGATATTCCTATCAGTGCGCAGAGGAAACCACTAACCTCTTTAATTCGGAATTCACAACCTCCTCATTATATCTTAAAAATTTCTGTATAAACTACTCTAGCCATCGTCTCTGTTCTTTTTACTATCTCTTCAGGACCCCACTTATCAGCGTTTTGTATTAGGCCATCAACAAAAACAAGAGTTTGAGCCAAAATAGCTTTCTTATCAAGGAACTCCTTATTATCGAGTTTACCATTTAAATCCTCGTCAACTAAAATTAAATTTCCAATCATTCCAACCACATCATCGTGTTCCTTGCTCTTCTTTGCTGGATTTTGCGGCAGTATATGCTCAATGGTCATCCGATCATAATGGATAGCTGCGCCCTTATTATTAGCTGCTTCATCCATTTTTGAGAGAGTATAGTGGATGATTTTTTTGTTCTTTGTATAGTCATTCGTGAACCTTAAAGTTTTGAAATTCACAATAAATTCCTCTAGGGTTGGCAACTTTTCCCTCATTTTTTCTTTTAGCTCTCGAATTGCCTTAATTCTTTCATCCACATCAGCTCCTAATGACAGCTTACGGGAATGAGTAGAGTACATGGAAGAAATACCACCAGATGATCGCTGTGAAGTTATAGCGGTGAAGATATAATGGAAATGTTCTACGGCCATTATGCCCTCCATAGCGTGCTTATACTTTAAATGATCCAAATAATATTCACGCATTATAGCCAAAACCATTGGCGTTTGTTGCGTAACACGAAAGCTATTTAATGCAGATAACGATCTTTTAAGCTCAAACTCGTTTTTATTCCAACTTTTCGACTCTGGATCGAAGATATCCTTGTATGTTGACGAGTCAACAACAAGCTCATCAAGGAACATTTTCGCATTTTCAGATCCGCGCACTTCTGCCTTCAGTTTCTTAAACAAGGCGTTCATTGACGTGTACCCATACTTAGAAAGCCAAACATGAAGTAGAAATGTATCAGTATCTAACTCAGCCGATGAGCTTTCTATAACTCCTCGAATTTTGTTCCACTTTTCCTTCGTCATGTCGGCCTTATCATTTGTACTTTTGACAAGCTTAGTCAAGTAATTTTTGGCCAAATCAGTAACACTCAAATCCTTTCCACGAGTGTTAAGTGTTTCAAAAATCGTATAGGCGTCGTCTTCATCGTCAAGCTCAATATAAATAACCTTGAGTTTTAAAATCTTATCCCTTACTTCTGTCAATTTCTTCTGGATTTCAGCACTGAGATTCTCTTTCGCAATTTGCCTATTACTTTTAATCTGTTTGACGATTGCGTGCAAGTAATAATTTATTAACTCAAATCCCGCCTTCAAATTTTCTTCTTCGCTTCCAAGCTGGACATCGATATCCGGGTCATCAAATTTCTGAATATATTCCTGGAGATATGGGTATGATGTTTCCGTTTGCAGTATGAATTGTTTTTTATTGCTCAAATCAACACGCTCAACAAGGTTATGAACCCCTCTGGCCAAATCCTCAAGGCCTTCCCCGATGTAACAATCTCGGATAGAACATAGAATCATCGTGAGGGTCGTCAGACGTTGCTGGCCATCGACAATACCGTACAACCCTTGATTTGTTTTGTACACTACAAACGACCCTATAAAATAATCTATCTCACTCCCCATTACAGTATCATTCCAGAACTCGTTTATATGTTCTTTTTCCCATGAATATGGCCTCTGAAACCTTGGGATATTATAATATCCAGTTTCAAGTACTTGTTTTATGTCCTTGTCAATACAAATTATTTTCATGGGCAGATGATTATTGTTTAATCCAACATATAGTAACCGCGTCGAACACCTTATTACGCTTTCACTTCCAACAACAAGGTTATTTGTTTCTTAAACCAATTAGTTGATGTTAAGAGTTCAAATGGTAAGTGGTGTTTCACAAGTATTTCTCTCTTAAAGAATCTCTTCATGTCAAATGATTTTAAGAGAACTTCAATGTCATTTGAGCTTAGATTATTAATTATCTCCGTGTCATCTTTGTCTTCAAATTTATCCTCGGTTATTTTAAACTCTTGATATCCTCGCCGGGATGTTTTTATTATTGTCAGAATTCTATCTCTTTGCTCATCGCGCTGCTTAAATATTTCCGCGATATATTCAGTGACAGATAACCCGGGGAGTTCCAGTTCCTTTATATTATCTGGATGATATAAGTAGTTTTCGAAACAGTAGTAATCTAATATGATATAGTTTTTATGTTTAGCTTGCAACTTCGCTACTTCATTCGTGGTCAAATAATCACGATCTCTTATTCCAAAGGCAGTAGGGTTTGAAACTACCTTAATAAAAACTCCAGCACTATTATTTTCCGGAAAAAAGCTTATGCCTTCAAATCCAAGCTTATTAAACTGTTCCGCATTTTGATTTTCGCAAAACACAACAACATTACCTACAGCCACTGGAATCCTAATCTCGTTAAGCTCCTTAGCTATTTCCTCCCTTCTCTTGGAGAGCTCTGACATTTTGTTCACATCCAATAGACCTGCTTCCATATTCTCGTAAGCTTTTTTGTAATACAGTTGCTTATTACCGGATAAAAATGCGTTCAGTCTAAATGCAAGTTTTCGCTTCTCTCCCTCAAATAACGTCGATGCTCTTTGGCGCAATTTTTCAAAGTCTTCCATTCTTGCATCCAGCTCAGCGATCACCGACTCTTTTTCTCTTTTCCCGCTTTCGCTTTCTTTGATTCGAAATTGAATTACGGATCGCATGTGTTCTTCAATAAGCTTCCTTTGTCCAGAGCTTAAATCGTCTATTTTTACTGCAAGAGAATCGAACCCCCTCTTTAGATTCGTCAACTCGCCTTTGAGTTCCAAGTTTATGACATCCTTTTCAGCCAACTTGCTTTTTGAGCTCTCGTATAGTTTATAGACTTCCTCTTTTATTAGCTCAGCATTAGCCTGGGTAGTATTCGATGGTTTTATTTTATGTCTTATTGCTTTATTTGTTAAAATCTCCGAAACCAAATCTACGCTGTATTCTTTACTGTCTCCATACTGCGATAGTGATTTCAGGATCTCAACACTTACCTTTTCTGCCTCCAAGTCAATCTCATGAAACAAGAATGGCAATCTAAAGTTCTCGAAGATCGCATTCTCAAATTTCTCACTCCTTGGTGCCCAAAACTGTAGCATTGAAATAAATTCATTCGGATGAAGGCATAAGCCAACTGGGGATGTGGAAGTAGTTTCCTGTTTGAAATGGTCAAATTCCAACAAATTAAAATCTAACGTTATTATCCAATCAACAATATCCTTCGGAGAATCTGTATATCCAGGTCTCTTATCCTTAACTAGATACCACAATTTGCAATCATGGTTAAATTTGTCATAAATCTTCAACTTAACATTCTCCAATTCATCCTTTGTCTTACCTGGATTATTTCTTTCATATTTAGCATATCGATATTCCACTTGAGTATTTAAATCATCTATTACTCTACTATCAGTTGAATACTTATCGACGTTCCCATTATAAATCTCTATTCCTTTACTTCGTAAGAATACTGTAACGTTATTCAAATAGGGCTCGAAATATTCCTCTGGACTTAAGATCGTGCCTCTCTCCACACATTTTTGATAATATTTTCGAAGAATTCCAGATACCGATTCATGATTATCCACTGCCTTCGCAAAGTTTAGCGTTGGTCTTGTGTTTTTTATGCTGTCTTTTATTTTGCCCAACAAATTCTTGAACTCATCAATGGTAAAGGGCGACACATAAATCTTTACGTTTACCTTATTCTTTATTTCTACAAGCAAGTCGAGCAATGCGCTTGTAGCATCATTTGATGGATTGTCATGCAAATCCAATACACTAAGCAGGAAATTCGTATCAGCAAATACTTTTAAATTTGTTTGCGACTTTGAAAGGGCATATATTTTCTCGAGGGCTTGAGGGGTTAAGCTAGAAGCTTCTATAAAGAAATAATAATTTAATTGCCTAAGAATGTAACTCTTCACCTCAGTATTTTTGAAATCCAAATATGCTGATATAAGAGATCCTATTTTGTCACGCTCCGATGAAATGCCATCCATGAAGTCGATAAAAACCCTATGTTGCTGAAGTTGAAATGACTTATTTCCGGATATAAGTTCATACATCCGTGCACCCAACTCCTTAATTAAGGGCATCATCAACTTTTTGTTGAAGTCTTCCCATAATTTGGTAGCATCCAATTCTGGACAATTGATCACAGCAAAATGAGTAAATCTCTTAAGCGCCTCATCCTCTATTTGCCGCTGCTGAAGAAATGATTTATTGAAATTTTCAAATGCTGTAGTCGAAAGTACAAATTCGCCCTTCGAGATTTCAACAATGGTTTTCCTACCAAGCAACATATCAAATTGTTGATCGAATTTCGATTTTTCAAAATGATCGGTTAACTGAGTCTTAAATATATCATAGAGATTTTCTCGTGTCGTTGGCTTATTGCTGTTACTGCCTATAAGGGATGTTATCATTCCCTGAAAAGCCTTTTCCCACCACCCTGTCTCGTTTAATTTTACATGGTGTATTAAGGAGATTACCTCAGTGGGTAGTTGATGTGTTTCCATAAACTTATGCTTATCCTAGGATTAGATGAGCCAAATTACCCCTTTTCCGGATAATCGGCAATCTCAGCCCGGTCAACATTAGCCAGGGAAAAGAAGCGTTTACTCGAACATTTGGTTTTACCCGAACATTTCACGAGCGGTTCTGTGCGGCACAGAGCGCAAACGAGCAGAAACGAGCACGATTTTAGGGGTCAGAAACGAAAAACCCCCATATTTCGCTGAATATGGGGGTTTGGGTGAGGTCCCGTGCGGATTCGAACCGCAGTAGGAGCTTTTGCAGAGCTCAGCCTAGCCACTCGGCCACAGGACCATAGGGAATTGGGCGTAAATGTACAAAAAAATTGAAAGCCATTCATTTGGCTTATTTTGCTCCATTTCAGGGCATAGGGCCAATTCTAAGCAGAATGGATCCGGAAAAACAGCTTTCTCCCCGGCTTTGCCGGGCTTTTTACAGTTGAAGTATGTCATCGCACAGAAACACTACCAGCACTTGGGAAGAGCGGGATACCCCGTCTGCCGATAGCACGTCGGGAGACGGGGTATCCCGCTGGGTGTATATGCTATTAGCCTTTTGAGCGGGAAGGCCGATTCAGAATGAAATCTGGGATAAAGAGGCAAGCCCCCGGAAGTGAGCAGACTTCGGGGGCTTGTGTAACACAACACAAAAAGGAAGGAAAAGAAACGAGGTGTACTGGAGGAAAAGAGTTATTGTTTTTTAAACCAAGGCATTAAGATGAAGGTGACGATAAACCCCGAACTGATGCCTTCAGCAGCTACTGCTGCCGAAGCCGTGAGCGGGGAGAAGACATAATTACCGATATCGACAGTCTGGATAATGTAATTCATGAGGGGTGCATCCATGCCCAGAAAAATACCGATAAACACGGCAAAGGGTGCAGTGGCTATGAGTGTTGTTTGTATCCCCAGACGGATGCCGTCAAAATAATCGATCTTGCCTCCTCTGCTGCGGCTGTATCTATACAAGGCCCAGTAAATTCCGGTAACAAGGAGTACCAGGTTAAAGGCCCGGAGTATCAAATGCTCCAAAAACCCCAGGCTTTCCATTATTAAAAAATAAATGATCAAGCTCATACACACCCATAAACCCGTGCGTATGCTTTGCAGGGTCAGGGCCGAGGTTCCCCGTATTTTACTGCTCTCGGTACTGCTGATGATATCCATGTCGTCATAATTTTCTACAAGTCTAAGCAGGGAAACGGGGCAATTTTTAATTTTTTGTTGAACTACGTGAAATTGACGGTAGACAGGTTGAAAATGAAGGTGAAAAAAGAAACAGAAAGAGAAACAGAAAGGGAAAAAGGAAGATTCTTTTCTTTTTGGAATGAAACCGGTTTAATTTCCAGACGCGGAATGAGCCGTTTCCTGTTTCATATACAATATACTTTATTATAGTTTGTTTGTTTTGATAAACATGGCCGCCAGAGCTGGAACAAAGGGAACGAATACACTGTCGAAGTTGCTTATCGCAAGAATGAACAGGCCAGAGAATTGTACGACGAGTTTGGAAATGTATTTGTAACCTTCGTCCGTAAAAAGCATTATTTGCTGGTGCCCTTCTTTTCTGTCTGGGAAGTTCTGCCGAAAGCATTACTTTCCTGAAGGCTGGCCTGAAAAAGATGCATGTAGCTGTAGTCGGGTTACGAGGGCTTCCCGATACATCCACCGCGCTTAATTAGGTGTGAACGATGGGGGCCTGTGGTTTGTATTTACTACAGAGACACGGAGGCACTGCTTGCGTGTGGCGCTTTAACGCATGGGGCTATAGCTTTCGGGTGTTGCTGGTTGTTGGTAAATATAAATGGCTCCTGCGCCCGGCATGCTGTTTTTACCGGTATTGTCTTTGGGTTCGAAACGTGAGCCAATCACCACGTTGTCGCTGCTCAGGGCTACCGAAAAGGCATACTTGACCCAGGGCGTGCGTGGATGATCGGTTATTTTTTCGGTTTCCTTCCACACCCCGTCCTTGTTCTTGCGGAAGAGATAGGCGGCGCCAGCGTAAAAATTGTTTTTCCGGTTTGGTTCGCGGAGCTTATCGCCAAAAGCGCCCACCAGGAGCATACTGTCGTTTGCCGAAACACACCTGCCAAAATGCTCGTCGGTGCGTAAGTCGGCAGGTATGATTCGGGCCTGCAGGTTCCAGTGTTCATCTGTATCCAGTTCATAGATGCTTACCGATCCGGCTCCGGCCATTCTTTTTTGCCGGCTTTCGGGCGGTTCTACTTTGTTGGCTTTTGCTTTGAATTCTGTTTCACTGATTCCCAACGAGTCTTTGCAATGCCTGGTGTTGAGTACAAAAATGCGTTTGAAATTTCCGCGGTCGTCGGGTCTGAGCTGCTCCATCACCGAATCGGTGAGGGGCATATCCACGCCTTCGAACTGCCAGCCGTCTCCACCGGCGCCTACCACCAATTGCTGTCCGGTGAGGCAAAGCGATTCTCCAAAATTTTCTTCTTTGGCAGGATCGGGTTTGATGACAGCCGTCAGCGTCCATTTTTCAGGTTCCTGCTGAAACGTATAGATATACACCTCGGCCGGTTCTGCAGCCGATACGGCAATGCGGTTGTCGCGCAGGCTCACGGCCTGTCCAAACCTGAATGTGTTCGAATCGGGAGGGTACAGCGTTTGCTGCTCGGTATAGGTATGCGTGGAGTCTAAGCGGTATACATACACCGCGCCCGGCAGCGGCGAATGGTAGGCTGTTCCGTTTTTTCGACCCGGTGCGCCAACCACCGCATACCGGTCAGAAATATCAACCGCGCTGCCGAAATCATCATTCGAATTCCGGTTTGCCGGCATTATTTTTTGAAGAAAAACAGACTTTCCTGCCGGGTTCAATGCATAAATATAGGCCGCCCCTTTACGCGGGTCTTTCAATGAATCGGCGGCGTCTTTGTCGCCATTGGCGCCTATCAGCATACGATCAGCATGCAGGCTTAGGGCTGTTCCAAACAAAAGCCCGGCCTGGAAGCCGTCGGGATGCACCTCATCGGTTTGTTCCCAGACGCCATCGACATTTTTTGAAAAGACGTAAACCGAGCCCACATTTTTGAGTTTGTGTTTGCCGTCTGTGGCAGCTTTAAAGGGGCTCCCCCCGATTACATGGTTGTCAAAAGCGGCACAGGCCCATCCCAAACAACTTCCGGTATCCCTGTCTGACGCCACCAGTTTACAGATTCCGGGCCGATGCTGGGCATTTATTTCTGACAGTATCAGGAGCAGGGCCAGGATGAGGTACCGGTGTTTGTTTTTCATGTTCATAGGTTTCAAAAGATGGCTGGACACGTGAATGGTCGGATTTTGAAGTCGTCTTGCCTGAGCGTCATCCGGAAAACGAAACATCCCGATTGGGCCGGGGTCAGGGGCCGGCATGTTGCCAGAGCGCCCTGGAAGGGTCGTATCTGCAGGGTTCGTGATGGGCCCAGCAGGCATTGTGCTCATCCCAGAAAATCGGGCGGTTGTCGACACACATATACCTGTATTCGCAATCTTTGCACACCCGGGTATCGTCTTTTCTGGCCGACCAGATACGCTGAAAATCTGTTTGCTCTACAATTTCTTTCAAGAGGTGCGTGGTTACATTCCCGAAATGGCCCGTACACGATTCGGCATTTTTCACAAACCCCAGATGATCGATGGCCACTTTTCGGTTAAAGTAGAGGTGATGGTTCATGGCTTCGGCCAGTATTTTTGGGCTGATGCTGAAATAGCTGCAGTCGGTTTGCCGGTATGCTTTGCCGTGTTCGAGTTGTACCGGTTCAAATTGTATGAGATGCATTTCGTAGACCGCATCCTGGATGCGTCTTTTAAAGGGGGCCCCATGCACCAGGATGAATGCGGTGAATTTGTACTGGTTCACAAACCTGATCAGCTTATCGGGCAGCAAGGAGGGATGATAGCAGGCCAGCAGTTCGATGGACTTGAATCCTTTTTCCTGTGCCGAGTCGAGCAGCCGGCTGTAAAACAAAAGCTCACAGGCATCAAAGGTCCTGATCTGGATATCGCGGCAGCCCAGTTCGGCAAGCTGGATGAAGACAGATTCAGGATCATAGGCCGAAGCAAGACTGAGGTCGACAACGGCATTGGTAATGAGCGAAGGTGTTTCGAACCGATGCGAGATGGGCGGAAAACGGTTGAGGTCGTTGCGGGGGCACAGAAAAATAAATTCATGCTCGAGCAGAAACTCGAAGTATTCAACAGCTGTTTCCTTGTCGGCCTCACCCACATCATTCAGGAGCTCGGCGATGGTGCGGTGTTTGTTGGCATGGAGCAGATCGGTCATCGCGTTTGGGATGTACTGATAGTCTTTTCGGTTCAGGTCGTACATGATGCTTCGTGTCATGCCTTTTACGGGGATGCAGCAGGCGTGGAGCGCGAAATAACTTTGTTTGTCAGCCTCGGTCAACCTCATTTTGTTTGTCAGATAAAAATAGTAATGGCCTTGTAGAACCGTTTGCAAACCAGTTTAGCGGTTTGGTGCAGGGGAGACGGCATGCAGATAGCACCCTGGTCGTAGGCATGCCGGGAATTGACATTCCAGTTTTGATAGCCAATCGGGAGTTTTGAAAGATCGCCCCTCACTTTTTCAAGGAGCAGGTTTTTATGTTCGGTCAGCATGGGTCAGTGTATCGGCGATTTTTTTTTCGATGTAATAATTGCAGGGGTCGGATACCTGTTTGAATTGTCCTACCGGGTTTACTTCCAAAAAAATGTATTCATCGTTAGGGGTCACAATGAGGTCGAGCGAACCCGAACGCATCTCCATTTTTCTCATCAAACCGGTGATCTGCGCTGTGATGGTATCGGGTAAACGGTAGGGCGTTACACGGTTCGGACGCTCGTAATTGTAATTTCTGAAATCGATCTGTGTCCTGGGGTCATGCTGCGAAAAGATAGCAGCGCAGAAAACAGCC
Organism: Bacteroidota bacterium; assembly: GCA_013289095.1. GTDB lineage: Bacteria > Bacteroidota > Bacteroidia > Palsa-965 > Palsa-965 > Palsa-965. Next base: position 36,922 of record JABDAO010000006.1, on the reverse strand, counting down.
TGGTCGAGATAGAAAACCCGCAGCTCATACTTTTTTGGTATGCGTTCCTGAAAAAGGGTGGCATTAAAGGCAGGTGGCATGAGGTTCAGGGCTTCCTGATCGATGAGGCTGGTATGGGCGTAGTAATTCGAACTCTGGATCCAGAAACTGAGCACATGATCGATGGATTTGGTGACTACCTGGGCGCCAGTCTGCGTTAGAAATTTGAGAAGTTCTTTTTTGGAGGTGGTGATCAGGGTAGCAGGCACCGAAAAGCCTGCAGCGATGGCTTTTTCGAGAATGCTGATTTTGCTCAGGTAGTTTTCAAAAATGCTCCCGATGCAGTATTTATCAGAAAGGGCCTGGTGCAAAGCCAGACGAAAGGCCAGGGTTTCCTTGCGATGATAGGCGTTGATCTGTTGCATTCCTTCATATTCTTCGTTTAATTGGGTGCTTTGAATGTTCAGGTCGCCCCGGCGGTACCACACCGCATGTATTTCTGAAAACGAAGTCTCACCGTCGGCATTCCACCAATGCGCTTGTTTGCCCAGGCAGCCTCCTCCAAATTCAAGTGCGACCGATTGGATTGTTTTTTCGCCATTGATCCTTTTCCAGGATGCTTTGTTGAAGAGGAGCCATTCAATCACATCCTCGGTGCTGACTTCTGTTTCCTGACTAATAATGAGTATCATGATCGGAGAGATAAGGAAGAAACAGCGCGGGCCGTTTCTTCCATTATCAATGCCCACCTACCTGTGGTGTGTGGCTGACCCAACATTAATTACCCCTCCTCCAAGGATTACATCACTCGAAGGATAAGACCCATCGGGGTTTCCCGAATCGAGGTTGACGCAATCGCATCCCGAGCCGGCAGTATCTCTGCTTACCCAGGTAGACCCGCCAAACAGTTGCCCGATCTGGTTGAGGGGCAGTTCCTGTTTTTTAAATAATCCGGAGCTCAATTTTTCCATTGTTTTCATGGTGTTTGTTTTTTTAGTTGCCAAAAGTTCTGGGTTTCGGCTTTTCCCGTTTCAATACAGTTTCTTAGCCAGATGGGAGGGTAACAAAAAATCCCTATAAAGTGTGTCTGTTGCATGAGCTATTGATGTTCAGGGCCGGGACCTTCCTTGTTTAACGCTCCCGTTTCTGTAGAAGACATTCATGTCCTGCTAGCGTGTACAAGTGTAAGCATGGAGGCAATGCAATAAATGTATATTTGTTGAACAGCTTGAAATAGACGGTAGACAACTTGAAAATGAAGATAAAAAAACAGACAGACGTGAGGTTCTTTGGATTTAACACGGAGCGCGCGGAGTGGCACAGAGGCTTTACGTATTCTCTCCGTGATTAATAAGTCAATACATCACCGCAGGGCCTGTCTTTATTCTCCTGTTTTTGCCATCTGTCATAGCTATCAATTATTGGGTATCTTTGCCATACAAAATCAACTCATTTATTTTACATCCCTCTGCCATGGATAAACACCTACGTACGATGCTGGCATTGCCGGTTTTTGTTGTTTTGTTTTGTTCGGTGCTTTTTTTGGCATCCTGTAGCAAAGATGTTCCTCCGGCCCCTGTCCAGAGCCAGGGCACATCGGCTCAAAACTGTAACTATAACCCATACGTCGGGTCGCTTAACTGTGGGGCCAACATGGTACAGATTTCGGCTTCGGCCTGCTGTCCGGCTTCAAGCCCCTTCTGGTGTTCTACCCAAAATTCATGTTTTACAACCTGTGCCTCTGCATCCCAGGGATGTACAGGTTATGTAAACAAAGGGCAGTAATCTTTATAAACGGGGGCTTGCCATGGAACAGGGAATCAAACGCCTGCTTTATATCATTATTGCCTTGCTGCTGATCCAAACCGGTTTTTCGGCTTATGGTCTGTTTGCAAAACGTCAGGGTCTGATGCCAGATACAGCCATACCGTTCGACAAAGGTGTTCCGGCCATCAAAAGTATGCCCGATCTGCCGCCTACCGAACTGGTATTCGATAGCCTCAGTCATGATTTTGGGGTCATACCCGATAACAAGAAAGCATATACCAGATTCAGTTTTAAAAATACCGGAAAAGAACCCTTGTTGATTGTCTCTGCCGAAGCAAGTTGCGGATGTACCGTGCCCAGCTGGCCAAAAGAACCCATAGCGCCGGGCAAAGAAAGTTTTGTGGAAATTGCGTTTGACCCCACCGGGAAGCTGGGCGAACATTCAAAAATTATTACACTGCATTCAAATGCGGTGCCAAACACTTCTATCCTTACCATTAAAGCAACGATCGTTAAATCAAACTAATCACCGGAAGCAGATGAAGAAAATCCTTACCCTTTTTGTGTTTATCCTTTTCGCCCACCTTGCTGTGGTAGCACAATCTGTCTACTCCACGCAGAGCACCCCCGTTCTTCAGAAAATGAAGAGTGATGCAGCTGCTGCCGGCGATTATGGAAAGGCGGCAGATATCAAGAAAGAACTCGATGGGCGTACGGCCGAACAACAATTGATTGTCGATACCCAGGCCCAGCTAGATGCCAGCTTAAAGACAGAGGACTATGCATCAGCCGCACGGCTGAAAGATGAACTTGCACGCTTGAAGGCCAACCGGGCCCAAAAAGAACAATTACGTACGGATATTGCAGCCAGTCTTGCCGCCGAAGATTATGCAAAAGCAGCCGATCTGAAGAACCAGCTCAATGCGCTAAACGGGGTTGCCCCGGCAGCAGCGTCTGCACCGCCACCCCCTCCGGCCCCGGTGGCCCCGGCTCCCGCCCCGACCCCGCAGCCAAGCTATCAACCTGCCCCGGTTGCAAGCGGACCGAAGTCAAAGCAAGAGCTTTCTGAAATGACACCGGCTGAACGAAAAAGCTACAAGATTTCTGAAAAAAAACGAATAGCCGATGAGGCCCGGGATGCCCAGACAGATCAGGCCAAGAAAAACCCAAGCGTTGGCATCGCCCAGTTTTCGATCGACCCCTATGCTCCTTTTGGACTTTCTGGCGGCAAGATGAAACAACATGGGGTTGCGTTTTACTGCAGTTACCGCTTTAGCTATCGTGCATTCAAAAGCACCAGCGGAACCAGCATCAGCAATGGAGCCATTCAGGACAATATCTGGTATTGGGAATACACTGGAAATTCATACTATTCAAGGTTCGAAGCCAACGGAGGCTTAATCTTTAAATTGTTTGGCGATGTGACCAAGGTGGCCGGAGGAATGGCTACCGCCATAGGCATTGGCCAGGTGAGGTATATGTACGACTATAACCAATACTCGCCAACTACCGGCGCACTGATAGGGACACAGACCCTGTTGGATAATGACTTCTCCTCGTATAACTTCCTGCTCGAAGAGTCGTTCATCTTAAGCGTTAAGCATTTTAACATGAGTCTGGGTCTGCAAATTTATCTTCCCAACGTGGGTGAGACCTCGCCCTTTGTCGGTTTTGGATTTAATTTCTAGGGATAAGGCTACTTAGTTTCCCAACACCACACTTACACTTTCCACATCTCCGTTCATCGGCGGACGCAGTTTGCAGACTTTTACTTCGAACTTCGAGGAAGGAAATTCCAGGATCAGTATATCGAGTATACGACGGCAGACATATTCAATGAGGTTTGATCGTTGGGCCATTTCCTTTTTTACGATCTGGTAGACGCGGCAATAATCTACCGTATCGCTGAGCTTGTCGGTCTTCTCGGCCTGGGTGAAATCAGTATGGATGCTTACATCTACCACATATTCACCGCCTATCTTGCTTTCTTCGGGCAGACAACCGTGATAGCCATGTAAACGGATGCCTGATACTAAGATGGTTCCCATGAATCTGTTGCTTGTGGTGTTTTGAATTTTGTTGCCTGATGTGGTTTGCATTTAACACGGAGACAGGGAGAGGCACAGAGATTGTCTCCGTGCTTCTCTGTGTTCTCCCTGTCTCCGTGGTAAATACATCGGTAAGTACTACGCTTTGATTGTTTGCACCGCCCTGGTCAGTCTTTTGACTACTTCGTCTTTGCCCAGCAACTCACACATCTCAAAAAGGGCCGGTCCTCCAGCCGCTCCGCTTACGCAGACACGGAACAGCTGCATCACTTCGCCGGTTTTGATAGCCTGTGTTTCGGCGGTTTGTTTAAATAGGGTTTCGGCTTCGGCAGCCGTAAAGCTGGTCATGGCCTGGTAGGCGGTATTTACGGCAGCCACAAATTTTGCTGAGTTTTCATTCCAGCGTTTCTTTACTACCTCGGCATCATAGGCTTCGGGGGCTACAAACAGGAAACTGCCCAGGGTCCAGAATTCATTGGCGAACATGGCTTTTTCCTTGATGAGGCGTACAGCTTTTTCAACGAAGATGGGGTCGGGCGTAAAACCTTTTGTTTTCAGTTCTGTCATCCAGATGGCTGCCAGCGCTGCATCGGTACGTTTGCGGAGGTATTGCTGGTTGAACCATTTGCTTTTTTCGGGATCGAATTTGGCGCCCGATTTGCTGACACGGTCGAGACTGAAATCCTTGACAAGCTCATCCAGGGTATACAATTCCTGGTTTCCGCTGCTGTGCCAGCCGAGCAGGGCCAGCATATTGATAAACGCATCGGGAAAATACCCCGACTCGCGGTACCCCGTAAACGATTCCATCTTCTTGGTCTTGCTGTCCTGCAGGTTCCCGCTTATCGGGAATACCGGAAAGCCCAGGCGGTCTCCATCGCGTTTGCTGAGTTTGCCGTTTCCATCGGGTCTGAGCAGCAAGGGCAGATGGGCGAATTCGGGCATGACAGCTTCCCAGCCAAAACTGCGATATAACAACACATGCAGCGGGGCCGAAGGCAGCCATTCCTCGCCCCGGATGACGTGGGTTATTTTCATGGTATAATCGTCTACCACGTTGGCCAGGTGATAGGTGGGCATCCCATCTGATTTAAAAAGCACCTTGTCGTCCATCTGTCCGCTATGTACCACTACCCATCCGCGGATGAGATCTTTTACGCGGATTTCTTCGTTGCGGGGTATCTTCATCCGGATGACATAGGGCTCGCCGGCAGCAATGCGTTGTTTCACTTCATCTTCGGAGAGGGTGAGTGAATTTTTCATGTTCTGACGGGTGATGGCATTGTAGGACGATGTACCGCCTGCAGCTTCAATGAGCTTTCGCATTTCGCCCAGCTCCTCGCTGGTATCAAAGGCATAGTAAGCATTGCCGGAGTGGATGAGCTGGTCGGCATATTCCCTGTACATGGGTTTGCGGTCGCTCTGACGGTACGGAGCGTATGCGCCGTCGCCAAAGCCTATGCCTTCGTTGGGTTCTATTCCGCACCATTTCAGGGCTTCGATGATATATTCTTCGGCCCCTGGCACAAAACGTTCCTGGTCTGTATCTTCAATCCTCAGGATAAAATCGCCTCCGTGGTGTTTGGCAAAAAGATAATTGTAAAGGGCTGTTCTCACTCCGCCCATGTGCAAAGGCCCTGTCGGACTGGGGGCAAAACGTACACGTACTCTCCTGTTTTCCATGGTTTGTTTTTCGAGGGGCAAAGATAGGGTTATTCTTGTTTTGCTGTGTCTCCGAGGTAAATCCAACCAACAGCGCCACGCTCTTTTTTATTCCACCTCAATCTCATCAATAAACAAAAGGGCTTCACCGCCTTTGCCTGGATGCCAGTAGGGCAGTTTACCATAATTGCCGGCTTTGATCTTGACATAACGCGCTTTTTGTTTTCTGATTGCAGAAGTGAAATTGCGGGTTTGAATTTTTTCGTCTGTTTCCGAAACCGGATTGTCGACGGTGACAATATGCTTGAAGTTTTTTCCATCCGATGAAAGAAAATACTCCACCTCTTTTGGAAAAAGAATCCAGGAACCAACATCCTGCAGGAAACCGGCCCCCAGTCTGCTTATTTCTTTCGACTGGCCCAGATCGATCACCGCTTCAAAGTCTGTTCCCTGATAGCCCTGCCATGCCCCTTTGCGCCAGTTCTGATCGCCCCGTATCCCGTCTATCAGGGCACCATCTCCCCCCGCAGCGTATTGAGGGCAGTAAGCGGCTTTGAGTGCGATGGTCCATTTGTTGGGGACTTTATGGAACGTCCCGGTGGTGATGCCGCTGTGAACACTGCTGTCGGAAACGAGGCAGGCCATGGCACGGATGGTTGTTGTATTGTCGACGGTAAACGGTTTTTTGTACACCTCCGACGATGTGCTTGGCATAGCACCATTGGTAGTATAATAGATCACCGTATTTTCCTGGTTTTCGGAAATATGGATGGTTGCCGGTGTATGAAAAACGGGTGTTGTCGTGGCCAGAACCGGAGCTGTAACAAAATCGGGATGTTTGTTTGATGCCTCGGCATCGGTTCTGGAATTTACAGACAGCGCAGTATTTGCTTTGGGGCCCATCTCAAACCGAAGCGTTTCGCCGTTCAGGATCGATGCATGGGCCAGGACGAAGGGGTTGCCCGATGCATGTGTACAGCTGAGCTGTTGCACGTAATAATTGTCGTCGGTGAGGTTGTGGGCTTCTACCGTAAAGACCTTTCCATTCCCCGGATGGATCCGAACAGTATTGAAAAGCGGGGCTCCGATTTCGTAATGCGGATCACCCGGTGTAACGGGATAAAAACCGATCGCGCTCAGCACATACCAGGCGCTCATCTGACCGCAGTCTTCATTGCCAGCAAGACCATCGGGAGCTGTTTTGTAAAAGTCGTTCAGGATCTGATGCACCCGTTCTTGTGTTTTCCAGGGCTGGTCGCAGTAATTATAGAGGTATGCCATGTGGTGGCTGGGTTCGTTTCCCTGGGCGTACTGACCGATCAAACCGCTGATGTCAACCTGTGTTCGTCCGGTGGTCTGGCTATCGGCAGAGAAAAGGGAATCGAGTTTGGCTGCAAATGATTCTTTGCCACCCATCAGTTGCATGTATTGCACGATGGCCTGGGGCACAAAGAAACTATACTGCCAGGCATTGGCTTCGGTATAATTGTTATTTACTTCTTTCGGGTCGAAAGGTTCGAGCCAACACCCGTTGGAGCGCGGACGCATGAACCGGGTGGCGGGATCGAAGAGGTTTCTGAAATTCTGTGAACGGAGTCCATATTCCTTTTCATCGCCGGTCTTTTCGAGCAAGGCTGCCAGGCGCGATATACACCAGTCGTCATAGGCATATTCAAGGGTCTTCGAAACCGATTCGGGTTCATCTTCCGCAGCCAGGTATCCCTGGCGGCGATATGCAGAGAGGCCGCCTTGTTTGCCGGTAGCGCTTTTTTTCATGGCTTCCAGGGCAAGCCAGGGATCGAAACCGGTGATGCCTTTCACGGCGGCATCGGTGATGACAGAAACCGAATGATACCCGATCATGCAGTCGGTTTCGTTGGAAGCCAGCTCCCATACCGGTAAGCGGCCTCCTTCCTTGTACTGGGCCAGGAAGGTATTGATAAAATCAGCGGTGCGTCTGGGTTCGATGATGGTGTAGAGTGGGTGAGCCGCCCTGAACGTATCCCAGAGCGAAAAGACAGAATAATAACTAAAACCTTTTGCGCGGTGAACAGCCTTGTCGCGGCCACGGTACATACTGTCTGCATCCATGTTCAGGTTTGGCTGTAACAGGGTATGGTAAAGCGCGGTATAGAAGATCCTGAGTTTTGTTTTGTTTGGGCTTGTAACTTCGATCTTGCTCAATTCATTGTCCCATATTACGGTGGCATCGTTTCTCACCTGCTGAAAATCCCAACCGGGGATTTCGGCTTGGAGGTTTTTACGTGCGCCTTCCATGCTCACGGTAGAGATGGCAATCTTCACGAGGATGCTGTCGGAGGCTGTGGTGTTGAAACAAAATACTCCGCCCCGGTCGCGGCCGGCAGGGTTTGTCTCCCCTTCTTTGGCATCGGCCAGGAGGAGAGAGGATGTAAAAGGGCGGCTGAATTCGAGTGAGAAATAGATGACCTGGTCTTTTGCCCAGGCCTGGCTGCGGCGCATGCCTTCAATATGGGTTTTATCGAGCACCTCCAGATGCGATTCCAGCGTTTTGTCGCGGTGTAGCAAATCGATGACAATATTTCCGACCCCGGCTTTCGGAAAAATATATTTATGCATTCCCGAACGAAGGGCTGCTGCAAGCTCTACATGTACGCCTGTTTTTTGCAGTGTTACCGAATAAAAACCCGGAGAGGCCTGTTCTGTTTTATGCGAAAAACCCGAAGAATACATCGTGTTGTCGAGCGAAGGCACGCCTACATCGGGCATGAGCAGGATATCCCCATAATCACTGCAGCCGGTGCCGCTGAGGTGTGTATGCGAAAAACCATAGATCAGCGTATCCGAACCATGGTAGCCGCTGCACCCGTCCCAGCTCCCGTCAATGCGGGTATCGGGGCTTAGCTGTATCATCCCAAACGGGAGCGTGGCGCCGGGATAGGTATGACCATGACCACCCGTACCGATGAACGGATCGACGTATTGTGAATAGTTTCCATAAGAAGAAGATTCAGGTCTTTGGGGGTTCTTGCACGAAAACAACAGGAACAGCAATGACGCATACCCGGCAAAAGAAATGAAACACCCGACAGACTTCATTTCCGGTAAAATTACGATAATCCGTGATTTTACCGCAGCCAGGTAACAGGCTGCTGCCGTCTCACCGGATAGCCATATTCCTTTTGGGTCGGGCGGGTAGCGTGTGTGTGGCTTTAAGTACAGACCCTGTTAAGTCTGGACGGTTCTGTCTGCCGTTCCCCAGGTCTTTGCGCCGGGGCGCTGAGGGTCTTTTTTAGGACGTATGTTGCATCCGGCTGAAAAAAGCGGGGCAGCAGCCGAAACACAAGCAAGCGTGGTTGGAAGCTACAAAACCCTCTGCCCGGTTTGGCGGGAGAGGGTCTTGTTTGTTGTCATCAACGGGTTTTAACGATTTTGGGTGCATCTCTCCACCGAGTAATGGCAGATCGGAGTGTGGGTATGATGACACAGATAAAATGTGTGACGAACCGTAGTGGTAGGATGCAATTTCCCGCCTTCGAGCACTTTTGTTTCTACTTCATTTAACTTCGACAGGGTTTCTTTGTGAAGCGAAAGCTTTTTGTTCAGTTTTGTTGTTTTCATGATTTTGTTTTTTTAAGTATGATTTTATGAAAGTGCTTGCAGCGTTGTTTGATATTTTCTGAATGATAGGGCTGGATTTTGTTTATTAGCTCTACGAATCAAAGCTCGTTTTTTCGGGTAAACATAATATTGGGGATACGTTAATTAATTAGGAGAAAAGCACAAAGCCATACCACTCCACGTTGATAGGGGGCTATATTGACTTGCCACGGAGACCTGGAGGAACATAGATGTACACGAGATAGACAAAACCAGGGGTCAATGTCAAAAGCCGGGGGGCAGAGATCGAATAACTGCTGCATGTTGATCCAGCCAGAGACACGTTTCCCAGGGGTTCCCGACACATTCCCTCAGGTTCCTTACATGTTCCCTGAGGTTCCCGACATGTTCCCCGAGGTTCCCGACACATTCCCTTAGGTTATCGACACGTTCCCCAAGGTTCCCGACATGTTCCCTTAGGTTCCCGACACGTTCCCCAAGCTTCCCGACATGTTCCCTTAGTTTCCCGACATGTTTACTAAGCTTCCCGACATGTTCCCTAAGCTTCCCGACACGTTTACTAAGGTTCCCGACATGTTTACTAAGCTTCCCGACATGTTTGCTAAGCTTCCCGACATGTTTACTAAGCTTCCCGACATGTTCCCCAAGGTTCCCGACATGTTTACTAAGCTTCCCGACATGTTCCCCAAGGTTCCCGACATGTTTACTAAGCTTCCCGACACGTTTACTAAGCTTCCCGACATGTTTGCTAAGCTTCCCGACATGTTCCCCGAGTTTCCCGACATGTTTACTAAGCTTCCCGACATGTTCCCCGAGTTTCCCGACATGTTTACTAAGCTTCCCGACATGTTCCCCGAGTTTCCCGACATGTTCCCCAAGCTTCCCGACATGTTCCCCGAGTTTCCCGACATGTTTACTAAGCTTCCCGACATGTTCCCCAAGCTTCCCGACATGTTCCCCGAGTTTCCCGACATGTTCACTAAGGTTCCCGACATGTTCCCCGAGGTTCCTGATACTTTCCCTCTGGTTCCTTATCAGGGCTACGAAATGCCTTTGCAAGGTTGTAAGATGTCTTGCTAAGGCTACGAGATACCTTGTCAAGGCTACATGATGCCTTGCTAAGGCTGCGTGATGCCTTGTCAAGGTTGTAAGCTGCCCTCTAATGTTTCTGATACAATCCGTAAGGTTCCATTCCTGTTCCGACAGATTTCCGAACGTTTCGTACCGGAATGAGGAATAGCAAGCGTTTTTTATCGAGGGTCTATGCTATAAACCGGGATTTTGGAAAAGCCGTGTAACAGGCTAATGCAACGTGCGTTAAGCTTTGTGTGTGTCCCGATAGTCATCGGGATGGGTTATCCCGCAGGTTCGTTGTGCTGCTGGCCTTTTGAGCGCGAATGCCTGGTTCTAATGCATAATGCGGGATACAACAGGTTACTCCCCCGAAAATGACGTGGACCCAAAACGATCCGATGTGCCTGCTATGTAAGAAGAAAAGAACCATGAATAGGAAGGAACCGTGAAACTATATTTTTGGCGATACAATTAGTTAACAAAAAAATCAGCATCCACCAGTTTATTCCCCGAAGAGTCGCACAGGGCATAATTAAAACCATGCTGGACAGCATAAGCGCCCGTCTCTCCCTGTTTATTTAAGGCCAGGAAGCCTACCTGTATGTCCTTGTAATTCGGGTTTCGTTCGGTAAGCCGTTTTACAGCTGCCCGGCACGCCGCATCGGGGCTCATGCCTTGGCGCATGTATTCCACGACGAGGAAACTTCCGCAGATTTTCATGACCGCTTCGCCTACACCGGTAGCACAGGCAGCCCCAACCTCATTGTCGACATACATGCCGGCTCCGATGATCGGTGAATCGCCTACGCGGCCATGCATTTTGTAGGCCAGACCGCTTGTGGTGCAAGAACCGCTGAGGTTTCCGGCGGCATCCAGTGCAATCATACCAATGGTGTCGTGATTTTCGATGTTGACCACCGGTTTGTATTCGCTTTTTTTCAACCATTCCTTCCAAGCCTGCTCGCTGGCGGGGCTCAGTTTATCGGGTTCTTTTTTAAACCCGTTTTCAAGTGCAAACTGCAAGGCGCCTTCGCCAACAAGCATGACATGGGGTGTTTTTTCCATGACCAGTCTTGCAACAGATACCGGGTGCATGATATGCTGCAGGAATGCAACCGAGCCACAGGATCCATGTTCATCCATAATACTGGCATCGAGGGTCACATGCCCGTCGCGGTCGGGCAATGCACCCAGTCCGACGCTGCGGTCTGTAAAATCGGCTTCGGTAACATTCACTCCTTTTTCGACGGCATCCAGGGCCCTTCCATTTGCAGAGAGCACTTTCCAGGCCCCATCGTTGGCTGCAAGACCACGTTTCCAGGTGCTCAGTACAATCGGCTTCGTTGTTCCGCTAGCCGGGCGTTTTTCGGCCAGTGAAATTTCAGGAAGACCTATCAGTGCAGCAGCCCCGGCAAAGCCTGCTGTCTGTATAAATTTCCGGCGACTGGTCATGACGTGTTTTACTTTTGAGTTGAAAAATGGGTTGCATAATTAACCTTCATCCGGTCAAGCAACCTTTGGTGCAGTTTCAAACGTTCCAGGAAACCGGCATACGCTTTTTTGGAGGCAGGACTCCAGAGGGCTTCCGAGAGCGCGCACATGCGTGGAACAGACATGTATTCAACCTGGCTGAACGTGGTGATGTATTCTGTCCAGACATTTCCCTGTGCCCCCAGGATATACTTTCGTTCTGCCGGGAGTAATTTAGCTGGCACAGGCTCATAAAGATAAACATTTTCCAAAGGATTAAAGCCGCCGATGGCAAGCGGTTCTGTTGAACGGTCCTTGCTTTGATAATGATCAAAATAGCAAGGCGTGCCCGGACTCATTACTACCTGGTGTTTTTGTTTCGCCGCCTTGATCCCTCCCGTGGCGCCTCTCCAGCTCATGACAATTGCATTTGGAGCAAGTCCCCCTTCGAGGATCTCGTCCCAGCCTATCATCTGTTTTCCATGGGCATGAACAAAGGTTTCGATCTGGCGGATAAAATAACTTTGCAGTTCGTTTTCGTTTTTCAATCCTTCTTTTTTCATCAGGGCCTGACAGCTGGGACATGATTTCCAGCGTTTTTTACGGCACTCATCGCCTCCAATGTGTATGTAGGGCCCCGGAAAAAGTTGCATGACTTCGGTAAGTATGTCCTCCAGGAATTGAAAGGTCTCGGGTTTGGGACAAAACACATCATCAAACCCGCCCCAGGTGGTAGCCACCTCAAAAGGACCTCCTGTACATGAAAACTGAGGATAAGCGGCCATGGCGGCACGGGCATGACCCGGCATTTCGATTTCGGGGACAATCACGATATGTCTTGCCGTTGCATAGCGCACGATTTCTTTAATATCCTCCTGGGTATAAAAACCACCGTAGGGCTTTCCATCGTAGTGTGCCGTATCCGAGCATTTTCCGATAACGGTTTCCTTGCGTTCTGAACCGAGTTGGGTGAGCAGGGGGTATTTTTTGATTTCTATCCTCCAGCCCTGATCATCGGTCAGGTGCCAGTGAAAAACGTTGAACTTGTAAAGCGCAAGATAATCCAGGTATTTTTTTATCTCCTCCTTGGTAAAAAAGTGCCGGCTTACATCCAGGTGCATGCCTCTCCAGCCGAATGTCGGTTTATCGGTTATTGACACGCACGGAACAGAAATTTCGATTTGTCCGTTCATGAGCTGGAACAAGGTTTCCAGACCATGAAAAACACCTGCGGGGTAACCTGTAATCAAGATGTTCTGTTTTGTTACCTGCATGGAATAAGCTTCCGCAGACTGGTTACCGTTGCCCTCCTGTCGGTGAAAGAGTAGGATGCAGGAGTTGCCTGCACTTTTTGAAGCCACCGGCAAAACAAATCCGAAGTAGTTGTTCAGCTGCTCATTGAAGGCTTTGATTTCGTCGAAAAACTCATTCAAGCTATCAACCAGCAGGGTGGAGGGTGTGATTGAAAAAGAGCCCGTGTCGCTGGTTGCCAGTGCAGGAAGAGGAATTACGGGAAACGGTTGTATTTGCGAAAAAAACGTGGAAGCGAGACCTGTCAGAAATAAAAAGCTGAAACAAAATTTCAACATACAGGGTTGGGGTACTAATTTGAATTAGCGTGATTGAAGAACAGGATAGTTTTGTTGTCAGCTGACCAGATTCCTGGTAGTAGACAAAAGGGGTTACCGAAACTGATAGGGTACGCCTTCCGCAGCCTGTGTCAGCAGCTCGGGGCTTCCGTCGGTGGCAATGGCGCGGCCTTCTACCCGGGGCGATACCGGTGAAAATTCGGCCAGGTAATTTTCCATCACATCGTGTAAGAGGACACCCTGAGGAACGGAGTTGTGTACATTCATCATCCGGCATAACATATTGTCGGGGTCTCCCTCGCGTTCGCAGGCGGTCATCGAATACATTTTTTCGGGATCCAGCAGTTCTCCCTTAATTTTCACTTCCTGGACACGTTCCCCTTTTTTGTTGCCGATGGTAAACCTGACCTGCATTCCATTGAAACGAACAAACCAGCCACCGAACCGCTTGGTGGCATCGGTTGCAAAAACATTCTCGAGTTCTTTTTCAAGCCAGTTAAGGATTTGTTTTCCTTTTACATCGGCTGTCTTGACTTCAGAATTTACCGGGAGCATACTCCACAGATAGTCTTTGGTAATATCGGCAACCCCGGTCTTTTCATCGGGCACAAGTGGAGGACAAAAACGGAACCCGTTCGAAACCACGATATCTGTCTTGAAACGCCACATCACGGCATCGGTGATGAGATTATCCATCGGGGTTTCGATGATGTAATAACGCACAAGGGGGGTCTTGGTCTGCCCGATCACCTCCTTCAGTACCTTGTTGTATGGGGCCTTTGTAGACTCGATCAGGTGCTTCATTTCAGGGTCTTCGGGATATTTTCCAGGGTCCACATCGATGAGTTCGTAGACTTCATCCTTTATTTTCCCGTTTTCGATCACGATATCGAGTTTTCCGACAAATGAGGCGAAGGCCCCCGGTTCGGTTACCTTGCTGTATTTTCCCTGCAAAGGTTCACGGATGCGTTCGTGGGTATCGGCGCCGAGGATATAATTAACTCCTTGTGCGCAAGGGTCATTGCTCAGATGAAGTTGCTGGGCAAGCCCCATGTGCGAAAGCACAAATACCATGGCACAACCCCGTTCTTCCCTCAGTATTTTTACATAACGCTGCAGGTTTTTTTCGGGTTTGGTGAATTTAATCCCTTTTGAATACGCGGGACTCTGGCGTATGGGCGTGAGCGGATCATTGTAACCGATAAACCCGATCTTTAGCCCGCCCAGATTGAAAATCTGATAGGGAGGGAAAAGTAAATCGTGTTCAAAGTCATCGTTGTTGAACATGTTGGCGCAAACCTTGGCAGCCTGGTATCCGTTCATGTCTTTCAGGAGCATGCGTTTGCCGAATGCTACTTCCCAGTTGCCGGGAAGGACCAGGTCGTAGTTTATTTTATTGATCAGGGGCATGAGGGCCTGTCCCTGGGTGAGGGAGGCAATGCCGCTGCCCTGGAAACAATCGCCCCCATCCACCACCAGGGTGTTCAAGGGGTTTTGTTTGCGCAGCTCCCTGATCATGGTTTGAAGCGTGGCAAATCCACCTCTTTTCTTGTAAACCGCTTTGCCGTTTTCCCAGAAAAATTCGTCGTGAATATCAAGCTGCCCGTGAATGTCGGAGGTATGAAGAATGGTGAAGCGTTGCGCCTTTCCGTTTTGTATTGCCGGATTCTTGATGATATCTTTTATCTTATCCTTGTCCTGCAGCCACCAGGAAAGCGCAGGCCCGATGCCCAGACCAATGGCGGCCATGCCTGTATACCGGATAAAGTCACGGCGGGTTTGCCCATGCTGGTTTTTCTTTTCAGCGGCATCTTCCAGAGCGCCGGGATGATGGCAGGAACACGTACAATCGGGTTTGTTGCAAGGGGTATCACTCATAGCATTCATCAAAACGGGTGAATCAAAAAAAGCAGATGGGTAGGGTGGTGTTCTAGTGTGGCAACTTGTCTTTCAGAAGGCCATAAACAAAGGTACCCAAAACGGCCGACACCAAAACAACCGCAAAGACAGCGATCCCGCTGCCCAGCAATGCATAGATCGGGCCAGGACAAGCGCCTGTAAGCGCCCAGCCTATACCGAACATAGAGCCGCCGATAATATTGCCATAGCTAAATTCTTTATCGGCAATTTTAATTTCTTCGCCCGAAATGGTTTTTATCTTGTTGCGTTTGATGAGCCAGACGCTCAGCATCCCAACCATCACCGCTGATCCGATAATTCCATACATCTGAAAAGCCTGGAACCTGAACATTTCCTGGATACGGAACCAGGATATGACTTCGGCCTTGATCAGGATCACACCAAAGATAAAACCGAGAAGGATAAATTTGAGTTTGTTCATGTGCGGAGTTTGAAAAAATGAATAAAACAGTCTTCCTTAAAGACGCATAATGATTGGCAGGATAAACCAACTGGTAAGTATCCCGGCGCCAAAAAAACAACAGGTAGCTGCCAACGATGGCCATTGCAGGTTCGAAAGCCCCATGATGGCATGACCCGAAGTACAACCGCCGGCATAGCGGGTCCCGAAACCAACCAGAAAACCGCCTGCAACCATGAGTATAAATCCTCTGAGCGTTAAAAGCGCTTTGAAATTGAAAAGGTCGTCGGGCACAAATCCTGAATAATTTTTTACGCCCAGGGCGCTTAAGTCGGCAACCGTATGTTCAGAAATACGCACCGGGTTCGGGTTCTGAAAAAAGAAACCGGCAACAAGTCCTCCGAGTGCAATACCGAAAACAAACAACAGGCTCCAGGATTCGGCTTTCCAGTCGTAATCAAAAAATTTAACCCGTGTGGGGATACACGAAGCACAGATATGCCTGAGTGTGGATGAAATTCCGAAGGGCTTATTTCCCAAAATAAGCAAGGCCGGAACCATCAATCCGATAAGGGGGCCCGATACATACCAGGGCCAGGGTTGTGTGAGGATGTTCATGCAGTCATTTTTTTTAGTGTCTGAAAATAGGCTTGGTTTCTGCCGATGGGTTAATTGACTTGCTTTACTTTCTGTTTTTCTTTTTCCATATTTTTTAGCGCTGCCATCTGACCAAAGGGGCCATACTTGTGTTGGGTTTCAGTAAATGAATCAGCATAGGGCCCGAATGGATGATCGATTGGTTTAGCGGCAAGTTTTGGCCAGTCCTTGCTGATATTTCCTTTCGGCCTGTATTGGGAATTTACAAACGCGGCCACATCCCAGGCTTCGGCATCGCTGAGCTGGGGCGAAGCCTGTGTTGCACCGAATGGCATATTGTTTTTTACATAACCGGCCAGGCGGGAGAGACGATATAAACCGGCCCCGGTGTTATAGCTGTGTTCGCCCCAAAGCGGAGGGTACTGATACGTTTTGTTGTCGGCGTTTAGCTTGCCCATGCCATCAGCGGCATGACAGGAAATACATTTGGATGTGAAAACAAGTTCTCCTTTTCCGGGATCTGCGGCGCGATCCATAAATGGCAGATCCTGAATGCCCGAACCAGGAGGTTTTGTTCCTTTCTTCACCTTTATTCCCAGCCAGGTGATATAGGCTTTTATGGCTTTCATTTCATTCGAAGATGAATCGAGCGTCTTGCCATTGAGGCTTCGTTCCAGACAATCGTTTACCCGTTTGAAAATATCCTCTGTTTTTCCGGAACGTTCCCTGAACTTAGGATAGGTGGACGCAACCGCGCTGTAATTGTTTCCATACGGGCGGGTGCCGGCATCCAGATGACAGTTCTGGCAATTCATTCCGTTGCTGATGTGGGCCACAGATCCCAGAGGGCCGAGATACAAGGCGGTATTCGCGATGAGGGATTTTCCATAGAGGATCTGTTTCCGGAGCTCTCCTGTTGGCAATTGTGTGGTGTCGGGGGCCGTCCAGACAGCAGGGGCGCTTTTCTTTTCAGTCTGTAGCATGGCAGTCTGGGATGAGCCCGCAAGGGAATTACCAATCGTTGCTTCCGAACCGGGTCTGGGAATTCCAAAAATCAGGAAATACAACAGGACGATTACTACGAAAAGTAAAAAGAGAATGAGGTTCAGGAGTTTCTGAATAACTGCAAGTAATTCTTTTTCCTCCTGATTTGATCGTTGTTCCATGTTATTCCGAAGATCCTTTTTTTAAATGCTTCCAGGCCAGGGAAGCGGCGCCAAGAACCGGGGCATCGTTTTCCGGGAGCAGGGAGCGCCGGATGTTGATCTTATTCCGAAAGACCTGTAGCAAATTTAGTTCAAAATATTTCTTGACCGGAAGAAAAATCAAATCTCCTGCCTGGGCCAGGCCTCCGAAAAGAAAAATATCAGAAGGCCCTGTTACAGAAGCGTAGTTGGCCAAAGCGAGTCCGAGCCATTTGCCGGTCTGATAAAATGAATCAAGCGCCTCTTTTTGTCCGTCAAGGGCCTTTTCGTAAATGAACCGTGCATCGATTTCGGGGGTGTGTGGGAGCCCTGTCAGTTCCAGGTAGGTTTTCTTTATTCCAGAAGCTGAGCAATACGTCTCCAGACATCCTTTTCTGCCACAACCGCATAACCTTCCATCGGGAATAAACACCGTATGCCCGAGTTCTCCTGCCATTCCATCATGGCCATAAACAAGTTCCCCGTTTGAAACAAGACCGCATCCCAGACCGGTGCCAAGGGTGATGAACAAAAAATCGTTCAATCCTGTTGCTCCTCCAAAAAGCAGTTCGCCGAGCGCTGCTGCTTTTGCATCGTTGGTCAGAAAAGCGGGACAGGATAAACGGGTTTCAAAATAGGAAGCCAGGGGGATTACCCCTTTCCATTTGAGGTTGGGAGCGTATTCTATACAACCGCTGAAAAAATTCCCATTCGGAACACCAGCGCCTGCTCCGATCAGTTCCAACGCCGACCTGTGTTTGTCAGTATAATCGTTTATCTTTTCAGCGATTGCATCCACAAGCGTTTCGGCTGTCGGATAAGAGAGGGTTGACAAATGACCGCGTTCATGTATTTTTCCGGTTTGGTCAACCAAACCAAATATGGTATTCGTACCACCGATATCGATTCCCGCTGCGAGTTGTGTCTTCATGCTGTCTTTTCTTTCTGCTAGATTCCAGGCTCTGACCCCGACTGCTGTGCGATGGCATCATCATAGTCTATGCCCTGACGTTTCAGCACCAAACGTACTCTCCAGCCATAGCATGCAAGATAAGCGAAACAAGCCACCGGGATGACATACGAAAAATGAATCCCTACCCGACTGTCGGCCAGGCTGCCCTGCAAAGGCGGAATAATGGCCCCGCCCAGGATCATCATAATCAGGAAGGCGGCTCCCTGGCTGGTGTATTTGCCCAGACCGGCGATAGAGAGTGAAAAGATGCAGGGCCACATCACCGAGCAAAACAAGCCTCCGCTGAGAAAGGCAAAAATGGAAATCCGGCCGGTGGTGAACAGGCCGATGACCATGGCACACATAGCCAGCACTGCGAACAGGATGAGCGTGCGTGCCGGTTTCTCCTGTGCAAAGAAAAAACCAGTGATCAGCACGGCAATACAACCCAGATACGGAACAAGCGCCGAAATTTCGTTCCCTTTCAGGATGTTTACCCCCAATACCAGACCAAAAGCAAGGATAGGAACAATCACGGTAAGCAGGTGTTTCCAGATTCCCCGGGGTTTGAAAACGGTAATGGCCCCGACCCATCGTCCGATCATCAGACTTCCCCAATAAAGGGAGACATACTGCGAAATATGGGCTTCATCTATTTCCCCAAAATCAGGTGTTTTTAAAAGAGCCCCCAGGTTGCTTTGAATAGATACTTCAACGCCTACGTAAACAAAAATGGCGATCATGCCCAGTACCAGCTGCGGATAACGCATCGCGCCCCAGCCTGCTCCGTTTTTACCTGCGGCGATGAGTGAACGGATCAATATTCCAAGGATGCCCAGCAGACAGGCGCCCAGCAGGATCACCCGGTTCAAATCGGTATACATTCCAAGCGCGATGACAACCAGCAACAGGGTTGTAAGCAGGAACAGAGCGCCGCTGGCTCGGTTGGTGCGTTCAAATTTTTCTTCGCTCACCACCTGTGGCATCCGGCTAAATGCAAAGATCAATACAACAAGGAGGAAGACGGCCGCAAGGATCAGATAGAGCTTGTTGATGGAGCTGATGTCAGCGCCTTTGGCCCCGGCGCCTGCAATACTGCCGAAAAGCACGAAACTCACAAGCAAGGGCCCGATGGTGGTGCCAAATGAATTTACACCCCCACCCAGGTTGAGGCGGTGTGCTCCGGTAGAAGGGTCGCCCAGTGCTATGGCAAAGGGGTTGGCTGCGGTCTGCTGAAGAGAGAACCCCAGGGCAATGATAAAAAAAGCGCCCAGGATAAACTGAAACGAACCGGTATTGACAGCATAGATCATCGAGAATGCCCCGGCTATGGAAACAAGTAACCCATAAATGATGCCTTTACGGTAACCTATTTTGTTCAGGATATCTGTTCCGTTGGCCACCGAGAATAGGTACAGCAGAAAGGAACCGATAAAATAGGCCCCGTAAAAAGAACTGTCGATCAGCTGCGACTCCATTTGTGTAAGGTTGAAATGCGCTTTGCAAAAGGGAATAAAAATACCATTCGAAGCAGCGAGGAACCCCCAGAAAAAGAATACCGAGATGAGCGTAATTAACGACGATTGGGATGTCTTTTGACTACTCATACGTAAAATATTTTTTCGAAAATACATTGATTCCCGACGCCTGCAAAGAAGGATGAGGATTAGTTATACAGGGAGAAATGAACAAGCTGCACCGGTTCATGCCAGGCATGGCTCGGGAGGAGCGCCGGCGCTGGCATTGATATGCCGGTTTTTAGCCGCTTTAAAAGGCCCCAATAATCATCGGGCTAAGCGGTTAGGCCTGTCCGGATTGTCCCGTTCTATAGGTACACCGTGTTTTTGGCCGTGTATCCGGTCAGGCTTTGTTATTGAATGGAGACGCAGGAGATCAGTCTACCACCAGGAATGAAACAGTTGCCGAAGTAGAAGAAGTTAACAGGTGTATAAAATACAAGCCCGGGGGTAATCCTTCACGGTTTACCCCAACGCGTTGAACACCTTGTTGAAAGTCCTGATCAGCCAATGTGCGCAGGCTGCGCCCCGATGCATCGTACAAGGTAAGCGAAACCCGATCGGATTTAGGCAGAGAGAATTGTACCAGCCCTTCGCCCGCCACCGGGTTTGGATAGAGTTTGAGGCTTATCGCATTTTCATCTACACCTGCCAGGCCGGAGATCAGACCCAGATTTCCGTCGAAAAAGCGGATGATGTGGGCCATCACGGTATCTCTTGCCGCTATGGGGTAGATGGTCTCGAAAGGAAAACAGAGATACATCATCTTGCCTGGCTTTGTTCCACCCGGAAACAGACCTGCAAAGTGCACCCCCCCATAATCGGTATTGGAGGTGGCATAATGCATATCGGGGATGCCTCCGTTTACGACGGAGACGACATCCGGATAACCTACATTGTACGTGCCATGTGTCCCATTATCAAAGGTGATGCTGTCGCTGCCCGAAAAGATGGAAGAAGGGCAGACAGAAGTATAATCGGAATAATAGGTAGACACCAGATTGTTGGGAGAATCGGCGATAAACGATGATTTTAAATAATTGTTGAAAAACGAACGGTCGGCGGTTGTGCCGTTTTTGTCGAGGTCCCAGGCAATTTCAGAACCCGAGGCAAACAGATGTCCTCCCTGGTTCAGGTAGGCTGCAAACAAGACCTGATCGGTATCGCTGAATGTTTGGTTTGCGGTGCTTTCTTCACCGAGGATATAATCGGCAATGGCATAGTTGGTCAACGGCAGCAGGTGATTTTCGATTGCCTGATGGGTAGCAGAGGAAAAAATTTTTCCTCCTGCCGCGAAAGCCTGGCCATGCTGGATCACCCAATTGTAGGTATTTCCGGTAATCACCCGGTCGAAACCATAAACCAGCAAGGTGCTGTCAGCTTGTGAGCTTGTAGTGGCAGCGAGCAGGAATGAAATACCCGAGGTCAGACCGGTAATTGAATTGTTTGCCGATAGTTTCACATAGTAAACGGTGTTGGGTGTGAGACCGGTAAGGAGGAGTGAGGTCTTTGGGAGCAATACCGGTGCATTGAAATTGATGCCGTCTGTGCTTAAATAGATATTGTACCCGGTTACGGCGGTGTCGTTGCTTACCAGCACCTGTAGTGTGGTACTGCTTCCGCGGAGCACGGCAAACGAAGCCGGGGTTGACGGAATGACACCGTCATACGGATACTGAGGCTGTGCCATCGAACCTTCATCGCTCAGCAAGGTATTGAGTGTTGAAGAGATGAGTATGTCTTTGATCGTAGTCGGGGTTCCGTTATAGACACAGCTGTTCTGTACCAGACGGATGCCATGGCTGTAATCCATATAGGTATCGGCATGGATATTTGAAAGCGGTTGAATGGGGTTTCCGATCGAAGTATGCCAGCCGTATATTACAACCCGGTTTGCTGTTGTGTAAATCAGATTACTGATTGTCACATCTTTTTTGTCTCCACCGGTAAGTTCGCCGAGTGGATGGGCGACAATCACCGAATCACGCTGTTTGCGTACAGAATCATTGTAGGCCGTAAAAACCGGAACCGTACTCATTTGCGATGAAGGCGGGATAGGCTGAGGCGCCAGCTTTACAGTAGCGGCGGCATAGATATCGTTTACCATTTTGCGTGAAGGCAGGGTACATCCCGTAAAGTCGGCTATTTTGGTGGCCAGCATAGGGCTCATGGGGCACAGAAAATAGTTGGTATCTGTTCCAACCATCAGATAATCGGGGGCTACATAATAGGTAAGCGATTGGGTGACCCCCGAGATCACAGCCGAGGAAGTAACAGGCACCAGATTGCGGTAGAAAGAAGGCACATTTCCTCCGCTGATCTGTGTATAGATCAGGTCTTCCCGGTTTGTCAGCGAGAGTGTAGGCGAATTGATCGTAGCAATGAATTGAGTGCCGTTGAGCGCCGCCGGGTTCCTTGCCGGAAGGTTTAGTACCTGGGCAGGCAGCATCGAAAAACCTGCCAGAAGCAGGAACAGGGCAGTGTGATAGCGCAGCATGTTTGGAGATTGAGAACCAAATATAGGCGAAATAAGATAGAAAACAAGGATGTTCTTTTATTCGTTCATGCTGCTCTTTTATTCGTTCAGCCCTTCCACTGGTTACAGAGAGAGATTTCTTTACCTTTGAGCCCATGCAATTTCTCACCCCAGCTTATTGGAAAGATTACGAACTGATTGACGTCGGCGATTTTGAGAAACTCGAGCGGTTCGGAAATTATCTGACGATACGGCCCGAACCTCAGGCGGTATGGGACCGTACCCTTTCTGTAAAAGAATGGGAACAGCGTGCACATGTAAAATTCGTGCCCCGGTCCAGTTCGGCCGGTGAGTGGAAAACATTGCATAAGATGCCCGATCAATGGCAGATAAAATATGCCCTGCAGGGAAAAGGGCCTGAACTCCGGTTTCGGCTGGGGCTTACTTCGTTTAAACATGTAGGCATCTTCCCCGAACAGGCTTCGAACTGGGAATATATTGCCGATTCCGTTCGCCAGGTGCAACGGTTGCTTCCTGGTGAAACCCCACGTTTTCTGAACCTCTTTGCCTATACCGGAGGCGCGTCGCTTGCAGCCAAAGCTGCCGGAGCCGACGTGACCCATGTCGATTCCATTAAACAGGTGGTTAGCTGGGCAAGGGAGAATATGGATCTCTCAACGCTCGAAAATATCCGCTGGGTTGTTGAAGATGCATTGAAATTTGTAAAACGGGAAGAAAAACGCGGCAATAAATACAACGGCATTATCCTCGATCCTCCTGCCTTCGGGCATGGTCCGAATGGAGAAAAATGGAAGCTGGAAGACAATATCAACGAAATGATGAAGGGGGTTATTCAACTTCTGGATCCCCGGGGGCATTTTTTGATCCTAAACGCGTATTCGCTTGGTTTTTCATCGCTTATAATCGAAAACCTCATCAAGCCTTCCGCGCATGGAAGGGTGGAGACAGGAGAACTGTTTCTGCAAGCCACCGCCGGAAACAAGCTCCCGCTCGGGGTTTTTGGAAGGTTTCGCTCTTTTGAGAGCGCCTCTGTTTAATAATCCCCCTACTTCCTCCAAGACCAGATCTTGCTCCACCGGTTTATGCTAACCGGTGTCTGCGCGAGCATATACTTCAATAAACCCTTGTTTTGCATTAGCCGTGTAACAGGCTAATGCAACGTGCGTTAAGCTTGTTTGCGTCCCGATAGACATCGGGAGACGGGTTATCCCGCTGGGCGGCAGCGCTGATGGCCTTTTGAGCGTGAAGGCGTGTCTCTAATGCATGATTGCGGGATAAAGATTGCATGCCTGGTGCAATATTTATGATATTGTTAATTACCTATCAATTTATCTGCATCTTAGCCTCGCCTTACAAACTGCGGATTTACCTTCAATATGTATGTAATTAATAGATATACAGCATATTGTAAAAATTAATTCTCGTCTTTTGGAACAAGAGTTCTATCGTTTTGGTGTTAAAATATGTTAAATTACTTATATATAAATATTAAAATAAGATACTGTATGAGATAAAATTGTGTATTAATTATAGTAAATGTAGTTGTTTGTACTACACGGAATGTTATTCTTATCCTGTAATATTGATGTTTTGATATCTAAACATATAGGTTGAATGTTAAAAAAGGAAGGAGCTTAGGGGTTAATATAATAAAAATGATTATAAATAAGCGTGTAATGTAATATGTAAAACGACATTGAGTTTTTAGTCTGGAAGGTTGAGCATAATCATCAATTGCAATGAACGAAAAAGAGTAATTATTAGTGAGGGCGCACAGAAAACTGATTTTCAGCATGAAGTCACAATTCATAAAAACCAAAACCCATGAAACTACACCTGAGGAATGTCTACCTGATCAAGAAAAAGCTCCTTGCAGCTTCATCCGCAAATGTGGTGGAGACCGATTTTGAATTGCCCGAAAAAATTTCGGCCAATCTCTATGGCTGGAACGTGATGATCCGTTCGAAGATCAGCAACGAAGCGCAAAACCGGGCCATGCTGGTGGAAACGGTTTCGCAGTTTCAGTTTTCTGCTTCGGGAGATCTGAAGAAGAATTTTAAACAGAAAAAATACCGGCAGCAGTTTTCAAAGCTGGTTTATACCGCCCATTGCCATCATGCCGCATTGTGCATCACAACGGCATCTCAATATCCCAAGTTTGGCGATTACAGCCATGCCTACATCTGTATGGACGAGGCTGAAGCGGTTACCTTAAAAGCCATGCGTCCGTAAGCGTTTTTCCTTCGGTGTCGGGTAAGAAAACTGATAAGAACAGAACCCGTTAAGGAGTTTAACGCGTTGTTTTGGCCTGGTTAGGCCCTATATCTTGATCAGCAGCAATGCTTCAAACTTCCGCATCTTCGGATCAAATTCGAGAACCGTTTCTCCCGCCCTCAGCCGGTGAAAGCTCAATCGCTCGCTGATATAGCTTTCGTCTTCGGGTTCTTCGTCAAAACCATGTTTTTTATTCCATTGCTTACGCATATCGGTTGACATAAAGGAATAGGTAAAACAGATATCCTTATACCCTTTTGCCCTGAATTTCTCAGCAAGCTCCAGCATTGTTTTAAGACCCAGACGGAACACACCCTCGTTCGACAAGGGTTTTACAAACCAATCGACATGAAAATGATTGTTGCTGTCTTCCGCTTGTGATTTATTCAGGTCCTGATTGCCATTGGGCGGGTTTGCCGAACCGTTTTTTTTAAGCCGTATGCCATATTTGTTTTCGATAATATCATCATCCAGGATTTGCACTACCCCCGGAGGCAAGACCAGGTCAAACCGAAGATCTTCCGGAACATTCCAGGTTTCACACAATTCCTTAAACTCGGCGTTGGATTCGAACTTCATCTAGGGTAAATTTAATAGCAATTTCCATGGAAGAAGGGCCGGGGCCAGTATTCTTTCCCCCATTTGTCAACTATTTCTCTGATTCTGAGGATTAAGGCCGGCATCTCAGGTTTCCCGGGCGGGTAATTCTCCTAATATCTGTTAAAATGTCACCCCCAGCAATCAAGACACGGGATTCTCCCCTAAATAGTGTTAAATTTGCTTGGCATGCTTGTTTCCGCTCCTCGGGATTGAAGATGCCAGGCGCTATGGATTATCAGGAAGACATCTTAGTACAAAAGCTGGACGAATTTATACGTAAGTATTACAAAAACCAGCTTATCAAAGGCCTGCTTTATTCCACCGGGCTGATCCTTGGATTTTATCTGGCCGTGGCCCTGCTTGAATCATACGCACATTTTGATACCACCATCCGTACCATCCTGTTTTATACCCTTGTTTTATCCGTGCTTGCTATCGCCGGCCGATATATCTTCATTCCGTTATCAAAACTCAACAAGATCGGGGTTGTCATCAGCAATGAACAGGCTGCCGAAATCATCGGGAAACATTTTTCGGAAGTAAAAGATAAACTCCTGAACCTGCTCCAGCTTCGTAAAGCAGTTGCCCAAGCGGGCATCACCCACTCAAATACCTCCAGCCTTACCTTGCTGGAGGCTTCGATCGATCAAAAAACCAGGGAGCTTAAACCCATCCCGTTTGCATCGGCTATTGATGTGGGCCAGAACAAGCGCTATGTAAAATATGCAGTCATCCCGCTGGTACTTATCCTCTTTATTGTTTTTGCTTCGCCCAGCATCATTACCGAAAGCACAAAACGCCTGGTGCACCACAGCGATTTTTATGAAAGGGAAGCCCCTTTTCATTTTAACGTGGTGAACAACCAGCTCAAGACCATTGAGCAGCAGGATTTTTCGCTGGAGGTAAAAATTACGGGGCAGGAAATTCCCGAAACGGTGCTCTTACTGGTGGATGGCAATGAATACAAACTCAGCCGCGACAACGTGGTGAATTTTAGTTATGTCTTCAAAAACCTGCAACACAATACCAAATTCAAACTCAGCGCCGATGGTTATACCTCGCATGAATACGAGATCAGCGTGCTGCCTAACCCGGTGCTCCTCAATTTCGAAATTCAGTTGGATTACCCGGCCTATATCGGGAAGAAAAACGAGGTCTTGCACAATACGGGTGATCTGGTCATTCCGGCGGGCACCAGGGTTTCGTGGAATTTTAATACAAAGGATACCCGGAGTCTCCGCATTAATTTTCAGGATACGGCCTATCTGCTCAGCCCATCGGCCAATGCGTGCAGTTACAAAAACAGGTTCCTGAAAAGCGATTCGTATTCGATCACCACCTCCAACGAATTTATTAAAAGCAAAGATTCGGTTGTGTATGCCATCAATGTGATTCCCGATCTGTATCCTACCATGGAGGTGGAAGAAAGAAAGGACTCTGTTTCGACACAGCGTCTGTACTATCATGGCGAAGTGAAGGATGACTATGGCTTTACGGGGCTTAATTTTAACTACAAACTCAACCACAAAGAAGATTCGGCTGCGGCAGGCAACACTGCCGGGGCGAAGTATGTGACAGAACGCATCCCTGTTTCGGGCACATTCACCCAAGATCAGTTCATGTATTTCTGGGATCTGGGCAAACTCAACCTGGCCCCCGGCGATCAGATCGAATATTTTTTCGAAGTGTCTGATAACGACGGGGTGCATGGGCCAAAGACTACCCGCAGCCAGAAAATGCTCTTCCAGGCCCCTACACTCAAAGAGCTGGCTGAGAAATCGGAAGAATCGAGCCAGACCGTGAAAAGTGATATCTCTGAGAGTATCCAGAAGGCCAAAGACCTGCAAAAAGATATCGACGAGCTCCATAAAAAAGTGCTCGAGAAAAAATCGCTCAGTTGGGAAGACAAAAAGAAAATTCAGGAGCTTAAAGACAAACAACAAAAACTGGAAAACAGCATCGAGCAGTTTAAAAAAGAAAACTCCAAAAGCCAGCAGGAACAGACCGAGTACCGGAAAGACAACGAGAAACTGGTGGAAAAGCAGAAACAGATCCAGGACCTGTTTGATCAGCTCCTCACCGAGGATATGAAGAAACAGATGAAAGACCTTGATAAACTCATGCAGACCATGGACAAGGACAAGATGCAGGAGGAACTCGAAAAAATGAAACTGAGCAACAAAGACCTGGAGAAGGAGCTAGACCGCACCCTGGAGTTGTTCAAACAAATGGAATTCGATAAAAAACTGACCGATACCAAAGAACGGCTCGACAAGCTGGCCGATGACCAGAAAAAGCTTGCTGAAAAAACAGAAGACAAAAAGCAGGATTCCAAAGAACTGGAAAACAAACAAGACCAGATGAACAAGGAATTTGAGGACATCAAGAAACAACTGGAAGACCTGCAGAAAAAGAACGATGCCCTCGAAAAACCGCACGATGAACTGAAAAGCACAGAACCTCAGGAACAGCAAATCCAGAAAGATATGAAGGAGAGCAGCGCGGATCTGCAAAACAAGGAAAACAAAAAAGCATCCAAATCACAAAAATCAGCTGCCGAAAAGATGGAGGATCTAAGCCAGAAGCTGGCCCAGATGCAGGCAAAAATGGCCGAACAGGAGAATGAAGAAGATGTCAATGCGTTGCGTCAGATCCTCCAGAACCTGGTGCGGCTTTCGTTTGATCAGGAGGCCCTCATGACCGATTTGGGCAAGACCCGAACCGATAACCCCCAGTATGTAAAAATTGCCCAAAAGCAAAATATGCTCAAGGACGATGCAAAAATGATCGAGGACAGTTTGTTTGCCCTCAGCAAACGGAACCCTGCTATTGGCGATATGGTGAACAAAGAGGTGAGCGCTATCAATATGAACATGGAAAAGGCCATCACCAGTCTGGCCGATCGGAACACGGGCGAAGCGGCCTCACGCCAGCAGTATTCTATGACTTCGGTCAACAACCTGGCTTTGTTGCTCAACGAAGCCCTCAGCAATATGCAGGAAGCCGCCAAAAAGGGCAAACCGGGGGCCGGAAGCTGCAACAAACCGGGAGGAAAGGGCCAAAAACAGACCGGAGCCTCACTCCGGCAGATGCAGCAGAAACTGAATGCGCAGATGGGTGAGATGATGAAAAAAATGAAGGACGGAAAAGGCAAGGACGGAAAGGGCATGAGCGAGGAATTTGCCCGCATGGCAGCCCAGCAGGAAGCCATACGCGAATTGCTCCAAAAGATGTCTGATCAGCAAAAAAAGGACGGTAAAGGGGGGGGGACGCTGGGCAATACTGCCGAAAAGATGGATGAAACTGAAACCGATCTGGTAAATAAGCGTATAACGCAAGAAACCATTCGGAGGCAGCAGGAGATTTTAACCAAGATGCTGGACTACGAAAAGGCAGAAAAAGAGCGGGAGATGGATACCGAA
This sequence comes from Bacteroidota bacterium, assembly GCA_013289095.1. Taxonomy (GTDB): domain Bacteria; phylum Bacteroidota; class Bacteroidia; order Palsa-965; family Palsa-965; genus Palsa-965. The sequence goes on along the minus strand of JABDAO010000006.1, from coordinate 8,370 downwards.
AGGAAAGCCGATCAACCTAAAACACAAGATGTTAGCAATACAAATGAGTTTCTTGAATACAACCGTTTAAAGTCGAGGGAAGTGGAGCTTTTGAAGACTGTACCCCCTTCATTAAGCCCTTATTATAAAGTCAAAGTTTCCCAGTATTTTAACAGTTTTGAAGAAAAACAGTAGTATATTTCAACACTTTTAAAGAAATAACACCATGATTCGAATGGCAGAAGAAGAAAAAAAGATCAGGATTACATCACAAGCCGAAAGCATGGCTTTCGTTGAAAAACTGGTAAATACCATTTGTGAGACCTACAATATCAGCGAAGACCATTACGGAAATATCCTGGTAGCCATCACCGAAGCGGTTAACAATGCAATCCAGCATGGCAATAAGGCCAATCCCAATAAAAATATCGATATCAGTTATCTGTCTGACGATCATCACCTGCGTTTTTCGGTGAAGGATGAAGGCGAAGGCTTTAATTATACCCAGCTCCCGGATCCGACAAATCCCGAAAATATCGAGAAACCAAACGGAAGAGGTGTGTTCCTGATGAAACACCTGGCCGATAAGGTTGAATTCGAGGATAACGGCTCCAAAGTGGTCCTTGATTTTAAACTTTCTGCAAACTAACGCCTGTTTGTGTCGCCAGAATCCATCTCCTTTCACTCTGAAATAGCTCGTTATAAATTAAAAAACCAGAAAACACTCCGTCTCTGGCTTTATCAGGTCATCGCTTTTCACAAAAAACAAACGGGGACGCTGAACTATATTTTTTGCACCGATACCTACCTGCTTGGCATCAACAAGCAATTCCTGAAACACGATTATTATACCGATGTGATCACATTCGATTATTCGGAGAAAAAAGTCATTTCAGGCGATATCTACCTAAGCATAGACCGCATACGCGACAATGCTAAAACCGAGGGCCAGCTGTTCGAAACAGAGTTGCACCGCGTCATGGTGCATGGCTTGCTGCACCTGCTCGGCTTTTCAGACAAAGGCAAGACCAACAAAGCCCGGATGACCCGGTTAGAAGATAAATTTCTATCTTTACTCTCGTAAACAGAACACGTACTATGAAAAAGATACTTACACTGCTGCTTGCGCTCGCTACCGGATATGTCGTGAAGGCACAAACCAAACCAACCCCAGTAAAAACCACCAAAGCAGCTCCTGCACGCGACACTTCGCTCTGCGGCAAGAAATGGCTCCTGATTGCCGTCGAAGAATGGGCTGTGGAATCAAAACCCAAAAAGAAACAAGCCGACGATTTTTTATGGATGACAGGCGATGGAAAATACAGCCTCAAACGCAATGGAGATGCCAAGACCGGCACCTGGACCAAACAGGGGGTCTATATAAATTTTGTGGATGAAGCCAGCAAAGAAAAATTTGCCTACAAAGTAGAAAACGCCGAACCAACCAAACTCAAGGTTGATTACCATGTTTCTGACATACATACTTTTTTTACGTTCGAAGCCAGGTAAGGGCCAGGCCGTCCCGGCATAGCGCTGAACGGATCTTCAGAACATTTTCCCTTTTTCGCCGTTCATCTGTTGCTTCGCAATTTCAGTTGAAATTTAAGGATCGGGTATTGATCCTTGATTCCTGGTTTTCCAGGAATAGGCAAGCTATTAATCCCTACCTTCGCTTTCAGTAATCCAAAATCTTCCTCATGAAAAAAATTACCCGTACAGCCCTGGCTGTGATGATGCTATGCGCCCTCCAATTGGCAGGGCAGGCACAATGCACTTCGTGTACAACCACAATCACCACCAACGACCCAACCAATCACCTGATCACTACCGGAACCACGCTTTGCATTGCTGCCGGTGGAACCTGCACCGGGCTCATCGAAGTTGCGGGGGGTACGCTTTGTAACCAGGGGATGATAAACAACCACAACCTGGAAGTGGATGGGGGAGGAATACTAAACAATTACGGTACCATTACGGCCGACAGCCTGCTGGTAATCGGTTCGGGCTCTGTACTGAATAATTACAGCAATCTTACAGATACACGTCTGGCTGTAACAAACCACGGTGCGATAAATAATGCAGGAGGAACAATTACCTGCGCTGTCTTTGGTGATTCATTGGCCACGCTGGTGAATAACGGAAACTTTACAACTACCGGAATTTTTTCGAGCGGTTACTCAGCCTCGGTTACGAATGGCAGCTACATGCGTGTTGGGGCCAATTTTTACAACGGGTACTCCGCCTCGTTTTATACAGCCTGCATGGTTATCGTAAAAGGGGCCTGGTATAATTCGGCCACCATTACAGGGCCCACAGGGTCGGGTTGCGGTGGTTTTAGCATTACATCGGGCTCATACAATTCGGGAACGGTTGGCGCAGCAGGGCAACATGTGGATATCTGCGATGCCAGCCACCCGGCAGGAGGAATAACCGGCAACAGCGGGACGATGACTGGTGTTACCTTTTGTACCTGTACCAATTCCTGTCCGGCCTCCGGAATTGTTTCGTATGCAGCTCCTGCAACGGGCATGTTTAAAAACCTGTATCCAAACCCGTCAACCACAGCGATCAATCTGGGCCTCCGTTTGGTCGATGCCGGCAATGTGGAGGTTCGGGTGTATGATGTGCTTGGCAAACAACGTTTCAGCAAACAATACACCTTTGTAACAGGCGACAATCTGCTTACCGTGGATGTCTCTTCGCTCGAAGCTGGGCTCTTTCTGGTATCGGTTACAGATTCAAAAGGAAGCCGGGAGATGAAGTCGTTCGAGGTGGTGAGATGAGTGGTCTGGGCATCAACCTAAATATATACCCGTTCTCCCGCTCCTTCAGCGGGAGAACGGGTTATACCGAGGGGTGTTGTTCATATTCTCAAATTCTTTCGGTATAAGTAAGGAATTCACTAGCCGGTCTTTGCAAAGTTCTCGCCGGTTTTTCGGGTAACCGAAACCGTTTCAGCAGAGATGTCAAAACACGCTATAAACCCAACATGAACAGTAGAAACGTAGTGCACTACTGTTCAGTGCGTTTGGATTTTGTGCAGTCCCGATATTCATCGGGATGGGTTATCCCGCTGCTCCTGATAGCTGGCGGCCCTTTCAGAGCGTTAGCCATCTTCAACTGAAAAATGCGGAATAAAGTAATCGTATCTCTTAAAATAAAATTCTCAACCTGTTAAGCTTGACAGGCTGACGGCCATTGTTTTTTTGATCGGATAAGGTCGGTACATCAGAGAATTTATGTGTTTTCACAAGTGATTTATCCTCATCATCCCCATCACTATCTCCGTCCGGCTCAGTTCTCGAAATCGGATTATTCCCCATAAGTGCATACGGACTTTCACCGAATTTCATTTTAGAGTCAATCGCCACCAGCGTCCTATTTCGGAGTCCATTTCTCTAAAATGCGTTGTATAATTATTGTCAGAGAGCTGCTTATCACGCTCAAGCCCATCAAACCCGTAATGGTCTAACACCGAAGGTACATAACTTCTCAGAATCTTGCCAAAGGAGCAATAGCCTGTTGAGTTGTTTTTCCAGTGTTTTCAAAGAACTTGGAGGTAAATGTAAACGAAAAAAGCTCCCGATTAAAGGAGCTTTATACTTTCAAGAAGTGCGATGGAAACGTTACTTTACAAGCTTGTTAATTGTGTCAAGGTAATCCTTGATTTGCTTTGCCTGAGACGGTTTGTAATCTACAAGAGTAATCCGCTCTTTTATCATCGGATACCCGAACTGGTCAAATAATTCACCGAAGGAAGCGTTCAGGAAAGACGAAGACATTGGAGTTGCATTAATCAATGACAGCTTGATGGAAAAACCGTCAACCAAGGACTGTTTCATTTTTATAAAAAGAGAAACAGCCTCAGAAGATGTAGTTGTACCACTAACGCAAGTCATCACGTCAATCACCACTACTTTTTCTGGGTTTGTTTTCATATCTGGCAGGTTTTCAGCGGGTTTTATTAGTACAAAGTTACAAAGTATATTCGGCATGGACAATATCCTCTACTTCCAAGGGTTTCAGGTGCCTTGTGTTAAGGGATATAACTACCTGAGTGCCAGGGAAGGCTTCTGGCATCAACGCTTTTACCACCGAACCATCATGCTTTTGCTTGAAATACACGTCATTAGAAATTATTAACAATTCGCTTTTCATAGTTTTTACGATGGATGCTATATTATCAAGCCCTAAGCCTCTGTTTGATGGGGTTGATTCGGTGGAAAAGCCCTTCTTAAAGCCCATCAGAAGGGCAGCAATGTTAGAAACGCCTTTACCCTTTGTTCGTTCAAGGAACCGATTTATTGTCTTAGGAATACCATTGCCAAAATCACATACCGATATGATTATTTGGTTTCTTTTAGGGAAGTATTGAGTAAAGACATACCCTCTGACTGGGGACTCGGAATGGTCAACCACATTGTTAAATAATTCCGTCAATGAATCATTCAATGGTTGCAAATCCTTGTCACTAAAAAAGTGTCTGTTGAAATAATCCTTCGCTTGAAAGACGTAAGCGTTAAACATTTCAATGTCCAGCTGCCAGAGACAAAAAGAGGTTCTCACCTTATCTGGATGGTATTTCTTTCTGTCAAATCCTTTTTTCCAGTAGTCGAAAAATCCAAGCTGGTCTAAATAATCTGTTGCAGGATTGTTTCCTTGATTGAACTTAATAATTACTCCGTTCATGTGATATTCCTCAATCAGACAAGCCAGAGAAACCACATGGTACGGAGCAATAAAATTCATGTTAGTTAAATCAATATTCAGCGATCTTGGTTTGGAGGGTAGGACCTCAAACCTGTTTGCATTTATTAATTGAACCCAAGGATAAACTTGCGTATGACCAATAATTTGAATTCTATATTCACTCATAAAGAATTGTTTAAAGCCCTGCAAATGTAGGCGATTGAGACATGGAAATAACTTCCAAGGGCCATCCCTTCCAGCGGGTGCATGGTCTTGAGTTGGTCTTGCAATTCCTCGTATTTATTGGTCTGGTATCGCTGGGTACTGCTCACGTACCTATGCCCTGCCTTTACCATTGCCTCCATCACACCTTCCTGTTTCTGCCAGTGAGTAATTACACTTCCCCTGATGTGGTGCAGGTTCTTCACTTGCGGAAACTGCTCCCTGAGCTGGATCACCATCTGTGATATGGTATTCCGTAATCCGTCAGCACTGCCCCGTGACAGAAAGAACTTGTCGGTATCGGAATGACCTTGTGGAATCGTCCATCCTTAAACCAGGATTTTGCATTAGCCGTGCAACAGGCTAATGCAAAGTGCGTTAAGCCTTGTGTGTGTCCCGATAGTCCTGATAGACATCGGGAGACGGGTTATCCCGCTGGGTGCATGTGCTGTCATCCTTTTGAGTGGGAAGGCCGATTCCTAATGAATAATGCGGGATAAAGCAGGTGTTTATAAATGTAATTTCCGGCTGTTTTGCGCTCTGGTTAAGAAGAATTCATATATATCTTACATTTATCGAAACCTATGCCGGGTTGGTGCGTACAACTAGACTCACCCCCAAACCTGAGCCCCATGAACATCTCCTATCCCCAACTCGCCTTGGTCGAGAAAAGTATTATAGCCGGTCTGAATTTCCCCTTACAGGATGTATTGAAATCGGCCGAAAACATGAACCAGCGCCGTTCGGATGCCGAACGGGCCATGCTCCTGGGCAATAACTACAAAGGCAAGGTCAAAATCATCTTCGAAGACAAACTCGGTATGAAACAGGTAGAAACAACCATCTGGAGCGTGACCGAAAAATATGTGCTCCTCAAAACCGGGATGCAGATTCCCCTGCACCGGATTCATGAAATAAGGATCTGAACAAAGGTCTCTTCTGTATACGAATTCAAGGCTGTCTCATTTGGTTGGGATGGCCTTTTTTAATAAACACCAGTGGTCGAAGTGACGCGTGTGATCACCCTATCCTTGTATCCATGGATGCAAAAGGGTAGTCTGTTCAACACCTCACTCCCTGACGCGTTTAAATTCCTTGTCATCGATCCTCACAAACGTTTTTCCGTTGAAGGAATACCCTTCGGGAGTGTCTTTCATGATTACATCGATGATGAATTGCAATTGTTTCGGGTTGTAGAACTGGCATACACATACCCGTCCATCCTTTAAGGTGCGTACCGTGGCCAGGGCCCGGAGTTCGCGCAGATGTTTCGAAAAATAACCCGTTATTGTCCTCGGGCTGAGGTTGTACAGTTTTCCGATCTTCGTTTTATTGATGTTAGTCATGGGTTTCAGTTTTGTTTGTTTTGTCAATTTCAAAAACAGCGTCATCCGTTTTTATTTGTACGCAACTGGGCTGCTCCCGATCACCCCGGTTGTTATCGGGATGTTCTGACGGGCAGGCGTTATACTGATTCTTCGTGGGTGTCAGCAATCCCGGTCAAGCCGGGGCAAGAGCCACGCACCTGTCTCGTCTCTTCGACGTGAAATTCAGATATGCCTCGGCCTGCAATCCAAGACAAGGAGCCGCCGTATAATCAACTATCCGCGTTATACCGGCTAAGGTATCAGGAGGCGGAAGAAAGAAGGGTCCTGGGTAAGTTTTTCTGAATGCGGATTAGTTTGGGGTGGAAGGTATGTGTTGGGCCGGGTCGGGAACACGCGTGGTTGCTTTCCCTGGTAAACAAAGGAAGGCAGGTGAGGAAGTCATACCAATATGGCCGGAAGAAAACCTGCTGCCGGACAGCGCATCGAAACTCTGTTGATTTATCCTCTTCATGATACCGGTTATCAAATTCTGCATAAAGATAAGCGTTCAGCTTTCCTCATTCAAGATATTCTTACAATTTATTTTCACTCCGTGTAAAATTTTCAGGCTCGCGTTACGTATATGTGCAATCTGCATTATGAAACATGTGTCACAGATAAACCCAAAGTGAACAGTAGAAACGAATTGCCCTCCTGTTCCCTGCGTTTGACCTTTGTGTGAGGGGCTTGGGTTATCCCGCTGTTCCTCAGAGCTTGCGGCCCTTTCAGGGCCTTGTCCATCTCCAACCGAAAATCCCGGGATAAACAGCCTGTTGCCCCTGGTAAATAGCTGGTCACGGTCTGTTGAATGCAAGAACGGTATTTGCTGATGGATGCTGTCTTGCTCTGTCTGTTTATTCCCTGTTTAAAAAAAGCAGGCGCGCCGGTTGCAATTACCCTGCTGAATAACATGTAATTACGAACGGATTTTGTGGAAACTCAGTTCTTGCAGTCGACGTGTCGGGTGCTACTGCATGGCAACCGCGTGTATTTACACAGTGAAAGCTGCATGTATAAAGGAGAAAGGCGTATTTACGAAAGGAAAGCGGTATTGACGGAGGCGAACCATGTATTTATGAAGGAGAAGGGTGTATTGACGAAGAAGAAGGATGTATTGACGAAGAAGAAGCATGTATTTATGAAGGAGAAGGGTGTATTGACGAAGGAGAAGCATGTATTTATGAAGGAGAAGGGTGTATTGACGAAGGAGAAGCATGTATTTATGAAGGAGAAGGGTGTATTTATGAAGGAGAAGGGTGTATTGACGAAGAAGAAGCATGTATTTATGAAGGAGAAGGGTGTATTGACGACGAAGAAGCATGTATTTATGAAGGAGAAAGGTGTAGTTATGAAAGAGAAGAATGTATGTACGAAAGGAAAACGTGTAATGACGATGTAGAAGAATGTATGTACGAGGGAGTGTAACCCGCTGAAAGCACGGTCATTTTTTAGTTAAGAAGCCTTATCCCCTTACCCGGAATTTGTATTCGTGTATGTTGCCACCCCCTCTGGAATGGTTGTTTAAAACCCAAAAACGCGCTGAATAGTTAATTCCCGACAGGCTTTCATTTGTGCGACCCCTTCGGGGTCGGAAGGTTTTGGTGATGACGCGTGCTACAAACGTTAAACCCCTTCGGGGTTTCCTTTCCTGGAAGAAATAAACGAACAGACCTTGGGATGATGCTGAAGGCATCACACGTTTGTAGAAATGTAAAACAAAACAACTTTCGACCCCGAAGAGGTCGCACATCGCTCAGATAGTACCCGTTCCGGGATGATTCCAGGCTTCTTAACCCGTCAAGCCAAACTGAATTAAATCCCGGATCTGACCATTCTCACAAATCTAATTTCCTTCATTAAATGACATTGCGCCGAAGCGCGGGGTTACTACGTTGAGATCACCGACATCTTGAATCGTGAGACAGGAAGAGAAAAAGAGGTACTACCTATTTTTCTCCGGCTTTTAGCGCACGTCATGAAGTGAAGCGACCGTAAATAATGAAGCATGTATGCCTGAAATAGAGACGAAGCAAGCGCTTAACGGATCCATTATAAAAAATAGCTCGGCATTTTACGGCATTTTGCGGCAAAACACGGCATGCGCCAGTTTAAC
>JABDAO010000005.1 GCA_013289095.1 Bacteroidota bacterium | reverse complement strand
AAGAAGCCCTGGCCCTGAGCCGCAAACGCATCAAATCAACAGCCTTGATCCATGAGCTCTTATACCGGAGCGAATCGTTCCAGCATATCCGGTTCAAAGATTATCTCAACGAATTGTTCGTCCACCTCAAAATGAACGACAATTTAAAACTGGTGATCAGCGGAGATGAAGTCACCCTCGATCTTTCGAGAGCTTTGCCCCTTGGCCTCATGCTGAACGAAATCATGCTCAACTCATTCAAGCATTCGTATCAGGAAGAAAGCAAGGGAGAAATTGAGATAAAGGCGGAGGTAGGAAAAGAGATGATCACGATCGAATACAGCGATTTTGAGGGCAGTTTCCCCGACAACATTGAATTTGGCAAATCCAATACCACCGGGCTCACACTGATCCATACCTTTGCCTTGCAGATGGAAGGAAATATTGAATTGGTCAGAAAGATGCCTCCCTCCTACAAGATACAGATACCACTGACTAGCCCCGATAGTGTCGCCGGCTCACTTGCTTAAAAACCGGTCTGACAACGGTTTTGAACCTAACCTATGTTTCCAGAATGGCAAGTTTAAAAATACTGATTGCGGAAGATGAGCTCCTGATTGCAAAAGTGATGCGTCTTCAATTCGAGAAACAGGGTTTTCGGGTGGAGAATGTTACCGATGCAAACGAGGCATTCGAAATAGCCCTGACCATGCTCCCGGATATCATTATCCTCGATATTTTATTAAAGAATAAAACAACCGGTTTGGAAGCAGGGCGCAGGATCAGAGAAGCCGGGATTCTCAGTCCGATCATTTTTACCACCGGCAATTCATACGACCAGACTATCGAGCTTATACACAACATCTCTCACGCTGTTGTGTTGACCAAACCCGTTGAATTTGAGAAGCTGCTGGAGATCATCAATAAGTTTTCGGCCGATGGGCGGGTTGAATAGTCTATTCCTATCTTTGCCCAGACCGAAAATGAACAAATCAAAAACAGAGGCTGTCGCATTCCCTTCACCAAACGCCAAACCGGCCGTGGATGTGTAGGTGCAGACTCTCACCCTTTCAACCACCCGCATGCCTGTTCAATCCAGATTCTTTTTTCCCCTTGCTCTGCTCTTGCTCTGGATATTGATTACCGGGTTGGTGAACCCGTTCGGAGAGTTTCCAATCAATGACGACTGGGCGTATGCCAGGGATGTATATAACCTTGGAGTAAACCACCATCTTCAACCCGATCTGTGGCCTGCCATGACCCTCATTTCTCAAACCATCTGGGGAGCGCTGATCGTATCGCTTTTTTCGTTTTCGTTCACCGTTCTGAAAGTCGCCACCCTGCTGCTGGCCATCGCTGCTTCGCTTGTCCTCTACAAACTGCTTCACGCCTTGCTGGAACACCGGCTCCCGGCTTTTATTCTCACCTGTACATTTTGTTTCAACCCCTTGCTGCTTACCTTGTCGTACACATTTATGACCGATGTGTTTTTTCTTTCCTTCCTGCTCTTCTCCTTTTATATGGCCTACCGCTATCTCCAAAACCGGGAGCGTACGGTGTACTACGTTTTTTTCATCTTCTTTTGCCTCGTAGCCGTACTCAACCGGCAATATGGGTTTCTGACACCGCTGGTATTTATACCCATACTGCTTATGCAGCAGAAAAAGAGCATGCGTGCGGCATTCCTCGCTTTTCTTCCGCTGCTGGTTTGTGCATGCGGGCATGTCGGCTACCACTTGCTTTTAAAGTTCAATCAGATTCCTTCCAATACATCAGGTGTTTCGAAGCTGAGCGGGTTTATTGAAAATATTCGTCTGGGCCCCTGCCTGTTCAGGGCTACAGATATGCTCCTGCTCACGGGCATCCTGCTCATCCCCTGCGCATGGATGTTGATTCGAAGTTTCAAACAAATAAAAAGCAAATACACGGTTGTTTCTGTCTTGCTTTTCTGCACGTTGATTCTGCTCATGCTACCGTTCGGAAGTAACTTTCCGAACGGAAACATCTTGAATGCCGATGGAATTGGGCCCAAACTCACACGCGACCTGACACGGCATGAAAACATCAAATTCGGGATGAGCCCTGTACTCTTGCTTGTCCTCAAAATCCTGGGGTGCCTTTCCGTTTCTGTCCTGATCAGCCACTGGTTTCTGAATAGGTCAGGCAGAGCTATGCCGAAGACAGCCCGGAACCAATTCTATCTCGGTCTTGAGTTGTATCTGATCCTGTATGTTGTATACAGCATTGTAAGCGATAATTATTTTGACAGATATACGCTTCCCCTGATCCTTGCTACCTTGTTACTTGCCACACGCAGGATGGTTTTTCCGGGCAAACAGGCCATCCGCATACTCGTACCATTGCTTTCACTGATCCTCCTGCTGAGTGCTGTTGCGGTGAAAGATTATTTCAGCTGGCAGCATAGCCGATGGGAAGCCATCCGGTATTTGCAGACCATAGGCATTGACGCACATCATGTTGACGGAGGTTTTGAATACAATGCCTGGTATAAGGCCGGAAAATTCGGCAAACCAGGCAAGGAAGGCCCTAGCTGGTGGTGGATAGACCGGGATGATTTTCTTGTTGCAAATGGGGCGGTAGCCGGTTTCCGGAAAACAAAGACCTTCAGTTATCAGCATTATCTTCCTTTTATAACCGACACCCTGTTTATCTTGAAAAAACAGCCGGAAACCGATTCGGTTAAAACAAATCTACCAGATGTCAGGTTATAGGATGAAATTGACAACGGCCCCCCTTCCTGGTTTTGACAAGCGGCACAACCACCGGATTATTAGCCTGTGCCTACCTGTTGCCTTTTTCCTGATCGGGTTCTACTATTTCAATCTGAGGATCGCAGGCACACGATTTGAATACATGCCCGGCGACTGGGGTGATTCGCGGTTTATCAATTATCTGCTCGAACACGGGTATCAATTTATTTGCGGCCATCTGCATTCGTTCTGGGATGCGGGGGTGATGTATCCCTACAAACCCGCAATCGCACTTTCAGACAATATGCTGGGCACCATGCCCATCTATTCTCTCTTCCGGATCCTGGGTTGCAGCCGGGAAACAGCATATCAATGCTGGTGGATGACAATCTCGGCGCTGAATTATTGGTGCTGTTATCTCGTGCTAAGAAAGTGGACAGGCCAGAACCTCCTTTCCGTATGCGGAGCCTATATTTTTGCTTTCGGGTTGTTCAACCTGAGCCAACTCAATTTTATGCAGATGAACTGCCGTTTCATGGTGCCACCGGTGCTTTTTGCAGCCTATAAACTGGCCACCGAACCCCGGCTGAACTATTTCGCGCTCTGGTGCCTGGGAGTACTCTTTCAACTGTATTGCGTCATGTACACCGGTTTTATCCTCCTGTATTTTTCCCTGCTCTTCATCTTGCTCCTCCTGGTCTTTAACCGTTCTTTTTCCGTTTTTAAATTCTACTTGAATCGAAAACGGATTTTGCTCACCCTTGGCATTTGTCTGATTTCAGCGTCGCTGATGTTCCTGCTCATCAGGCCTTATCTGATCACTTCAAAAGACACAGGCTTTAGATTATATCGCGAAGTGGTGCCCAACCTGCCAACGCTACAGTCGTATTTCTTTGCGCATCCGGCAAGTATCACCTGGCATTTTTTGTCTGAACACAGCAAAACTGTTTTTCCCGAATGGTGGTTACAGGACATTTTTCCGGGTGGCATCCTCCTCCTGGCTTTTGCGGGTTCTATGGTATGGTTCCTGTCGGCTCTGATTCATAAAAGAAAAAAAGATCCATTGTTCTTGGCGCTGGCCGCAACGTCTCTGCTCATCTTCCTGGTGTTTACCCGTACTCCCGGCAACCATACGCTCTATGGCCTTATCATAAAGCTTCCCGGAATGAACAGCCTGAGGGTGTTAACCCGCTTCATGCATGTACAGCTCTTTTTTCTGATCCTCCTCCCTATCCTGGCATTTCAGCATTTTCTTTCCCAATCCAGGTTCAGAACAGCATTCCTCATCCTGCTGCCGCTGTTGATCCTTGCAGATAACCAGTTTACGCCAGATGCCTTGACCCGTACCATGAAGTCAGAACAACAGACCCGGATCGAAAAACTCTCTGCCCGCATCCGTTCTCAGGATTACCGTCATTACAAAGCCCTGGCCTATCTGCCTGGGGGCAATGAGCCAGTATTCAAGACACAGCTCGACATGATGATTGTGGCACAGGATCTCGGGGTGAATTGTGTGAATGGGTATTCCAGTTCCTGTCCGCCTGCTTTTGGTTTGTTTTTCCTGAAGGAACATGAAGAAGGATTGAATAAATGGTTGGAGGAAACGAAAACGGATTCGAAGGATATACTTATTATGAGGTAGGATGATGAAATTTATCGTTTATCAGTTTGATCAAAAAAAAACGTCCAGGAGGCAACGTTTGAATGGCTTAACAAGTTCAAAATATCTTTAGTATGTTAATTGTATATAAATGCATCTGTAAAGAGAGAAGGATACCTGGAAAATAAAACATACAATTAAGGGCCATAAAACACATCATACTGATCGATGACAGGATGAAAATATATAATTTTTTTTGTGGAAAATGCAAGAACCAGGAAGGACGTAAAAGTGATGATCGAAAAAGAATTTGAAGCGCTCGATGAGGCTGTTCTTTACAAACAAATGAAAGTCGCAGAAAAACAGCCATTCATAAGTGTAACTGAATTTAAAAAGGAATTAACCCGGATACGTGCCCGAAAATGAAAGCCCAGATCCCAAAACGCTTCATTGCAGATCGCAACGCATTAAGCGAACAGAGATCATCGACATCACCTCATTTTACATAGAGCATTGTTCACAGATTGAGAGTCCAGAACAACTTCCTGGTTTTAAATACCTGACAAGCTATAAAAGATACGGTCGTATAGGAATTGAAGATTACCGGATTGGGGTTTATATCACAGGGCGCACCATTAAGTTTCTCTGCCTCCTCCATCATTCAAAAACATATTCCTTGTTTCCATAGAATTTAAAGGCTTACTTCGAAATCATCTTATTCTCTTATTGTAAGCGACATACGCATACGGAGGCTCAGAAATATCTTTTGATTTATAAATTCCTCTATTCCTTAATTATTTTCCGGCTCGCCTGTTTCCCGTTTCCCGTCAGGATAAGATAGTACATCCCCTCTCCTGCTGATGAAAGATCAACCTGCCTGGTGCTGTTCCCCGGCAAGGAATATATGGTTTCGGTATAGACAACCTGGCCAAGCGCATTTACAATTTTGAGTAGGCAGTTGCCTGCATCCTGATGTTGAAAGCTCATCACAAAGATACCTGTTCCCGGATTCGGATAAACAGACAGGTCATTGCCGTAGCCAAACGCCTGTACCCCGGCTGCCGTACAGGTGTCTTTACCGATTACCACGGCACTCATACTCAGACAAGGGTTCTTTTGTACTTTCCAGTTATAGAAATAGAAATAGTAGGCCGCATTGGCATCGTTGCCGGTGATGTTTATCGCAGCTGAAGAATACGGATATGCTGCATTCCCGCTGTTGCGGTATAAATACACAAGGCTTCCGGTTGCCAGACGGAGGAAATAATTATTGCCTATGCCCAGCTGAAAATTCAGGCTCACTGTGCTTTTCCCAAGAGGGACACTCACCACAACCGATTGCACAACAAGACCTGCCCCGTTCAGCACTTCGATGGTGCGGCTGCCGGCCGAATCAGCGTAGACATCAACCGTCTGGAGCATACAGGGCTCGAGCACATTGAAATACAAACCGTGTAAGGCATTGGCGGCAAAATACCCGCCTCCCCCCCCCAGGGCACTATCAACCCTGCCGCAAGACTGGATGGGGTTTGGAAGCTGTTCAGCGACGTAATATTTTTCTGAAACCCCGGTTATCTGTGATGAAAAGACAGTGCCGGTATTTACCAACACCCCGGTTGTATCATACCAGTTAAGCAAACCACCTGATGCAGCTGTAGCAGTATAATTTACAACCCCTGGCCCGCATCGTTCTGCATTGGATGTCTGTGGAGCCGTTCCGCTAAAATTCACGGTTTCGAATGAGGCCATGATTAACTGGTTGGTTCCATTGACATTGCCTGCCGTGAGTTTTACGGCAAATGAGCCACCCGATAGATACTGATGCGTTGGGTTTTGAAGAACAGATGTGGTATGATCGCCAAAATCCCAGAGCCAATATTTTGGGAACATGGCTGATTGATCCTGAAAATGGACAAGCCCATCGCAGGTGCTGGTTACATCAGCTGTAAAACCTGCCACCGGTGGAAGTACTGTTGGAGCTGAGGCCGTTGGGCAGAAACCGGCTTGTATCACCGTTTTTGAGGCATCATCCTGTATCCAGGCCACCGTAGCAAGTTGTGATTGCTGATAGATATAGGCCGGAATTTTTATTCCATAGCTTATTGTTTTACTTTGACCAGGAACCCATACGGCGGGTAATGCCGTACCGCTCTCAGCAGGGATCATCTTCCGCATCACATTGTAAAACACCTTTTCTCCGTCAGAACCAGGAGGCGTTGCAAACGAAATCGTTTTTTCGGTGAGGGCCATCCGCAGCCTGGGCGTTGTTAATGTGGCATTCTGGGTACAGGTTATCTGGCAGCTCACATATACCGAATCGTTTGCAGCATTTAACCAATGCACCAGCTGCATCGTAAAGGGCGATGTGACAACAGATTCATGATCGAGTGTAGCCTGTACGATGTTCGAAGGGTTAGAATAATCCATCCCATCCATCAAGGCATCGGGATCGCCCGAAATTCCATAATAGGCAACACGGCTTGCCACATCGGTTGGGTTCTGGGCATTCATCGGGTCAACACCAGGCCAGCTTGTCTGATATTTTATCGAAACGGCTTCTGCCGAATCACGAGCAAGCAACGAATCGAACCGGGGATTGGCAAGGGCACAATTCGGGCAGGAAGCCTGGGTAAACTCTTCGACCAGGATAAGACGCTGGCTTTGGGCCTGAAGAAGGTGGAGGGTGAGAAAGAGAAAGAGAAAGAGAAAACAGATTTGTCTTTTCACCTTGTTTATAGAATTCGTTTGTGGATGCTAATCCAAAATATTCTATCTGTTCGCCACACCGACAGGGAGATTTTGTTGATTGACTCCGTAATGCTCTGTGTCCTACGTGGCTCCGTGGTAAATACAAAGCACTTCCACCCAACCGATAAACAATGAGATCCATGGCTTATTCAAAGATAATCTTCCCGGTATTCACTACCCCACGCTCATTCAGGATCCGATAAAAATAAACACCCGGAGCAAGATCCCCTCTTTTCACCAAGGTGCGTGGATCCGTAAGCGTAAGATTTTGAACCACCTGGCCCAGCTGATTATATAAACTCAGCATAGTATGAGGCTCCAGCGATGAAAGGAGAATCGTTATATAAGCATTTGCCGGGTTGGGGTAGACAAACACCTCGGCGAGTTGTAGCTTTTCTTCGGGCACTGCCGTCGCCAGACAGCTGTATTCCTCCACATAAGCCCCGTTGCTTGAATAGCCCAGGTAGAGCATGCCGGCTCCATCTACCGCGAGCGAAGGGCATTGAACGGGGGTTTGGGTGGTTGCATCGGCGCCAAGCGGTACGAACGACGTTCCGTTGTAACGCAGGAGGGAATAGCTGGTATGAGCAGTACCGGTATATACAATGACCGGGGCGCCCGATGCATCGATCACCAGGGAGGTATAATCCATGGGGACATTCGAGATGGGAGCTCCGATAGCTGTCCAGGCCGTGCCGGTATATTTCATGACTACCGGAATATTCCCATTGAAGACATCCGAATAGAACACATACGGTGTTCCACTGGCATCAATTGCCATCGAAACATCTGCAGCCTGCCCGGCAGAAAAACCAGGACTTCCGATATCTACCCAGGCAGTTCCGGTATATTCTTCCACGGTCAGCTTTCCACCATTCGTGTTGTCGGTGTAAGCCAGGTAGGGGGTGTTGTTGTGATCGATAGCTAAAACGGTGTTTGCCGCCGATCCTTTCGAAACAGCTGCCGTGGCCGATACGGGCACCCAATTGGCGCCAGTAAACATCACCACGGTAGCTTTGCTGGTATCACCAGCATCGGCATAGGCAATGTATAAAAGATCATTCGAGTCGAACGCAAGGGAAGGCGTGCTGGCTGCCCCGGTGGAGAAGCCGACTGATGGGCCAACATTTATCCATCCGTGACCGGTAAAGCTCATCACCGTTGCTTTTTGTGCATTGCTTGCATCGGCATAGCCCAAATAGGCCTGATTTGTACTGTTGATGGCCAGCGATGGGTGTGTAACTGCCCCAACCGAAAAACCGGCGGGCAAGAGGTAATCCCAGGTAGTTCCGACCAATCGTTTTACGCTGGCCCTGCCCCCGTTTGACGAATCGGAATAGGCGATATAGGGCATATTGGTATGATCGGTTTTGAGCGATGGATAGAATGCTTTTCCTCCCGAAAGGCCGCTGCTTGTCAATTCAGCCCAGTTACAGCAGATGTATTGCATCATCGTTGGCTTCTGACCGGTGGAGCTGTCGGCGTAGGTAACATACAAATCGCCATCCCAGGTGGCCAGACGGCAAAACGAAGCCTTTCCTTCCGAAAAACCGGGAGGCCCAACGCTGGTCCAGCCGGTAGCCGTATACATCATTGCGGTGGCCTTGTTTCGATTTGCCTGATCCTGATAAACCACATAGGGCACATTGCCTTTTTGGTCGATCGAGATATCGGTATACTGAACCATCCCGGCTGAGAAACCCACAGGGCCTACCGCGGCCCAGGCGGTACCATTGTATTTCATGACTGTGGCATTGCCTCCATTCGCGATATCGTTGTAAATTACATAGGGAACCCCGAGTGTATCCGTAGAGATATGCGGGGTAAGCACAGAGCCGATTGAGAAGCCCAATCCTCCCACGGCAACCCAGGCTGTACCGTTGAATTTCATCACCGAGGCTTTGTCGGCATTGCCCAGATCATCGTATACCAGATAAGGGGTTCCGGTACGGTCGAGCGTAAGTGCAAGCCCGGCTGAAATAGCGTTGGTAAAACCGGCGGTACCGACAAGCACCCATGCGGTACCGTTGTATGTCATCACACTAGCCTTTCCGCTGCCTGTATAATCCCGGTAAGCTACATAGGGTGTTCCTGTTTTATCGATGGCCAGATCAAGCAAATCAACCGGGTTGACAGAAATGCCTGCTGCGCCTACGCAGGCCCAGGAAGAACCGGTATATTTCATGACCGAAAGTTTCGAGCTGTTGGCCTGATCCTGGATGGCAATCCAGGCATTGCCCAACGGGTCGCTGGCAACAGCAGCAAAGTGTCCCGGTGCGGTGAAACCTGCTGGCCCGAGCTGTTTCATAATTCCCCCACTGATGGCCGAAGAAACAGTGAGCTGATCAGCCACCGATCCATCTGAATATGCGATAAAGCCTATCCCGGTGCTTGTGACTGCTACATTGGTGAAAATTCTTGCCGGAGCATTTATTTCGTCGGTGCTTGGTATCATCCAGTTGCATTGGGCCGTGAATTGAGAGGAACACGAAAGTGCAACAGCGGTGATAAAGAGGAAGTTTTTTTTCATGTACGTGGTGGGTTTGTTTCGATCTGAGCGTTCAGCTGAGCTTCGAGTAACAAGTTGCAATGAATCGTCATGCTTTACAAACCATATTTCGTTCTACAATTCAGTTCCGAAAGGTATCCTGACCTGCCATTCGCATGTATTTAACTGACTGACAAGCCAATGACAGTTAAACAAGCTCCTTCTTTTGCACGCTTCTGGCCCTGGAAGGAGTGGTGATGATCAGATGCCAAACTACCCTGTGAGCTTCTGGCCTACAGGGTAGTTTAAGTCAAGTATCGAGAATCCGAGTGAAGTTTCGATCTATTCAACAACCACTCTTCCTACCGAAACCGTCTTGGTGGTTTTATCGGTCACCCTGACCTGGTACATTCCTTTTCCGTTTTCACGTACATCGATGATACATGTAGGGTTCTGAGTCGTAGTTTGGAAAACAAGTTTTCCGATCACATCAAAAACTTCAACTGTATTTTCGTTGTTGAGGCCTTCTATTGTAAACATACCATTGCTTGGGTTCGGGAAACATTTCAGACCGGCAGCTTCCGAGAGGGTAGCGATCCCTGTTGGTGAAGTTACCGTTCCTGTTACCGGTACGCGGACGCTGGCACAAACAGGTGTCTGAGCCTTCCAGTTGTAGAAGAAGTAGTAGTAAACGTCGGGGGAAACGCCGGCATCCGAGCCGGTAAGACTTACCAGGTTGCTGACCGTGTACGGATAGGCTGCCCCTGCGCTGTTACGGTATACATCAACAGTACTTGCATCGCCCATCTTCATGGCATACATGGTATCAGCAGGCAGAACAAAACCAAGCGGAACGGTATTGACACCCACAACCGCGGTGAAGCTTGCCGAGTCGATAGCCGTACCGGCATTGTTTACCACAACAATTTCGCGCACACCGGCTGTGGCAGCATACACATCAACCGAATTGATCTGAACAGGGTTCACGACATTGAAGTAGAGCCTGTGTGAAGCATTTGCTGTAAAATACCCTCCGGTTCCGGTAGTTGCAAGACCAAGCGGCGATATGGTTGAAGTGGTTTCGTTGGTTACATAATAGGTAGTCGTAGCGCTGATGGTAGGATCATACGTAGTTCCTGTCTGCAACGGTGTTCCACCGGTAGGGGCGCTGTACCAGTCGATCGATGCTGCACCCGAGGCAACCGAAGCAGCCAGATTTACAACACCTGTTCCGACACGGGTAGCACCTGTAGTAACAGGGGCCGGCAGAATAGTAACGGTAACAAAATTGTTTTTTTACAGCGGTATTGTTTCCAAAGCTGTTTGTGGCAACCAGGGTTACGGTATAGGTGCCGGATGCGGTATAGGTGTGCGAAGGGTTTTGAGCTACAGAAGAATTTCCATCCCCAAAATTCCAGGCCCAGGAAGTAGGGCTGTTGATGGAGTTATCGGTAAACTGAACGGCCCCGCCACAGGTGCTTGGTGTATTGACTGCAAAATCAGCAACCGGAGGAACATTGTGGTTGATGATCCCGCTCTTGTATTCAAAATACGTGGCGCTGTTTCCAACACCCGATACTCCATAACCTATCATCATATACCCATTATCAATCCCCCACGACGTACCCCAGGAGTTACGCAGGATCCAGCAGCTTTGTGTATCGTCCCAGCCAACAAGTACGATTGCATGGTCAATAGAGGTTCCATCTGTGGCATTCATCACACCACCGGTATAAGCCTGGAAATTATTACCAGCATCTACACCAGCCCAGACTGGGCCGTAGTCGTAAATGGCTTGTTTGATTTGTGCATCGGTTGGGTTGACAGCGATTTGTTGGTAGCCAACAGGTTTTTCATGATAAGTATAGGAGGAAGCACAAGTTCCGGTTGAAGTGCCCGAAGCAGCATTGAAAGGCAGATCGGCTTCATACACGCCACCAAAGATGGTGAACATACTGTCGGGGCACCAGCCTCCGTTACAGCCGCTGCAAGTCAGATCGCAATTGATGAGCCACTGTTCGGAAAAGCTGCGTACGTTGTTGTCCCATATTTTTACATCACATTCCATAGACCCAACCGAAGCAAAGGCCCAACAGCAACCGCACTGGCCCTGATCTTTACAAGGAGTGCAATCGCCCAGCGTCAGCCAGCTGTAGGTAGCAGGCAAGGTAGTGCGGGTTGCTTTGTTCTGTTGTTTAACAGGAGTCGCCGGCATGGTCGAAAAAGGTGCACCGGTATAGCTGCCTTCAGAAACAATCTGCGCCGAAAAGAAATCAGTGGCCGTATTGATTCCTTCCCAGGGGCGCATATAAACAAGGTCGAGGGTGGTAGTACCCCTTCCGAGTGCAGTAAACTTAATGATTTGCGTTCCGGGAGCCCCAATGGGTGCAGCCGGGATATCGCTTACAAATTCATAGGGACCGGCTTGTTTCAAAACGCCCTGTTGCATCCGTTTCTGATCGGCAGAATTGCGCATGTACCAGCCATAGCCGGAAGACGGTTTTGAAGGAAGCCTCACTTCGAGGGCCTCATTGGCATGAAGCGTAACCTGTTGGTTCAGCTGGCTTGCCGTGACCCTGACAAATGACTGACCAAACATACTTCCGCTGAGCGCGAGCGAAAGCACAACTAGGCGTAGTGAATTTTTCATGTGGTTTTGGTTTTGTGTGTTAATGTGTGTAAAACAGTTGAAGGATTGGGTACGCTACTTCATTCCGGTCTGTGAGGTGTGCGCAATCACAGAGAGAATGTACGCCATGCTACAAAAACACTGTTTAAAAAAGAAAACGGGGACGAACGGATTGTATGCCTGTAGAACGGGTATGCTTAGACTTAAGCCCAGGTATTTGTCTTTTCTGATGACAAGATAAACACAAAAAATATCAAATCCTAGTAGGAATTAAAAAAAATGAAAGCTAAATTAATCGAAACGTATTCAACAAATAAGGCTGTGGCATGCCTGTAAACGGGTATGATTGGAGTGACTGACTCTTTTTAAAGCCCTCTATCATGCGTTCTTTTTTTCTTTGATGTTGCTAAGGTGGACTAAAGAATCTGGAATTACTATCCCCATAATATGGCCAATATCAGTTTGGGAGTATGGGGTGATAAAGCGGGGGAAAAGAATTAGTGCATATAATCCCAAAATGAACAGCAGAAACGCAGGACAACCATGGTCTCCTCCGGGAGGACATCTATCTTCTCCGCCAGGACAACAAACTTCTCCGGGAAAATGCTTTCAATAGCATCTCCAAATCCTTTTATTGAACAGACTCTCGATAAGGAACCTCGGGGAACGTGTCGGGAACCCTGGGGAACATGTCGGGAACCTTGGGGAACGTGTCGGGAACCTTAGGGAACATGTCGGGAACCTAAGGGAACGTGTCGGGAACCTTAGGGAACATGTCGGGAACCTAAGGGAACGTGTCGGGAATCTAAGGGAACATGTCGGGAAGCTTAGTAAACGTGTCGGGAAGCTTAGCAAACATGTCGGGAAGCTTAGCAAACATGTCGGGAAACTAAGGGAACATGTCGGGAAGCTTAGTAAACGTGTCGGGAAGCTTAGCAAACATGTCGGGAAGCTTAGTAAACGTGTCGGGAAGCTTAGCAAACATGTCGGGAATCTAAGGGAACATGTCGGGAAGCTTAGCAAACATGTCGGGAACCTAAGGGAACATGTCGGGAAGCTTGGGGAACATGTCGGGAAGCTTAGTAAACGTGTCGGGAAGCTTGGGGAACATGTCGGGAAGCTTGGGGAACGTGTCGGGAACCTTAGTAAACGTGTCGGGAAGCTTGGGGAACATGTCGGGAAGCTTGGG
The DNA here is from genome assembly GCA_013289095.1 of Bacteroidota bacterium. Taxonomy (GTDB): domain Bacteria; phylum Bacteroidota; class Bacteroidia; order Palsa-965; family Palsa-965; genus Palsa-965. The sequence continues at coordinate 51,265 of JABDAO010000005.1, read as the reverse complement.
GAACGTGTCGGGAAACTAAGGGAACAGTCGGGAACCCCAGGGAATGAGCTGCCTTTTAAAGGCAGCACCTCCGAACAACAAAGGTCTCTTTCAGGACAACTAACTTCTCCGGCAGGACAATTTGTGCCATTTATATCGATACCGTTCGGAAATGTCTCCAGTTACATGAAAAGGCATTGGCCCAATAAACCGGAATTTTGCATTAGCCGTGTAACAGGCTAATCCCGCATTATGCAGTAGAAGCAGGCATTCGCGCACAAAAGGCCAATTCCGAATGAATAATGCGGGATAAATGCCCTTGAGGTCGCCGTTGCGAAGTGCCTTCGCAATTTTATTGCTGTCTCGCTTGTCTTCCTTTTTCACTTGTTCCTTTTGTGTTGTTGGAATATCAGCGGGGCTAACTATAATCGAATTAACACCATTTTTGCTTAATTCCCGGTGTATCCAGAATCCACAGAAACCTGCCCCCTAAGCGCTAAGATAGGTGCCTCCTGCAAAATTAGTTTGTAAATAGTTGACTAGCTTTTCAACAGAGGGTTCCTGTGCATAATTCTTGTGAGATGCATGGTCTGTTAATATAGGGCATCTCTAATAACCCCGTTTTCTTGACCTCTCCCTGACCCTCTCCCAAGAAGAGGGAATGTTTGGAAGGGGTTATTAGAGATGCCCTATAGTCACTTTCCAGCTTGATTTGTGAACATCGAACCCTACATAGATATTCTCTCCAGTAAAGTCCTTAAGTTGTGTCGTTTTCATAGCATACGTTTTTATTTAAACTTACACATTACAAACAAAAGGGCTCTCTGCGAGAGAGGAGGAGAAAAAAATCCAGACAAAACGATGGGAGTTTTATTCAAATGAATTCATTTGAATTCATTTGAATAATTCAGCACAAAGGCTCCCCCTCTCTGCTTGCAGAGAGGGGGCCGGGGGGTGAGTCGCGGGGAGCCTGCTCTTACCCAATACTTTCCCTCAACCTCCGTACATTCCGGATCAGTTGTTCCGACTCTTCATAGTTCAGCGTCTGTTGCGCATCCGAAAGGGCTTCCTCTGGCTTTTCATGCACTTCGTAGATTACCCCATCGGCTCCTGCTGCGGCAGCTGCCAGGGCAATGGCAGGTACATGTTCACGCAAACCAATGCCATGCGAGGGGTCGGCAATAACCGGAAGATGGCTTTTTTCTTTTAAGATGGCAATGGCGTTTATATCAAACGTGTTACGGTAGGCTGTTTCGTAACTGCGTATTCCCCGTTCGCAAAGCATCAGTCGTTCGTTACCGGCCGAAAAAACATATTCTGCGCTCTGCAACAACTCGTCTATGGTGCCGCTCATGCCCCTTTTTATGAGTACTGGCTTATCAACCCTGCCCAGTTCATCGAGTAGGTTGAAGTTTTGCGAATTGCGTGCCCCAACCTGGAACACATCCACATATTCATACATCGGTGCAATCTGGCTCACCTGCATGACTTCGGTAATGATCTTGATTTTATATTCGCGGCAGATGGAACTGAACATTTTCAACCCCTCCATGCCCATTCCCCGAAATGCATAGGGTGAACTCCGGGGTTTGAATACGCCTCCGCGCATGATGAAGATGTTTTGTGAGGCCAGGTGTTTGGCCACACTCCTCACCTGTTCTTCGCTCTCGATACTACAGGGGCCGGCCATGAGCGAAAAAGACCCGGCTCCGATCATCACCCCGTCTCCCAGATCTATGCCCGATTCTCCCACCTTCCACTTGCGGGATACAAGTTTGTAACTTTCGGATACCCGGTGAACATCGGCCACACCAGGCAGGGTTCCCAGACGGCGTATATCGAATTCGTTTTTTCCGATACAGACCAGGTACGAAGCACGTTGGGTCTGCACCGCTGTTGGCTTGTAGCCAATGGAAGTCAACACCTCTTGAATCTTTTCTTTTTGAGCGCTCGTTGCTCCTGGATCGAGTTGAATGATCATATCGTTTTGTTTAGTTCGTGAGGATTGATTGTACAAACCGGGCTGTGCTTGTCTGAACATCCGTTCCCTGCTCCAGCGCCCGGATATAAGCGCTGCCAATGATAGCCCCGTTTGCATACGCGCAGGCATTGGCGAAGGTTTCATTGTCTGAAATACCGAAACCAATGAGTAAGGGGTTACGCAGGTTCATCGCCCGTACCCTGGCAAAATAGTCAGACTGGACAGCCGTCACTCCTGCTTTTGCTCCGGTCGTGCTTGCTGCCGACACCATATAGATAAACCCTTTCGAATGCTCGTCGATGAGGCGGATCCTCGCTTCAGACGTCTGAGGTGTGATGAGAAAGATATTGATGATCCCGTATTTGGTGAACATCGCTTCATATTCTTCGACATATTCTGAAAATGGAAGATCAGGGATGATTACCCCGTCAATGCCAACCTCCTGTGCTTGAATACAAAACGCTTCTACCCCAAACTGCAACACCGGGTTGAGATAACCCATGAACAACAGCGGGGCCTGAATCGATCTGCGGATATCTTTCAACTGCTCAAACAAAAGCCGGAGTGTCATCCCGTTTCGGAGGGCCAACTCGCTGCTGTGCTGAATCACAGGTCCATCGGCAAGCGGATCCGAAAACGGGATCCCGATTTCGATCAGATCAACACCGGCAGCGCTCAGGCTTTCTATCACCGGCACAGTATCCTTCAGGGCCGGAAAACCGGCAGTAAAATAAACAGAGAGAATAGCGTTCTTTCTTTTGAATAATTCAGTAATACGGTTCATAGGTTCTGGTGTTTCATATAGGTGGCCAGGTCTTTGTCTCCCCTGCCGCTGAGGTTCAGGACAACAACGTCGGTCTCGTTTGCTTTCATTTTTTCGAGATGGGCCAAGGCATGGGCGCTTTCCAGGGCCGGAATGATACCCTCGAGTTTACAACATAAAAAAGCGGCGGCCAGCGCCTCGTCGTCTGTTACCGAAACAAAGCTGGCCCTTCCGCTTTTGAAGAGATGGGCATGTACCGGGCCAACCCCAGGGTAATCGAGGCCCGCAGAGATACTGTATGGTTCGGTAATCTGCCCGTCTGAAGTTTGCATGAGCATGGTCTTGCTCCCGTGAATAATGCCCGGCTTGCCCAACACCATCGTTGCCGCCGAATGCCCCGTGTCAATGCCTTTTCCGGCAGCTTCCACCGCTATCAATTTAACCGATTCATCATTCAGGAAATGATAAAAGGCGCCCGCGGCATTGCTTCCGCCTCCTACACAGGCCAATACATAATCGGGTGTTTCACGTCCTTCATGCGAAAGGAGCTGAGCTCTTATCTCCGCGCTGATCACACTTTGAAAGCGGGCCACCATGTCGGGGTAAGGATGGGGGCCCACAACAGAACCGATAATATAATGGGTATCAATGGGGTTGTTGATCCAATCGCGTATGGCTTCGTTGGTGGCGTCTTTCAGAGTACGGCTGCCACAAAGCGCCGGAATGACAGTAGCCCCGAGGAGTTTCATCCGGGCCACATTGGGCGCCTGCCGGTCTATATCCACTTCACCCATATACACAATGCATTCAAGACCCATCAACGCACAAACCGTGGCCGTGGCAACACCATGTTGACCGGCACCGGTTTCGGCTATGATGCGTTTCTTGCCCAAACGTTTGGCAAGCAGAATCTGCCCCAGCGTATTGTTGATTTTATGTGCCCCGGTATGGTTTAGGTCTTCCCGTTTCAGGTAAATTTTCATGCGGTAATGGGCCGATAGCCGCGAAGCCAGATACAAGGGCGAGGGTCTGCCTACATAATCGCGAAGCAGATTATCGAACTCGGTTTTAAAACCGGCATCATTCATAATGTCGAGATAGCACAGACGCAGTTCTTCGACATTCGGATAGAGCATTTCGGGGATATAAGCCCCCCCGAAACTTCCGTAATATCCTTTTTCATTTACTTGATACATCTGTGGTTGTAGGTTAGAAATTTGGTTAGTGTTGAGTGTGAAATGGTTGATCTCTTTGCGCTCAAGGTTCTATCTATGTGACTGAAAGGAAACGGCAATTCCTTACACATCACGCAACCCTGTCATTACCCGTTTTAATTTCACTCCATCTTTCACCCCTGGGCTTGTTTCAAATTTGCTGTTCAAATCAATGGCATACAGAGCGGGCAGTTCGCGTTCCATCATTTTCAACTTACTGACATGCCCAAACCCGATGCCCCCGCTCAGAAAAAATGGTTTGGATCCATGATAATGCATCAGAAGTTCCCAGTTAAACGCTTCTCCGCTTCCTCCATATCCTGGTGTCTTTGTATCAAACAGGTAATGCGAGCAACATGATTCATATTCATTTAACGCCCCGAAATCAAAATCTTCAGAAACGCCAAATGCTTTGATAACAGGAACATACAGACTCAGTCTTTTACAAAATGCAGGGCTTTCATTGCCGTGAAGCTGTATGGCGTGAAGCTTGAACCGCATCGTTTTTTGAATAACCTCCTCGTGTGTAGGATTCACAAACACGCCAATTTTAGAGATTGTGGAAGGCAATGCTTTCAATGCAGCAGCATCAAGATCATCTCCAACAAAACGACTGCTTTTGGGATAAAAAATAAAACCCATATAATCTGGTTTTAGTTCTGAAACAGCCTTGATATTCCCGGCATTGCGCATGCCACAAACTTTAATTTTCATGACGATCTTGAATTTTGCTTCTTAAAGAATTTAAGGAAGAGCCTGCGAACTCCGGAACGAAACCTTTATTTACGAGCAGCGGCCACCGGCTCCCGCGCACGTTCTTCGTACTCTGCCACTTCCTTAATCAGCCGGGCACAAGCCAGTTCTGGCCGGCTGTTCTTCATAAATGTTTCACCAATTAAAAACCCGCTATACCCGGCTTGTTTCAACTCATGGATCGTAGCTGCCGACGAGAGGCCGCTTTCTGAAACGCGAAGCATCCCAGCGGGGAGCAAGGAAGCCATTTTCAGACTTTGGTTGATATCCACCGAAAAATCGTTCAGATTACGGTTGTTTACACCGGCCACATCCACAAATTCATTCAGAGCGCTGAGCTCCGGAGCTTCCCGGAGCTCGAGCAAGACTTCCATGCCCAGGCTATGTGCGAGCCTGCCAAGCTCTTTTACCTGAACCGCATCCAGAACATTGGCAAGAAGCAGGATCACATCTGCCCCAATGGATTTTGACTCGATGACCTGATATTCGTCGATGATAAAATCCTTGCGAAGAATGGGACAATAGTTGAATTTTCGGGCAGTCGTCAGATCTTCGTTCTGGCCTCCGAAAAAACGGGTATCAGTCAGGATACTCAAGGCGCTGGCTCCAGCCTGCATGTAACCGATGGAAGTACGCTCCACAGAAACATAGTTGTTGATCACCCCCAGCGAAGGCGATTTACGTTTAATCTCTGCAATGATCCCTGTCTTGTCAGCCCGCTGCAGATATTTTTTCAGGGATACTCCTGGCGAAGAAAAATACACCGATTTTTCAAGCAGTTTTGCAGGATACAGCGCTTTGCGTTCGGCCACTTCTTTCTTCTTGTGGGCGATAATGTCAGACAGTATATTCATGTTCGAGTAGTTTTTTAAAAACAGTATACGCTTTTTTTGATAGGAGTGATTCCCTGGCAAGCGCAACAGCATCGGGAATGGATCGTTCGGAACTGACACACTGAATAGCAAGACCAGCATTCGCGCAAACCACATCGTTTTGGGCAGGAGTGCCTTGCCCATTGAGTATCTTCAAAAAGAGTTTTGCCGATTCTTCCATCGTTTCTCCCCCTGCCAATTCGGCTTGCGTGTAGGATGGAAGACCAATATCTGCAGGAAAAAGAAGTTCCTCTTTGGCGCGGCTGATGAGTTTAAAACCGGCAGTCAGCGAAAGTTCATCATATCCATCCAGTGAATGAACAAGTAAAAAACTGCGTTCTGTTTGCTGCAACAGGTAATGATAAAGCCTGGAAAGCTCCAGGTTAAACACACCGGTAAGCTGATAGTTTGGAAAAGAAGGATTCACCAATGGGCCCAGCATATTAAAGAATGTACGCATACCCAGTTCTTTGCGAACAGGAGCCACCATTTTCATGGCCGGGTGAAAAAGCGGAGCATGCATAAAACAGATTCCGCTCCTGTCGAGTTGTTGTTTTAACACTTCCTCCTTATTCGTGAACCGGTAACCCAGGAACTCCATCACATTCGATGATCCGCTTATCGAAGACACCCCATAGTTTCCATGTTTTGCAACTTTTACCCCGGCCCCGGCCGTAACAAAACTTGCCAGGGTGGAGATGTTGAATGTGTTTTTAGAATCGCCCCCGGTGCCACAGAGATCAATTGTTTCGAAATCGGAAAGATCAATTTTCAGACAGAGCCCCAGCAAGGCATCTCTAAAACCTTCGAGTTCGCTCACTGTGATTGGTCTTAGCATGTATACGGCCAGGAACGCAGCGATCTGGCTTTGGTTGCACCCACCGCCGGCAATGCGGTGTATGACATCTGTAGCCTGCTCTTTCGTGAGCGGTTTGTGTTCGAATAATTGATTTAGGATTGCTTTCATCATGCAGGGATCTTCAAGAGCTATGGTGATAAAGAAAGAGGCTTACCTCACAGGATGTTCAAGCCAGTTCCGGATGATCTGTTCACCATATTCTGTCAATATACTTTCGGGGTGAAACTGGACTCCCCGCACATCATACTTCCGGTGCCGGAGGGCCATCACAAATCCGTTGGCATCACGTGCCGTTACTTCCAGCTCAGCCGGAAAGGAATGACTATCTACCACCCAGGAATGATACCTCCCTGCTTTAAACCGTGTAGGCAAGCCCTCAAACAAAACATCGTGGGCCACAACTTCCATTTCCGTTGCCACGCCGTGATAAACCGTGTCGAGGTTGATCAGTTTCCCGCCGAACACTTCACCAATGGCTTGCTGACCAAGACATACCCCAAAGATACTTTTGGTTGAAGCGAAGCTTTCGATCAGCTCTTTGAGCAAACCTGCTTCCGAAGGCAGGCCGGGCCCCGGAGAGAGCAGGATCTTATCAAAGCCCGAAATCTCATCGCGTGTTATCTGGTCATTCCGGCGGACAGTTACTTCATGTGCACTGATTTTTTCAATACAGTGCACCAGGTTGTAGGTAAAACTGTCGTAATTATCGAATACCAGTATTTTCATTTTAAAGGGTATTATTCTGTTAAGTTAAAGTAGAAACCGTCACGGCACTCTTTCTTCTCAGGTTAGATCGTTTCTGCCAATTGCATGGCTTTTTTCAGCGCGGCCAGTTTGTTGTTCACTTCCTGGAGTTCGCTTTGTTCATCCGATGACTCCACCACTCCGGCCCCGGCCTGATAGTAAAGGTGCTTGTCCTTACAAAGAAAAGAGCGGATCATAATGGCATGGTTAAAATCGCCGTTGAAACCCATCAGACCGATGCATCCACCGTAAAAACCACGTCTCCCCTTTTCATACCGGTCTATCAATTGCAAGGCTTTGTGTTTGGGAGCGCCCGAAAGCGTTCCTGCAGGAAAAGTGCTGGACATCAGATCGAAGGTGGTCCTTCCCTCTTTCAACACCCCGCTTACTTTGGAGACCAGATGTATGACGTGTGAATAATACTGGATTTCGCGAAATGTTTCTACCTCCACCGTCGTGCAATTCCGGCTCAGGTCGTTCCTGGCCAGATCAACGAGCATGACATGTTCGGCGTTCTCCTTTGGGTCCTGTTTCAGTTTTTCGGCCGAAAGCGCATCAGCCTGGCTGTCGCCCGTACGTTTGAATGTGCCTGCAATGGGGTGGATAGAAGCCTTCGATTCTTTTAGTATGAGCTGTGCCTCGGGCGAGGATCCGAACAGTTTAAAGTTGCCATAATCAAAATAAAACAAGTACGGAGAGGGGTTTACCGATCGTAAGGCACGGTATACGTTAAAATCATCGCCGCTGTATTTTCTGCAAAATGCCCGGGAGAAAACCACCTGAAAAACATCTCCCCGATGGCAATGCCCTTTCCCTGCACGAATCACGTTCCGAAACTCATCATCCGTAAAGTTCGACCGTTCTTCACCTTCAATCTTGAAACCATAGGATGCAAAATTTTTGTTTTCGATTAAGGCCTCCAGTGCGGCAAGGCCTCCTCCTGCCCTATTCTCAGAATCGTGATCAAACAGATACAGCTCATCCCTGAAATGATCGATGACAATGACATAGCGGTATACCTGATAGATCATTTCCGGAATACTCCTTTCTTTCTTCACTTCTGCATTCAGCTGAATATCCTCAAAATAACTGATTGCATCATAGCCCGTGTACCCAAAGAGCCCTGTTGTTGTAAACGGGAAGGAGTTTGCATCAGGCTCAAAAGCATGTTGGAAATCATCAAAAATGAATGAAAGCTGGCTACGCAGATTTTCACCAGCATGTATTTCAAGGCTCCCGTCGGGATAGGTGCAGATAAGTTCGTCGCGCTCGAGTTTGATTCCTGCCATCGGTGCGCAACAGATATACGAATAGCTGTTTTCGTTGCCATGGTAATCAGAACTCTCTAACAAAATGCTGTTCGGAAATTTGTCACGCAGTTTCAGATAAATACTCACGGGAGTATGGGTATCCGAAAAGCCCTTTTTACTGGTGGTATGAAGACGATGTTTTTTCATATGGCGTCAGAAACGGGATTAAATTCAGAACAAAAAAAAGGCCTGCTGTGAACAGCAGGCCCTAAGGCTTATCGGGAGTTTTACACAACTCAGGCTGTTCTCATTGATTTTGAGAAGAGCCACCATCCGTTATGATTTAAATTTTTCATTTCTTTTGTTTGAACAAAACAAATATAGGCTTCTTTTTTGTTTATCTCCAAAAAAATGCATGAAATTCTTTTTCGCCTATACATCCCGACAGACCAGGTCAATTGGTTTTTAACTGATTCAGGGCATCCTTTGCCGGCCCATATTCCGGATCCAATGTCAGGCTGTATTTGTAATCGGCAGCTGCGTTTTGGGCCTGCCCCATGACCTGATAGGTATATCCTCTTCCGAAATATCCTTTTGCGTTCTTGGGGTTTATTCCTATCGCATCCGAAAAACAATGAATGGCTTCGGGATAATCCTTCCGATCAACGGCAAGGACTCCCAGATTGTATTGGGCATCAAAAAAGGTCTTGTCGATCGAAAGCAGATGTTTGTATACCTCGGTTGCCTTTGGGTAATTTCCCTCATCCTGACAAAGCTTTGCATAATCATAGAGCACCTCTGTATTCGCAGGCTGAAGCCTGAGTGCATCTGCATAATACTCTTCTGCAAGACGGTTATGCTGGGCGGCACAAATCAGGCCCAGTTGTACATAAGCCTTGTAGTATTTGTTATCCTGTTCTACGGCAGTTTGAAAACTGGAAAGAGCCTTGGCTGTATCACCCGCTTCTTTAAAATTCATGCCTTTCATGAAATACGCTTTTGCATTGAACTGGTCGATCTTCAATGCCTCGTCGAGATAATTAAGCGACTCCTGATATTTGCGAACATAAAAATAAAGCTCTGCCAGCTTCATAATACATTCCGGATTTTTCTGGTCCAGCAGGTGGCTCTTGATCAGGGCCTGTTTGGAAAGCCCTGTTTTGTTCATTGCAAAAAAGATGTCGGCCAGGGTAAGAAAAGAGGTGGCCTTGCTGCTGTCAATATTCATTGCTCTTTTCATATCGGCCAGTGATGCTGTCAGATTTTTCTGATCGAGGTAGTATTTCGCCCGTGCCTCATACAATTCAGCGCTGCCTGGCTTTTCTTTGAGTTTGGCGTTCAAGTCATCGAGTCTGACCGACGAGCTGTCGGAAGATACCGGGGTTGTTGCTTTTTTTGCAGTACCGTTATTCCCGCAGGATGCCATACTCCACAGACAGATGGCGAGGATAAGGTTTACAAGGAGTGATTTCATAGAGGTGGATTTTAAGACTCGCTAAATAATCAATCAAAATAGATCCACAAATCTGGGCAGAATTTTCAAATCACAGACAAACCAGGCAAGTAATCCTAAAAAATAAAAAAAGCCCCCGGACATGGCGGACCGGGGACTGGTTAACAAAGGTACAGTAAAATAAATTCAAAAACCTATACCTCTGGAATTAGCTTAAAGCAAGAATATTTAAAAAAAAAATTCAAAACCTGGCTTCGGGCATTAATTTGCCGAAGGGGCAGCGAGCGCATCCTTAATCTTGCGTTCGATTTCATCGGCCAGGTCGGGGTTGTCGAGGAACACCTGTTTCACGGCATCACGTCCCTGACCGAGCTTTGTTCCTTCATAACTAAACCACGAACCCGCCTTGGCAATGATATTGTGTTCTACTCCGATATCAATGATTTCGCCGACTTTAGAAATGCCTTCTCCGAAGATGATATCGAATTCGGCAAGGCGGAAAGGCGAAGCCATCTTGTTCTTGACCACTTTCACCCGGGCACGGTTACCGGTAGCGGTATCACCGTCCTTGATTTGTCCGATCCGACGGATATCCAGACGAACGGAAGCATAAAATTTAAGGGCATTACCACCGGTTGTCGTTTCAGGGTTTCCGAACATGACACCGATCTTTTCGCGAAGCTGGTTGATGAATATACAACAGCATCCTGTTTTATTGATGGTGCCGGTAAGTTTACGCAGGGCTTGCGACATGAGCCTGGCCTGGAGTCCCATTTTAGAATCTCCCATTTCGCCTTCGATTTCGCTTTTGGGAGTCAATGCGGCTACGGAGTCGATAACAATGATATCGATGGCGCCTGAGCGGATCAGGTTTTCGGTGATTTCGAGGGCCTGCTCGCCGTTGTCTGGCTGGGAGATCAGGAGTGTTTCGAGGTCTATGCCCAATTTCTGTGCATACCCGCGGTCAAACGCATGCTCGGCATCAATAAAGGCTGCGATACCCCCTGCTTTCTGCACATTGGCAATGGCATGCAGGGCCAGCGTTGTCTTACCCGACGATTCAGGGCCATAGATCTCAACAACACGTCCTTTCGGAAAGCCTCCAATACCCAGGGCCACATCCAGTCCAAGCGAACCGGTAGGAATAGATTCAACCTGATCAACCACGTTTGCGGTCATCTTCATGATGGTTCCTTTGCCGTAAGTTTTTTCGATCTTATCCAGTGTCAGCTGAAGCGCTTTCAGTTTTTCCTTGTTTACTTCTTTCATCGCGTCTTTTTCTTTCGTGTCTTTCGCTTCTTTTTCTTTGATGTCCTTGCTCATGGTCGTATGGTGGTTTAGTTGTTACTTGGTTGCAGGGCTTCTGTAATCTGTGCCGAGTGTTCTTTTGATTTTACTTTTGTAATGACTTTTTCAATGATCCCTTTTTCAGAAATCAAAAAGGTAGTTCGTGCCACTCCATCGAATATACGGCCCATAAACTGTTTCTTCCCCCAGGTATCGTATGCCTTTATTACATCCAGATTCGTATCAGCAAGCAAACTGAACGGTAGTTTGTGTTTCTGTATGAATTTAAGATGTGAACGTTCATCGTCCTTGCTCACACCCAGTATTTCAATTCCCTTGTTTCTCAGTTCTTCCACATGATCACGCAGATTGCAGACTTCTTCAGTACATGTTGGCGTCAAGTCTGCCGGATAAAAAAAGAGCGCCAGTTTTCGTCCTTGATAATCGCCCAGTTTTTTTTCGACCCCGTTTTCATCTTTCACTTTAAAATCGGGGGCCTTCATTCCGGCAGCCAGACTTGTACAATGATTCTTGAAAATTGCCTTCTCTGTGGTCTTTGTCATACCCGTATTCTCTTCTTACAAAGTACAAGAAACTTTGACTCCCGGCAAAGGCTAACTTATCAGCTTTATCAACAACCAACGATTTACCAGCAAACCCATTTGTCACAAAAACAAACAATCTACGGCAGGTAAATTACATTAAATTCAACAAACACAAAACTTATTTTGAACTATTTTGTCATGAAAACTGACAAAGGGGAAGGAATAAGCAGCTAAATTCAGCCCAAATAGCTATACAAATAGCTATACAAACAACTAAATAACAGCATATTGGGTGTTTTTATAGCTTCTTTCGGCTGAGCCTTATTTCCCACGCGATTGGGAGCTATAATATTTACAAACATCGGTCAGCCCACAGACCTCACACTTGGGGCTTCGGGCCAGGCATGTATAACGTCCGTGAAGAATGAGCCAATGATGGGCTATGGGCACCTGCGCGAGGGGTATGTATTTCATCAACTGTTTTTCGGTTGCCAAGGGGGTTTTGGCATTGGTGGTAAGTCCAAGCCGAGCTGCAACCCTGAACACATGTGTATCGACAGCAAGCGTTGGTTTGTCATACACCACGGAGGCAATGACATTGGCAGTCTTACGTCCTACCCCGGGCATTTTCTGTAACTCTTCTACATCGGAAGGTACGTTTCCATGAAATTCTTCGGTAAGCATTTTCGCCATGCCAACCAGGTGTTTGGCCTTGTTGTTCGGATAACTGATGCTTCGTATGTACTGAAAGACCTCATCAGAGCTGGCTGCTGCCATCACCTCAGCCGTTGGAAATGCGTTGAACAAGGCAGGTGTTACCAGGTTCACCCGTTTATCTGTACACTGTGCCGATAGGATGACGGCCACCAGCAATTGATAGGGGTTTGTATAATGCAGTTCTGTTTCAGCCACCGGCATGTGGGTACTGAAATAGCTAAGTACTGCCTCAAAACGTTGTTTCTTTGTCATCGTTCAGCAAGGATTCCAGGGAGAAAAAAAATCCTGATCGGCTGACCAGGATTTGAATTTGTTTCAGGGTGTAATGTCTATGAGCTCCACATCGAACACCAGTGTTGCTTTGGCAGGGATGATTGGTGGGTGTCCACGTTCGCCATAGGCCAGGGTGTAGGGAAGGATGAGCTGTGCTTTTTCGCCTTTGTGGAGCATGGCTATACCAAGGTCCCATCCTTTGATGACCATGCCCTGGCCCAATGTAAATTCAAAGGGTTGTCCGCGTTCGACCGAAGAATCAAATAAACTTCCATCGAGGAGGAAACCAGAATAATGCACTTTTACTTTGTTCCCATTTACAGGTTTGTTGGCCGTGTTTGCAGGAGCAAATTCCGGGAGTTTGCGGTCTGATAAAAAAATAATTTTCAGTCCGTCGGGGGTAGTCACCGTATCCTTTCCGGTTGTATTGGCTTTCCGGATCCCTTCTTTGAGTTCGAGCAATTCAACATCAAAAATGAGGGTGCTGTTGGCCGGGATCTTGCCCATGCCTCGTGCACCATAGCCAAGCGCCGGGGGGATAACGAAGGTGGCCTTATCGCCGACATGAAGGAGCGCAATGCCTTCGTCCCATCCGGCAATAACCTGTCGTTTGCCGAGTTTGAATTCAAAAGGCTGATTGCGTGCCACCGAACTGTCGAATACGGTATCGTTGGTCAGCTTGCCGGTATAATGCACCTTCACCTGATCGCCGGCATGAGCCTGGGCGCCACAACCACGGGTGGTGATGGTATACTGAAGACCGGATGTGGTGCTTAGTTTTTCTGGTTTTTTCACTATCGTTGGTTTACAAGGTGTGTTTTTATGCAGGATCGTACAACTGACGAGCAGACCCAGTGCAACAACAAACACGATGGATGCGTTTTTTTTCATTGGTTATCGGGTAGAAAGAACAAAGGGTTTGGTTTGGGATTGTTCTACTTTACATCTACAATTTCAATATCAAACAAAAGTGTGGCATAGGGTTTCATCCGGCCTCCACCATCACCATAGGCAAGCGAAGAAGGAATGATCAGATTGGCTTTACCGCCTTTTTTCATGGTCAGGAGAGCCTCGTCCCATCCCGGGATGACCTGTTGTTTGCCGACCTGGAATTCAAACGGTTTGCCGCTGTTTTCTGAAGAGTCGAACACCTGCCCGTCTATGAATTTGCCTGTGTATTTAACCTGCAGGGTTTGTCCGGCTTTGATGGCATCGCCTTTCCCTTTTTCGGTTTCAATGATATACATACCTGTCTTGGTTGGTTTGGCCTTGATTTTATTATCGGCCAGGTATTTTTCGAGCAGGCCAGGTTCTTCCTCTTTTGCTGCAGCCGCGGCTTTCTGTTGTTCTTCCATGTGTTTTTTCTGTTCCGCCTCAACAATGGTCTTGGGCTCTATCTTATCGATCTTGACGGTAAAATGCAGCATACTCATAGAATCAATAAATGCAGGCGGTTTCATGCGTTCGAGCTTTTCGAAATAGTCTTTGGCATTGAGCAGGAACCCGGTGCTGTCTCCGGCATGCATCGTTGCGATGGCTTCGAACACATCGTTCGGGTAAACGCTTTTACGAAGTACCAGCGGAAGATGGCCATTGCCTTTACGGGTATCGATCAGGGTACAGTCTTTTTCGGTTTTACAAACGATCTGCAGGGTAACGCGGTCGCCGACATGAGGGTGAAGCGTATCTTTTCCTTTGAGGTATTCTTTATAGAACAGACCGCTGGCTGATTTTTCGAAACCGGGGTGTTCGGGTTTGTGACAGGCAATAAACGCAGTGCCGATACAGGCAGCAATCAGGATGTTGGTGTTTCTCTTTTTCATGTACTGGTTCTCTTTTTTTATTTTAGTTCTAGGTTGAAATAGTTCACCGGTCATAGCCCTCCGAGGGTATAGACCGCGATACAAACAGGAGGGTATCGCTAATTTACTTTCACCAATTCAATCTTGTATTGAATCGAGGTAAAAGGCTTAATAATCCCGGTACTTGATCCTTCGGCCCCGTAAGCAAGGTGCGAAGGTATAATAATTTTTGCTTTCCCGCCTTCGCGCATATGAGCCAGGGCCAGGGCCATCCCTTCTATTAACTGGCCTTCATCGCCCAGGGTATATTCAACAGGCTCGGCCGTGACATCAAATTTCTTACCGTTCAAAAAAGTACCCTGGTAGTTGACAAGCACCCGGTCGCCCCGTTCCACACTTTTTCCTTTTCCTTTTATTTCTTCCGAATAATAGAGGCCTTTGCCCAGTTCCTCGTATTTCACCTTGCTGGTTTTTAGAAAGTAGCTGAGTATTTTCTGCTCATCCATTTCATCGACATGGGCCCGTTTTTCGGATTCGGCCTTGTACTGTTTTTCATCGAAAATATGCACCAGCTTTACATGCATGTGCATCATGGTATCATTGCCATACGGCATGAGGTCGTAAGCCGGGATCAGAAAATCTGCGCTGTCGCCTTCGTGCAGCTTGGCAAAGCCATCTTTATCGTTATAAGGAGTGATCATGGTTCCGCGGGAACTCTCCAGGCGGGAGTTGTACAATACCGAGTCGGCAAATGTGTTGAGAATGACCATCTCCAGATATTCTCCTTCCCTTGGTTTGCGGTCGCTTTCGCCCAGGGCCATCAGTTTGAAATAACTGCCATTGCTGAGCCGTCTGAAACCAGGCATGCGTTTCTCTCCACAGGCGGCGAGAATGACAGTGGACAGAAAAAAAATGACAATTCCCTTTTTCATGTGTGTTCTTTAGTGGTAAACACTATTCTAATTGAAATAAAATATCAAACAGCCTCCTTATCTCAAACCCAGAAGTTCCATTTCATACAATACCGGCGCCCGGGGCGGTATTTTATCCCCATCGCCAAGCAAACCATGGGCAAGATTGGAGGGAAGAATGAAACGCACTTTGTCGCCCGTCTTCATCAGCAAGGCCATTTCATGTATTCCCGATTCTACATGATCCTCGCCAACCCTGAATTCCTTGGGCCCGTCTTTGTCAGACGAGTAACAAAGCGTACCATCGAGCAAAGACACCGAGTAGGCCACCTTAGCATAGTTGCCTGCTTTTACCGAATCGCCGGTTGTGCTGTGCGTCATAAAGTGGTAACGCAAACCGGTTCCACTCCCGGTCATCTGCAGGTGGTGAACTGCGAGATAGGCATCAATATCATCCGATTCGCGCCGGCTATCGGTTTTATTGGCGGAGAGGAGTTGTTCCCTGGTATAATTTTTTTGTGGATGAAGTTGATGTTCATTCGTATTTCCACAGCCATAAAAGAACAGCAGGGCCATGCCTATGCCTGCATGTATATATTTGGCAGAAAAAGAAATGAGTGTATTGATCATCTGTACTTTACCAATGTAAGGAGCAAAAAAAAGCGCCCCGATGCTTCGTCCGCGGCCTGTCTGCTATTTGGGGTTTGTGAGCTGTTTGCTGTATTCAGGCACAAGCGTCTGAAACGTACGAATGACCTCGGCAATGGGATCGTTCGAAAAACCTCCGGCTGCATTTACATGGCCTCCGCCTCCAAAATGGGTACGGGCAAATGCATTGACATCAAACTTGCCGTTCGAACGGAACGACATTTTAACGATGCCATCACGTTCGGTCATGAAGGCCGCGAATTTCATTCCACGGATAGAAAGGATATAGTTTACCAGGCCTTCGGTATCTCCTTTTTTATAATTAAAACGGGTTTGTTCGTCCTGGGTAAGCGAAATATAACCGGTATTGTATTCCTTCAGGACCACCATTTTCTGCGAAAGGCTGTACCCGATGAGTTTGAGCCGGTCTTCGGACGAATCGTTATAGACCCTGGAATGGATTTCTCCATTATCAGCTCCTGCATCGATAAGGGCTGCTACCGTACGGTGGGTATCGGCCGTAGTGCTTGAGTAACGGAACGACCCGGTATCGGTCATGATGCCGGTGTATAAACATTCTGCAATCTTTTTATCGATCTTTTTCTTGTCGCCCAGCATCTCGATGAGACTGTAAATCAGTTCACAGGTGGAGCAGGCTTTTACCGAATGGTGGTTGAAATCGGCAAAATCATCGGGTTGGGGATGATGATCGATCATCACTTTTATTGCTTCAGATGCTTCCACCAGGGGCCCCATCTTATCAATGCGTTTCAACGAATTAAAATCGAGACACCAGATCACTTCGGCCGCATTCAGTATTTTGGTGGACTTGGCGGTGTCTTTTGAAAAATCGACAATGCGTTTGCTTCCGGCCATCCAGTCTAAAAAGGCAGGCGAATCGTTGGGAGTGATGACTGTTACGGAATGCTTTTTCTGAATCAGATAATTATAGAACCCCAGCGAAGAGCCGATTGCATCTCCATCGGGCGACCAATGGGTGATTATCACCATTTTCTTGGGTTTTTGAAGGATTGACTTCAATTTTTTCAACTCAGCTGGCTTCATAAAGGGGGTTTAGGCGGCTAATTTACGACTTTATCCCGCATTTTTCAGTTGAAGCTGGCTAACGCTCTGAAAAGGCCGCCAGCTCTCAGGAGCAGCGGGATAACCCAAATCCAGCGCACAAAATCCAAACGCACTGAACAGTAGTGCACTACGTTTCTACTGTTCATGTTGGGTTTATGAGGCGCATCGTTCAGTGGAGAGGCAAACGCTCCTAATTCTTCTGCCGGCATGGGGGATTAATCTGAAGGCTTGGCGACCGGCTTACCATGCATCTCATTGATTATCAAATGAATTAATCGAAACCAGCCAACAAAAATCCCATTATCTTCATTTTAAATCATTTTTTATTCATTTCAATCCAGTTTGAATTGATTTCAATCCAATATCAATTCATTTCAAACCTTTATCTGGTAGTTTCAATCCATTATGCATACATTTCAATCCATTATGCATTCATTTCAGTTCAAGATGCATTCATTTTAACTCATTTTGCATGCATAAAGAATCAGAATGAATACATTTCCATCCAATATCAACACGTTTCAATCCAGTATAGATTCAATTCAACTCATTTTGCATGAATTAAGGGATCATTTTGACAAAACGTGCATTATTTTCAATCCAAGCCATTTCAACAAGCCTGCAATCAACTAAAATACAGCACGATTGGCATGAAGCATCCTCCTTTTCAGGAAAGCAGATTGCTTTTTCCGCTTCGAAGACCTGAAGATAAAATGTATCCCGATATTTTTCTTAATTTCGCGCCGTTCTTCCGGATCGGGAGCGAAATTTGCAAAAACACAAAAAAACAGAATATAAAATGGCAACCAACAGAACGTTTACAATGATTAAACCCGACGCAGTCGGAAACAATTATATCGGCCCAATCCTGGCCAAGATCAACGAAGCAGGTTTTCGCATAGTTGCCATGAAATATACCAAACTAAGCCCCGAAGCAGCAGGTAAATTTTACGAAGTACACAAAGCCCGTCCGTTTTATGGCGAGCTGGTTGAATACATGTCATCCGGTGCAATTGTGGCTGCTATTCTTGAAAAAGACAATGCCGTGGCCGATTTCCGTAAACTCATCGGAGCTACCGATCCGGCCAAGGCCGAACCAGGCACCATCCGTAATTTGTTTGCAAAATCGATTGCTGCCAATGCCGTACATGGTTCAGACAGCGATGAAAATGCCGATGCCGAAGGAAATTTCTTTTTTGCAGGTTCTGAACGTTTTTAATCAAGGCCCCGCAGTATTGGAATAAAATAAGCTACGAAGATCTCGTTTTATAAAATCTTCCTTCAAACAAAAAAGCTGCCCAAATAGGCAGCTTTTTGTTTGGAAATGAAAAGAGGTTAATGGCTTTTCAGGCAGATCTGGCCGTTACTCATAAAACTCATGGGTAAAGTTATATAACATGAACAGTTCGTTGTTGAACTTATAGCGGAGCCGTTTTTTCACGAGTCCTTTTGAATCGACGGTATACTCGTCTTTCTCCTGATCGAGGAGTACGGTATTGAGATAAAGGCTTTTGAATTGCTCCTTGAGCCCACCATGCGAATCGTAGTTGGTAAAAATCCGGTAACGTTTGCCGTTTTCGTGTTTCACGCTGAAACTTCGGAGGGCCCCGTCTTTCGTATATTCAAATTCAACCCATCCAAAGGGGATGGTGTCCTGCCCGATTTCAGTCATCCTGCTTAGCAGACCGGTCTTTGTGTAGTCGTACGAATAATTGATCCTTGCCCGTCCTTTTGCTTCCCCCAGAAAACGCAGGAGCAGGAAACCCTGCTGGTCGAACCGGTATGCCTGACGTACATACTCTTTGCTTTCGGGAAAAATATCTTCGGTTGCCTTGCGTATCTTTCCTTTGGCATCGCAGACATAGACAAATTTCAAGAGTGTGACACCATCGGCGTTTTCGGTTGTTTCTTCGGATGGAAATCCTTTTTCGGTATAGGTCACCGTAGTCTTGGCAATGGTATCGCGGTAGATGCAAAACGAGCGGGAGATCAGTTGATTATTTGCATTGTAGGCACAGGTCCATTTCAACATCTCCAGATCGGTGGAATCATATTGGGTGATGGAAGAAATATTTCCCTGGATGTCGTAACTGGTGCGTTGCTCCAGAAAGGTATGCTTATCGATGCCTCGGTTTAATTTCAGGGCGTAGGCCGAAGTTGACAAAAGATGGTTTTTCTGAAAATTGGCCCGCTCGGTGTTGTTCATCTGGGGCTGGGCCAAGACACTCCTGGAAAGAATTACCAACACAAAGCACCAAATGCAGCGAAAGCGGTACATAGGCCGAAAGTCAGATAAATACTACTTGCAAAACCACTTCAGAACCGGCTTCCTCGTTTAAACGTTGAATGAGTTTTTCCTTGCTGTAGGATAGTTCTTCTCTCAAAGCAGCAGATTCAAGCCTAACATACAAGATTTTGTTCCGGATGCTGATGTCGACAGTCCGTTTTTGTATCATCGGCCCCATAATGGCCCCCCACGACGACATGAGCTTCAACTCTTCCATCCTTCCGCGTAGCTTGTAAGCATCCAGCATTTCGGCGAGCACCTCTTTCAGACTTTGTTCATTGTGTTTCGACATCTTTCAAAATTATAAAAAGAAACCCTTCCAGCTGACAAAACGAGCGTTGAGTATGACCGGAATCGAGAAAAGAGTTTCGGCGCCTGTCATGCTGAGGGCTTTTTGAAAAACCGGGGTGATTAAATAGGGGCATGGAATGCTGCGGGGATCTTCGTTTTCGGGTAGTTTTTCTTGCAATGCGGTCTGATATCTATAATGATGCTGGAATTTTTCTTCCAGACAAGCAAAAACAGGGGGCTGGGGTTTCATTCAAACAACTAACTATCAAATATTTACACGAAAAAAGGAATCGGTTTCAGGATCCAGATCCGGATGTCAGTGGCTAACAGTCAGCCATATAGGCATCGAAAAATTAAACGCTGTTTTGGTGCTCTTTCAGTTTATTATTCTAAATTCGCAATCCCACCTCGGGCCCTTTTACTCAAACCTGTTGCCAGACACACGGAACCGGTCAGACAAAAAGAAGTTATTTTATAATGAACAGTGTACAGACATTCTTATTTTAGGACCGTATGAATAAAAAACTCCTCGCTTTTAGCGCTCTCGTATTGAGTTGTTTCCTGGGATTAGGTCAGAACCTGAGCTCACTCACCTTTTACCGGGGCGACACGCTTCAAGGCTTCGACATCGGCGCCTGTCAACGGGAAGCCTTTCGGAAACAGCTCCATGGCTATGAACTTGTTGCTTTCGTGAAGCAGCATGAGCGAAAGTTTATGATGACCAAATACAATCTGAACCCGCCGGTATCCCGTCATCCATACGCTGGCGTACCAACAGTCCTGACAGCGCCCTGTACAAACGTCGATTTTTCGGCTGGTACGTTTACCGGCTGGACGGGCGCAATCGGATGTAACGGCAACTCTACCGGCCCGATCACCGTTGCAACCCCAACGATCACTTCGTCAGGAATAAACTCGCCTGAAACTTCCTGTTCTTTTCACACCCTGGTGAATACCTCTATGCTCCCGCAGCTTGATGCCTACTCCGGGCAGCCGGTTGTATGTCCAAGCGGGAATACGTATTCGGTCCGTCTTGGAGGAGAACACGTCAACGTTGGAGCCAATTCAAACGGAGGTGCTTGTAATAATCCGGATCCTTCGGGAGGAAACGAAAGCGGCGCAGAATTTATTCAAGAGTCGTTTGTGGTTACAAACAGCAATGCCCTGTTTACGTATAAATATTCGATCGTGATGGACCAGATCACCCACACATCCGGCGAACAGCCTTACTTCAGGGTACAGGTTCTCGATTCGGCAGGTAACCCAACCAACCCTTGTCAGCAGTATTATGTAGAAGAAGATTCATTGGGAGATGTGCCTCCCGGGTTCCTTGTTTCCGGCTCACAGGATACACAGGGTAACCCTGTATTTTATTGTCCATGGACTTCAAACTCGATCAGTCTGACTCAATATCTGGGCCATTCAATCATCATTCGTTTTACCGCTGCCGGTTGCACCCTGGGAGGTCACTTCTGTTATGCATATGTGGATGCTGCCTGTGGATCTATCTTGAGTCAGATCACCGGATCGCCCAAGGTATGTGCAGGAGGAACCGATACGCTTACAGCCCCGGCCAGTTCGGGTGGCAGTACGTATCAGTGGCAAACCCTGCCTTCGGGCACAACAGGTATCGTAGGTCCGACAAATACGCAGCAAGTTGTAGTAAACCAAAACGGGACTTACGAAGTAGTAATCACCTATGCCGGTGGAGCTCATTGTTCGTATGCACTCGATACCACCATCACCTTTACCCCGCTTCCGGTGTTGAACGGAACCGGCGCTCCTTCAAGCTGTTTTGGGCTTCACAACGGAAGCGCCAGTGTAAATGTGACGGCTTCGACAGGGCCTTATAGTTATAGTTGGTCGCCTCCCCCCGGCGGAGGACAGGGTCACGATACAGCAACAGGCTTGATACCGCTTACCTTATATACGGTAACTGTTACCAGCGGTCATGGTTGCGTTTCGAAAGATACGATCCGTGTTCCAGAGCCCCCTATACTGAAGGCTATCCATACACAAGATTCTACTTCGTGTAACGGAGGCAATAACGGATCAGGCAAAGCCATTCCATCGGGTGGTACACCTGCTTATGCTTACTCCTGGGTTCCAAGCGGAGGAAACGGAGCCACCGCAGCAGGTCTGAGCGCAGGTATCTATACCTGTACCGTGACCGACCGCAATGGTTGTACAACTACCACCATCGACACCATCCGTCAACCCAACCCGCTGGTTGTAACCAACCTTGCCACACGCACCAAATGTCATGGCGACAGTACCGGTTCTGACACGGTATTTGTAACCGGAGGATCTAAAACATACTCCTACCTCTGGTCTCCCAATACCGGAACCACCTCAAAGATTACCGGGGTTCCTGCAGGAACTTATACAGTAACAGTGACCGATAATCACAACTGTGTGTCCACCTCCATCGCCCTTGTAAAACAACCTCCTTTGCTTGTACTCGCATCTGCCAGCCGCCCGACACCGTGTCTTGGCCATACCGGTGATGCAACCATTACACCAAGCGGAGGTACCGGAAGCTATACCTATTCCTGGAGCCCGCTTCCGCTTGTAAGTTCTGTTGACTCTACCGGTGGTGTGGCAGCAGGCATATACACCGTAACGGTAAAAGATTCGAATGGCTGTACTCAAATCTCCTCTATTGCTGTTTCAAACACAGGAGGCCCTAAGGACACGATCCTGCATTCACATCAGGTTCTTTGTTTTGGAGGCACCAACGGTAACGCTACCTGTTTAGGAAGCGGAGGAACGGGAGCACTCACCTATTCCTGGTCGCCTTCGGGAACTCCAACAACACCTACTGATACTACCATCATCAACCTTCCTGCCGGGGTTTATATCAGCACGGTTACGGATGCAAGCCATTGCCAGACCAGTGTTACCGACACCATTCATCAGCCAACCAAAGTCACAGCCACTGCGGTGATCACCAACGTGAACTGTTTTGGTCAGAGCACAGGTAGCGCCGTTCTGACTACATCGGGAGGCCATCCGGGTTATACCTATACCTGGTCACCGCATGGAGGAAATACATCAACCGGTACCGCAATGCCCGCAGGCAACTATACCTGCGCCATTGCCGATACCAATGGCTGCCCGGGCACGATCAACCTGAACATCACCCAACCTCCGCTTTTTGCAACAGTAGATACCACCATTTCTACGATTTGTTACGGACAAGCAAACGGAGCAGCCCTGGTTACTCCAACAGGCGGTGTACAGAATTATACTTATTCCTGGTCGGGTGCAGGAGGAAACTCTCCCAGCGCTACAGGTCTTGCAGCAGGTACGTATACGAGTACTGTAACAGATGCGCATGGTTGTACTTCCATCACCACAGCCATTGTTGTTCAGCCAGCCGTTGTGGCTCCAACCAACACGACTCTGGGAGTAGCCTGTAACGGAGGCACAAACGGAACAGCAACAGCCGTTGGGGTAGGCGGAAACGCCGGGATTTATAGTTACTCTTGGTCTCCTTCGGGAGGAACGAGTGCAACTACATTTGCCCTGCCCGCAGGAACATATACCTGTACGGTTACAGATGCAAAAGGCTGTGTAGGAACCACCGTAGCCGACATTATTCAACCGGCTCTACTTGTTGTTAACAATATTCCCAAAGACATCACCTGTAATGGTTTGACCAATGGTAAGGATTCTGTTACGGTAACCGGTGGAACAAGTTCTTACTCGTATTCCTGGCTTCCTAGCGGTGGAACATCAAGCGTGGCCAGCGGTTTGGCAACGAACACCTATACCTGTATTGTTACCGACGCACATGGCTGTTTTCAGACTACCTCTATCTTCATTTCTGAACCGCTTGCATTAAAGGATACGATTTCTCCGCTTACCCTGCGTTGTTTCGGTAACACGAACGGTGTGGACACGGCAAAAGTCACTGGCGGAACTTCTTCCTACTCCTATTCCTGGAGCCCTGGAGGTGCAACGACTGCTGTCATAAACGGTCTTTCAGCCCAAACCTATACCTGCACGGTGACCGATGCACATGGTTGTGTATCCACAAAAACACTTGTTGTGAATCAACCTCCGCAACTCGTGGGTACCCCCAGCTCCACGCCCGCAATATGTCTTTCCGACAGTGGAACAGCAAGCGTGTTTACAACCGGCGGTGTTCCAAACTATATCTATAGCTGGAGCACCCATTTCGGAACCGGAGTAGGGATAAACCTCCTCGGTCCTGGAACATACACCTGTACTATCTTTGATGCCAACGGCTGCCGGATTGTTGTTCCGGTAACAGTGCCCCAGGTGAACAATTCGGTGCATGCCAATTTCATCGCAAGCAGTTATGTCGGGGTTGCCCCCGATTCCATTTTCTTCTTTGACAACAGCTCACCCAATGCCAACCACTGGACCTGGAGCTTCGGAGACGGAAACGGTACAGAGAATGCTAAAAACACATTCAACGTTTACACCACCGGCGGGATTTATACTGTTTCAGAAGTGGTGACAGATAATCATGGATGCGACAGCCTTTATGAACGGATCATCACCATCAAAGACCGGCCATCGTCGCTTGTCGTTCCAAACGTGTTCACTCCGAATGGAGACGGCCGTAATGATTTCATGGACGTGAAGTGGGAAGCCATCGATTCATACGACATGAAGATCTATGACCGCTGGGGAGTGTTGATGGCACATATCATCCATCCTTGGCTGGGATGGGATGGGCTTACCTTTACCGGCGGAAAAGCCAGCGACGGAACATACTACTGGGTAGTTGCGGCCACCGGAACCGATGGAAAAAACTACGCACTGGATGGTTTTGTTCAGCTGATCCGTTAAAAACACATTGCCTCATTTCAGTGAATCCCGTCCAGGCTTAGCCGGGACGGGATTTTTTTGCACCAGTAGTTTGAACAATGGGGCTCGTAAATTCGTATCTTGTCAAGCTTCCTTGAAAACCAGATCCAGTATCCACCTTATAAAACCATACTCTTGCGTTTTACCAACCGTCTGAAAACCTTTTTGGTTAAAAATCTCAGCATTTCGAATGCCGAAGCTGATGGCCTCATCTTTGCCAAACGGATTACCGTCAATGGTAAACGCGGACGTTTTACATCAACCGTGAGCGACGGGGATGAAGTCAAATTCGACGACAAGGTTATTCTTGAAAAGAAAACCTTCATCTATGTGAAATATTACAAACCCGTTGGCATAGAATCGACCATGGATACTGATATCGAGAACAACATCAGCTCCGCCCTTGGCCATCCCGAACGGCTCTTCCCCATCGGACGGCTTGACAAGGATTCAGAAGGCCTGATGCTCTTTACAAACGATGGAAGCATTTACAACAAAATCCTGAAAAGCGAACACAACAAGGAAAAGGAATACATGGTAAGTGTAAACAGGCCCATGACCGAAGAATTCCTGAAAACCATGCGCGAAGGGGTTACCATTCTCACCAAACGAACAAAGCCAGCCGAGGTTTTTGTGAATAAAGGAAACGAAAAAAGTTTCAGGATTATCCTTACCGAAGGAATGAACCGGCAGATCCGCCGGATGTGCCACAAATGCAACTACCAGGTAAAAAAACTGAAACGGATACGGATCGTGAATATCAAATTGAACGAGATGAAACCAGGAGAGTGGAAAGACCTCGACCCCACTGAACTTGAAAACCTCCTGACAGCAATCAATAAAAAGGAAAAGGAACCGGAAAAGACAAAACCTGTAGTAAGCCGGCGAAAACGCTAGCTTTTCAAAAAACAGGACGAAAGACGTTGTTTTATTACGTCCGAAGGCAGGAAATGTTAAACATATATTGTATTTTTATATACCCTTTTAAACTACTCATCTCTTTCACCTGTCTGTATGCGTAAATTATCGGTGCTTTTGTTGTTTCTGCTTGCAATACATGGCCATGCCCAACGTTGCATCAAACAGTCGGATAAACTGATTGGGGAAAAAAAGTACCGATCGGCATGGGATCTGCTCGAGAAAGCTGATCCGTCAAATAAAGAGCCTGCGATTGTTCTCGCTAAAACAGATCTGCTGCTAACCGGTTTCGTGAACACGGCCATGCACCAGGTTTTTACGCTTAACAACCTCCAACCCAACGAAAAACCCGAAGACTACCGGGGCAAGGATGTGAACGGCGACCTCATCAAGTTCGATCCCGGGGCTGTTTTAGATACCCTGATCAAAAAATATCCCGACAATTATCAGTTATACGAAGCCCTGGGGAATTATTATTATCAAGTCTTTTTGATTTTTCAGGAAAACTGGTTAAAGAAACCCGAAGAACTGGTACATCTGATACTCGACAACTACACAAAATCCTATACCCATGGTAACAAGACTTATCTGGCAGCCTATCGTATCGGATTTGCGCAGCTTTTTTTACAGCAGTTTGCCGAAGCGCAAAAATCGTTTATTGAATCGGTAAAGCTGAATCAGAAATATCCCGATGCTTACTACAGTCTGGCCTATTCCTCCCTTCAGCTCGGCAACTCAGACAGCGCCCTGCTCTGCGCGAATAAAGCGTTCGAATTGTTTACCGACACCTTTAACCGCTCGGATGTGCAACTGCTGCGGGGCATGATCTACAGCACAAAAAAAGATACAGCCGCAAGCCTGCATGAATATAGCGAAGCAGCACGGCTAAACCCAAAAAACCAGAGCATGAGCCAGCTCCTGCTCAAAGCCGAATTCCGTTATAACGGCAAGGAGGTGGATGCTGTGACCTCCTCTTATTTTGATCTGGGCCCGCGCGATGCAGAGACCTACAATGAGATAATCACCGATTATTTCAATGCCAACAGACCCAAGGATGTGCTTGTCTTTCTTGAGCAAAAACTCACTCAATACGCAAACGATCCCGAAGTTATCGGCGATATTTGTTTTTACCGTGCATACGTGTATGTGGTGATGGAAGACAAAGAAAAAGCAAAAGCAGATTTGATACGGGCGAAAGAAAACTTCTCGAAAGTGTTTCCCCCTTCACATCAGATGTTTAGTACGATAGAGGATGCAATGAAAGAGCTGCAAAAGTAAAGAAACAGAAAGCCTGATAAAAATGGCCTCTTTCTCCGCTCTGTTGTTGTTTTTCCTTAATTCTCAAACTCCGAAAGCTCCATCCACCTCAATCCTTTTTCATCCAATTCGGCCCCGATAGCCTGATATTCGGCCGAAGCTTTTTGAATTTCCTGATGATCGGCGAGGGTCTCCGCAAGCTTTTGTTCGAGGCTCTTCTTTTTTGCTTCGAGCAATGGAATTTCTTTCTCGAGGGTATCGAACTCAAACTTTTCCTTAAATGTCATTTTTCGTTTTTCCGAACGAGGGGCCTCTGTTTTGGGTGCAGGAGTTGAAGGCGCGGAGGTTTTTTCTTCGATCTTGAGGCTTTCCTCTTCTTCCAGTTTTTCACGGTATTGAGTATAGTTGCCCGGAAAATCACGTACACGGCCTTCACCCTGGAAAATAAACAGGTGATCCACCAAACGGTCCATGAAATAACGGTCGTGGGTAACAATCAGCACACAACCGGGGAATTCAGACAGAAACTCCTCGAGGATAGAAAGCGTAGTAATGTCCAGGTCGTTGGTAGGCTCATCAAGGATCAGGAAATTGGGGTTGGTGATGAGGATGGTGAGCAGATACAACCTGCGTTTTTCACCTCCACTAAGTTTCGAGACAAAGTTGTACTGCACTTCGGGAGGAAACAGAAAACGTTGCAGGAGCATGGAGGCCGACAGCTTTGAACCGTCAGCGAGGGGGATAAATTCTGCGATATCTTTGATGATCTCGATCACCCGTTTTTCACCCGAGAAAGTCATTCCCTGCTGGGAATAATACCCATAAACAATGGTTTCGCCTGTCTGAACCTTTCCCGAATCGGGTGTTTCCAGGCCCAGGATCATGTTCAGGAAGGTACTCTTCCCTACTCCATTCTTTCCTACGATACCGATCTTTTCGCCTTTCTTGAATACATACGAAAAATCCTTTAATATCTGCTTGTCAGTGCTCCAGGCCTTGTTGAGTTTAATAAGCTCGAGGATCTTTCCGCCCAACCGGCTCATTTTGACAGACATTTCCACCTTATCTGTCGATTTTTTCTTGAACGCATTCTCCTTCACATCATCAAACGCATCCACCCTGGCCTTCGCCTTGGTACCGCGTGCGCGAGGCATTTTTCGCACCCATTCGAGTTCACGACGGTAGAGGTTTTTTGCCTTATCCAATTCGCTGGCTTCGTTCAGTTCGCGTTCCGATTTCTTTTCAACATAGTAGGAGTAATTGCCTTTGTAGCGGTATACATTGCCGGCTTCGAGTTCGATGATCTCATCGCAGATACGGTCAAGAAAATAGCGGTCGTGTGTCACAATGAGCAGGGTAAGATCCTTGCCCATGAGGTATTCTTCCAGCCATTCTGTCATCTCTATATCGAGGTGGTTGGTTGGTTCATCGAGGATCATCAAATCGGGCTCTTGAATAAGTATCTGGGCGAGGGCCAGACGTTTCTTTTGCCCGCCCGAAAGGGTGCCTGTTTTCTGTTCCAGGTGTTTTTCCAGACCTAATTTGCTCAGTACCTGTTTGGCCCGGCTTTCATAGTCCCAGGCATGAAGCAGATCCATGCGTACCTGGGCCAGGTGCATGCGGTCCATGAGTTCCATAGATTCGTCTGTTTCGGCCTTGGTGAGGCATAATTCGTATTCGCGAATTGCGCTGGCTGCGGCATCGTCTCCACTGTGCAAAACTTCAACGGCAGTCAGTTGAGGGTCGAACTGGGGATCCTGATAGAGAAAAGCCACCCGGATATCATTCCTCAAGGTACACAGTCCGCTGTCGGCCGAGTCCTTGCCGGCAATAATATTAAGCAGCGAAGTCTTCCCGGCCCCATTCTTGGCCACGAGGGCCACCTTCTGGCCCTGGTTTATACCGAAATTGATCTTATCAAACAGCACCTTTGGCCCATAGGCCTTGGAAAGCATTTCTACAGAGAGGTAATTCATGGGGCGCGAAGATAAGGAATAAAGATTTGGGAATCGGGATTTACGATTGGGGATTCGAAAATTTGAATTCATTTTTAAATCCCAAATCGTAAATCCCAAATCATTTCACCAGGCTAGTCCTTTTTGGGAATGTAAGTGTAATTCACAAAGGATTGATCTGTTTGAGGGGAAGGATGGGCTAAGGGGGTGACGGGCCGCTGCACCGGAATCTCTTCTTCATCTTCGCCCGGTTCTGTTTCGAGTTCCCAGCTATAGCGCTGACGTTCGGGACCTTCGGTTTTGAAGAACCAGGCGCAGGTAATCCCGGCCAGAGAACCTAAAAGGTGTGATTCCCATGAAATACTATCAGCAATTGGGAATACCCCCCAGACCAGCCCGTTATAAAAGATCAGGACGAGCAAGGAAATGCGCAGCAAACGAGGGTCTTTGCGGAAGATCCCTGCAAAAAAAAGAAAACTCACAAAGCCATAGATGAGCCCGCTTGCTCCGATATGAAAAGCCCCCCCACTCCTTGCCCCTGCCCAGACCCAAAGCCCGGTCATGAGATAGATCCAGAGGAAGATACGGAACGCAATGCCCTGATAGAAGTAAAACATAATGGTGCCTAAGATGAGGAGCGGAAGAGAATTTGAAAGAAGGTGGCTATTACTTCCATGTATGAGCGGAGAAGCCAGAATGCCCGGCAAACCATGCAGACTGCGGGGATAAATCCCGAACTGTTCGAGTGGGAGTTGAAAACATGTTTCGGCAAAACGTACGATCCATAGAAAAGCCACGAACAGTGTTGGGAACAGGATATTGAGAAGAAGTTGTTTTGTGGAGGTTTTCATAACCTGGGGCTATGTTTGCTATGTTGTAAACGTAATTTGCAGCTATAAGTTCCATCTTTCGACAGAAGTTTATCCGGAGCGGGAGAGGTAGCGAAGATGATGCCAATGACAGCTTGGCAGGTTTGTCGGTTCAGATGATTTCAGATGAAAACCAGGCACTGAATGAAATCAGGAATCCGATATTTTCACCAAATGATACGATTTGATCCAAGAGGATATTTAACTCCATATAGAGTAATATCCAGTAAAATCGAAAAATTAAAATCCTCGTTCGTTGATGCCTTCTCTTCTACAACCCATCTCACGTTATTTGACAATTATCTGCGTTATTCAGGTGATTTAAAACAATTAACGGGCGAAACTCCATTAAACCCGCATGCATTAGAAGCAGGCATTCGCGCTCAAAGGGCCAGCAGCACAACGAACCCGCGGGATAACCCATCCCGGTGACTATCGGGGGCCGCGCAAATCCTAACACACGGTGCCCGCCCGGCCGACAGAAGACCTGGTTGAGCCGGTCTTGACGGGCATTAGCGCACAAGCCACCTCATGCACAAGCTGGGTTTAACCAAATCACTCCCACCACCCTTGTCATTTCCTTCATAATTCCCTAACATAGATTCCCTATCCAGGGCTTATTTTTGTTTCAAGTTAATCCACAAAAAACAGGATAGAGATGATCACAAACGAAATTATTGGAAATAATGCAACCGTGTACATGAAAGATGGAAGCATCAAAAGCGGGAAGATACTCGGAATCCGCACGGATGTTGAACAAATGACTGCGCTTGAATTTGAAACACGCCCGGCACGTGACCCTTATGCACGCGCTAAATATATGGAGATCACAGAATTTCTGGATACTGCCGGTATTGAAGCCATTGATCCGTATTGCAAATAGACCCCTCCAAACCGATACATTCTGAATGAGCACTTGCTCTGCTCACCAGCAATCCAGCTGGATACAGGGTGGGCTTCAAAGCTTACGGCGTTTCTTCAATCCGCTCTTCACCCGCAGCGTTCTCTTCGTTCGGAGTTTCTTTTTTCAGCTTATGCACTTTCCTGGTCCCCTCATACATTGAGAATTTAAGGAATTTACATTCCAGCGGTCCGTTATAGAGACTGATCTTGCGCGTTGCGTGGATCCCAAGGCTTTTCATGGCCTCCACATTGGAGGTAATGACCCAGGCATCACAACCGGCGTACTTTTTCTTGAGTGTATCGCCTATGCTTTTATACAACTCCTTGATATTTTCGGGCTCGAGGCGTTCACCGTAGGGAGGGTTCATGATCACAATCGGTTTGCCGGTTGTTTTGGTGATATGCTCCCAGGGCTCGAAATCATGAAAAGAGGAACAAACTATTTTTACGGTATCTTCTACCTTTGATCCCAGTACATTGGCTTTGGCCATTTCTGCAATTTCGGGAATAATTTCGACTCCTGTTATTTGTTGATTTTCTTCGGATATTTTGTCGATTGCTGCATTGAAGATCGTGTCCCAAAGGGCAGGTTCAAAATCTTTCCAGGATTCAAACCCAAACCGTTTCCTGAAATAGCCCGATGGGATATTATTGGCAATCATGGCAGCCTCAATGAGGATCGTGCCCGAACCACACATTGGGTCGATAAGCGGGCTGCGTTTATCCCAGCCACTGAGAAGGATCAGCCCTGCGGCAAGTACTTCGTTGATCGGGGCCAGATTGGTTTGTGTACGATAACCGCGTTTATGAAGCGATTCACCCGAGCTGTCGAGCGAAACGGTACAGGCATTTTTGAAGATGTGCAGGTTTATCCTGAGTGTAGGTTGGTCCAGGTCTACCGATGGGCGTTTTCCGTGTCTGTTCCGGAACTGATCTACTACCGCGTCTTTCGCTTTCTGGGCCAGAAACTGCGAATGTGTAAAGAAATCAGAATTGAGGGAACAATCTATGGCCAGGGTATCATCCACGCCCATATAATCCTCCCAATTAATTTTTCCGATTTCGCGGTACAACCCCTCCTCATTGACAATATTGAAGGTCTTAATTGGTTTGAGTATCCTCAATGCCGTACGCAAACAAAGGTTGGCTTTGTACATAAAGCCCTTGTCGCCTTCAAAACTAACCGCTCGGTTGTGTTTCACAATAGCGCTGGCGCCAAGCCTTTTAAGTTCATCGGCAAGTAAATCCTCCAGGCCGTATTGAGTCTTGGCCGTCATCGGGTAATTGGCAGTTCCGGTTTCCATAGTGGCTCAAAGATATTCTTAATCTCCCACACCTTCACCCGAAATAGACGAAGAGTCGCATCGGCGAGGCTGATCATCCAAACTTCCTGCTGTATTGAAGCGAATAGGCCTCCCCCGGAGCCGAGGGCTCTCCCTGATGCATAATGCGGGATAAATTGCCTACATTCGCGAAAGTTTTTGAAGATGTAGTGAAAAAAGTACTATTTTTGAAAACTCATTATTTATTTATTACTTGCATCGCTTTTTAACATTAACCCTCTTCGGATATGGCCTTTAAGTTCCTGAATATTAGCCGACCAATCTATTGTATGGCTGTGGCTTCGTTGATCGTCGCAGGATGCGGAAACTCCAAAAACCAGGCAAATGAGCACGGGGAAGAACCGAAAGACAGCACTGCCGTCCCGATTGTAAGCATTAACGGACAGATATTCAGCATTCCTTCTCCGGTACAGACCGCCATGCTCATCAATCAGAGTGGGGCGCCTTTTTCGAAAGAACTGCTCAACGAACCATCCAAAGCCTCTAATTATCAGAGCACTTACGACCGTGCGCTGAACCTCGGCATTTACGGCGCCGATCTTGGTTACCTTACCATCTACAGCGAGAACAACCAGGCCCTGGCCTTTTTTGCATCGGTCAAGAAAATCGGTGATGCGCTTGGTATAGCCAGTTCATTCGATGAGAAATTAATGAAACGTTTTGAAGCAAACATCGGTAAAAAAGACTCCATCATTTCGCTTGTATCCGATGCTTACCGTGCCAGCGATGCGTATCTGAAAGACAGCAAACGCAGTGAGGTGGGAGCCCTGATCCTGGCCGGTGGCTGGATTGAAAGCATGCACTTTGCAACGGCCATCTTAAAGATAAAACCAAGCCAGGATGTACAGAACCGCATTGGTGAGCAGCATACTTCGGTAAACAGCATTGTAAAACTCCTCGCCTCGTTCAACAAACCCGAATATGCAGGCCTGATCACCCAGTTCAAAGAACTCGCCACGCTTTTCGATAATATTGAAATGAAATACACGTTTGTTGAACCAACCACCCAACCCGATAAGCAGCTGACCATCATCAACAGCAAGACCGAGGTAAAGATCACTGCCGAACAGGTTCAGGCCATCACCGATAAAATTGCGGCCATCCGTAAAAGCATCGTTCAATAATCAAGACATTCTAAAACAGCCCAGAAAAGTAAACGCTATGCGAAATTCGATGTCCTTCATTAAAATCATGTTCCTTTTTGTCGTTGGCTTTTCCTGCAGCAAGGTTTCCTTGTCTCAGTGCGATACCATTGCGAAAATCTGTAATAAACACGTAAAACTGCCCTTTGTAAGCGATGGCCAGTCATACCGGTCGCTGCTCCTGAACGACCAGGCAGCAGAGTTCCAGACCACTTTTTATGGTGGCGCCACCTACCGCATTGCCGGATGCAGCGGTCTTTCAGATGGGAACCTGGTCTTTACACTCTTTGATAAAGACCGAAATGTTCTGTTCACCAATACGGCTGAAAAAAATGCCCCCTACTGGGATTTTAAAGTCAACTCTACACTCGATTGTATTATTGAGGCAAAATTGAACCCTGCTTCCGGAAATTCATCGGGCTGTGCAGTGATTTTAATTGGTTTCAAACAATAAGAACGTTTCCAACACCAGTACCACGTACTCGCATCCACCACTGCTTATCTCCTCTGTTAGCGCAGGGCTATTTTTATGAGTGAACGGATACTAAAGGCATTAATGCAGTTGTTCGCCATCATCGCTAAGGTAGATGGCGTGACCAACAACGGACGTACCATCGTTCAGACCTTTCTGAAACAACAGCTCAGCTCCGATCTGGTTGATCAATACCTCAAACTGTTTGATGAATTCATGGAAGCCCATCACCAGGTTTCCAAAAAGAAAGACGGTTCTGCAAAACGTACTTCGCTCAACTCCGTAAAGGTCCTTAAGATCTGTACCCAGATCAACGCTGAACTGACACAACACCAGAAAGTGGTTGTGCTTGCGCGTCTCATCGAATTCATCTATTCGAGTTATGAGATTTCAGAACAGGAACTGGAATTTGTTCAGACTGTGGCCGAGACATTTAACATCGACCCCGAAGAATTCCGCCGGATGATGGCCTTTGTTCAGAACCCGGAAGAAAACACACCCGATTCGGAACAGTTCCTCATTATCAACAACAAACCCCAACACCCCTTTGAGAAGACCAAACATATTTACAATGAATCGGTCATCGGTCAGATCCGGGTTCTTTCTATAAACAGCGTTGGCATCTATCTCCTGCATTACTTTGGGGATGCTGAATTATACCTCAACGGGCAGATCATTGTAAAAGACAAGGTGTATATCCTCAATCCGGGCTCTTCTATCCGGAGTTCGAAGGTTCAGCCTATCTATTACAGCGATATCATCAGTTCTTTTCTGGCCGACAAAAGCAAGAAAAAAATCACGTTTACCGCAAAAAGCCTGGAATTTAAATTCAAAGGCGGGAAACTTGGTCTGCGTAACATCAATATGTCTGAAGAATCGGGCAAGCTTATCGGTATTATGGGCGGCTCGGGTGCTGGTAAATCAACCTTGCTTACAGTCCTGAATGGGAATGAAACACCATCGGGTGGAGAAGTGCTCATCAACGGGATAAATATACATACCCAAAAAGAAAAAATACAAGGTGTGATCGGTCACGTTTCACAAGATGACCTGCTGATTGAAGAACTCACCGTATTCCAAAACCTGTTTTACAACGGAAAACTTTGTTTCGGAAACCTGAGCGAAGAAGACCTCATCAAACGGGTTGACACTGTACTCACCGATATCGGTTTGTTCGAAGCAAAAGACCTCAAGGTTGGAAGCCCGCTTGAAAAAACGATTTCGGGAGGCCAGCGCAAACGTCTGAACATTTCACTCGAGCTCATCCGCGAGCCCCTTGTGATGTTTGTGGATGAACCTACATCAGGTCTCTCTTCCCGCGATTCTGAAAACATCATGGACCTGTTGAAGGAACTTTCCCTCAAAGGCAAACTGATATTTGTGGTTATCCACCAGCCCTCGTCAGACATCTTCAAAATGTTCGACAAGCTGATGATCCTGGATGTAGGCGGTTATCCTATTTATTACGGAAACCCCGTTGATGCCGTGATCTACTTCAAGACCCGGGTAAACCACGTTAACTGCAACGAAAGCGAATGCCCTGCCTGTGGTAACGTAAACCCGGAACAGATTTTCAATATTATCGAGTCGAAGGTGGTCGATGAGTATGGAGAACTCACGCGTATACGTAAAGTTTCTCCAAATGAGTGGAACAATATGTACCGCGATCATATCGAAGGGAAGACAGAATTTTTTGCCCCTTCTACCGAGATTCCTGAAAGCACGTTCAATATTCCGAACAAAATAAAACAGTTTAAAGTATTCATCACCCGCGATGTACTTGCCAAGCTTACAGACAAACAATATTTGTCAATAAACTTACTCGAAGCTCCGGTTCTGGCCTTCATCCTGGCGTTCCTCATCCGTTTTTACAACACCGATGCATCGAACACATTGGGCTATACCTACCGCGATAACGAAAACATACCGGTATATCTGTTTATGTCGGTAGTTGTTTCCCTTTTCCTGGGCCTCACCGTTGCTGCCGAAGAAATCATTAAAGACCGTAAGATCCAAAAACGTGAAAAGTTCCTGAACCTCAGCCGGGGCAGCTATCTCTTTTCGAAGATCACCATCATGTTTGTGCTTTCGGCCATTCAGAGTTTGACCTTTTTGCTGGTTGGCAACTCCATTCTGGGTATTAAGGGCATGTGGATGGATTACTGGTTTGTTTTGTTTTCGACCAGCTGTTTTGCAAACATGCTGGGGCTGAATATTTCTTCAGCTTTCAACAATGCCGTGACTATCTATATCCTGATCCCATTCCTGATTATCCCACAGTTGTTATTGAGCGGTGTAATCGTAAAATTCAACAAGCTCAATCCGGTGCTTACTTCACAAAGCATTGTGCCATTCCCGGGCGAAATCATGACCTCGCGTTGGGCTTTCGAAGCCCTCTCGGTAGACCAGTTCAAGGACAATATGTACGAACGCAATTTCTACGCCTTCGAAAAAGCCCAGAGCACCGCCACCTATAAAAAGGATTACTGGCTGCCCGATATACGCCCCAGGGTTGACGATGCCGAGATCTGCATGAAAAATGCCGATAAAAAAGGACTGGAAAAAGACCTCAGTCTGCTTTCCCTTGAAATAGGCAAGGAAGTAAAACGGAACCACAACGTGAAATTTGCCGATCTCGACAAACTTACGCCCGATAAGTTCAACAGCGATGTGGTAACATCCCTGCATGACTACCTGAACAAGCTGTCTACTTATTATGTACACCGCTATAACCAGGAAGACGATAAACGCAACGCCATCATCACCCGCATGAACGATACCGGCAAGGATACCGCTGCCCGTACCAAATTCCTCAAGCTCAAGAACGATTATTACAACGAAAGCCTGGCCGATCTGGTGATGAACAAAACCGATCTGAGCAAGAAGATCCTGGAAGTGGATGGGGAGCTGGTACAACGCCTCGACCCTGTATTTATGGAACCGGTAAACAATATGGGCCGTGCGCACTTCTTTGCCCCCCGGAAGATCTTTATGGGACGGGCTTTTGATACCTACTGGTACAATATGTATGTCATCTGGAGCATGTCGCTCGTTCTGGGTTTCACGCTTTATTTTGATCTTTTGAAGAAACTGATGAATCTGTTTGAGATGATCGGGGAAATGCTTCCGGCCAAGAAGAAAAAAAGCTAGAACCTATTTCTGATACAAGACAAAGAGGCTGTTTCTGATGAAACAGCCTCTTTTCTTGACGGATAATCGAACCAAACATTCACCAACACAACACCCCTGATTCCTTTGTGCTTTCTTTGAAAATCAGGGAAATACAACGGCAGACCGTTTCCGGGATTAAATCTGTCGAAAAAATCGGGTCTATTCTCTAAACTGTGACTGGTTGCTTACACCTGTTAAACGCAGCTTACAACCTTTATCAGGCTGCATCCAACCTATGTAGGGTTCACTCATTATCATCAAATTACCGTTAAAAAAATCAATTTGGATCATTTCCACCCATTATGCATGCAAAATGACTTGAAATACATGTATAATGATCCATTATCCTTGAATAATAGATTGAAATGCTTGCATACTGATTTAAAATGCATGCATAATGATCCTTTATTCTTGAATAATGGATTGAAATGCATGCATAATGATCCTTTTTGCATGTATACTGGTTTGAAATGCATGCATAATGATCCTTTTTGCATGTATACTGGTTTGAAATGCATGCATAATGATCCATTATGCTTCATTCGTAAACGTAAATGAACTGATCGGGGTTCGGAAACAAGGAAGACACATGAAGCACTACTGAACATGATTTGTCAGTACCTGAACATTCATCAGGAGAAACAGACACCTCAGGCAAACGTGTCTCTGGCTGGACCAACATGCAGCAGTCATTCGATCTCTCCCCCCCGGCTTTTGACATTGACTATTGAAATCCCTTTTTGAGCCGGATGCCTGCCTTTCATTTTTTCGGATGCCTTCTTGCCAACATCCGGGAAGTCAGGGCAGACGTATTCTACTGTCTTTTTTGCACGAAAGACCTTGGGTCAAAGTCATTTTCCGGGCAGTAACCTGTTTTATCCCGCATATGAATACATTCGAAGCAGGCATTCGCGCTCAAAAGGCCAGCAGCACAACGAACCCGCGGGATAACCCATCCCGATGACTATCGGGACTGCGCAAACCCTAACACACTGTGCATTAGCGCACAAGCCATCTAATGCAGAATTCCATCTAACTTGTTCTAAGTCATTGATAATTTGATTGTTGGATACTGAAGATGGTGTGTCATTATCAGCATAGCGTGACGATATTGTATGAAAGCGTTGTTTTTATTGAGATTGGGCAACAAAAAACCTATCCCTTTAAGAATTTAGAGAGGAGAGTTATCTCCGCGCCGCTATTTACGGAACAGTGACTAAAAATGAAACAACAAGGAAATGTACTTTTAGATCAATAATTATTCCATACGGGATCTCCATTTTACTGGAGTCACCAATTGATTCTTCAAAGGTCTTGATTAAACAAGACTTTTACATTTCAGCCAAAATCTGGGAAGGGATCGAAATCACCATTTTATGCATAGGCTTTGCTTGTTGTTCAAGCGAAAGTTAGCAATTTGATTCTACTTTTCGAACGTCTTGAAATCTGGGATAAATGCAAGCAACTCAGGATGTTTCTATCGCTAAAAAAAAATGATTCAAATTCGGTTAAATCCTCCTTCTTCCAACAACAGACGTTCCTTGTATTTCAGCTCCCTTTTCTTTTGGTGTTCACAACTACAAATCAGCTTGTTTTGATCCTTTCTGATTATCACTATCAGAGGATGAACGGAGGGAACCTCTAAGCAGATGAACCAGTTACAACTGCAAAGTCTGCGCATGATCGTGGAGTCGGGCGCGGCAAAATAACATTCAAAAGACACGATCCTGCAACCTTAACAATTATTTCGCTTTTGAAATATATTATATATATAATCTTTTGTAAATTTGAAATGTAGCAGCGCATTGTATGCCACGCTACAGATTCAGCAGTTGCTCGACACCCCTAACGGGTGTGCAGAGTCAATACAGGGTAAGGAAAAAAACTTCCTGCACGACTAAATCCCTTGCTAGTCCCCTCTTCATTTGTTTTTCGACAGACCCGGAATCCCGGAATCTACTTCTGTTATAATCTGTTCATGCGTTAAATTCCCTTCCATGAAAAACAAAAACGGGATGCCCGCTCCCAAAAACCTGATTGCAGCTTGCTGCCTTTCTCTCCTCCTTTCATTCCCTGACTCGGCGCTGGCTCAACGTAAATGGAAGGATTACCTCATCACCGGCTCCTCTATGCTTGTTACAGGCATGCTCGATGGCACGGTAGAAAGCATCAGCTTTCACTACGACAACGGCTTCAAACCCCGTTTCCCTCATGCAAATGATCAATACTGGAACCCGGCCATCAGCTGGGAAAACAAATATAAGAATGGAAACCAGGCCCTGGGGCCCGCATTTACGGGCAGCACTTCGGTTTTTGCGTGGACCACCGATGCCTATCATTGTCTGAGAACAACTGCAAGGGCTATGGATGTGGGGACTCTGGCCTATTATATCAACCATACCACTACCGAACAAATCTCCAAACGCCGGAAACGGATGAATATGCTTTGTGATTTCGCGGTGCTCACGGTTATCCGGAGCATCGGCTTTTCGCTCACGTACAATGTTTTGTTCAATACGCAGGGGAAAGCGCTAAAGATTTAGGAGCACGTTAAATTGAACTGTCAGTGCTGGCAGAAACAAAGCATCCCCTCGCCCTGATAGATCTGAAGCACATCGAACCAAACTAAAAAGAGAATTGAAAAGGGACGGCCAGCACCCCAGTTAAATCTGATTCTTCGAAATTTTCCTTAATTCTTTTTCTTCTTCGAAGGGTTTTTACAATCCTTGGCCAGGTCATCGGCATCGGTGCAACCCAAACTGGAGGCTTTGATGAAATCATCGCAGGCATCCATGTCGTTTTTGAGGGCATCGCGTTTGAGCATGCCGCGTTTGAGGTACAAATCGCCATTGGATGGTTTCAGCCTGATGGCAGCGCTGTAATCATAAATAGCAGAGGCAAACTGAGTCTGGCTTTCGCAGGTAGCCGCACGGTGTACATAGGCATCGTAATAGGAAGGATTCCCGGTAATGGCTTTTGTAAATTCATCAAAGGCTTTCTGGTGGTTATCGAGTGTCTCAAAAGCCAGACCCAGGTTATAATGCGCTTCGAGGTTTTTATCATCTTTCTTGATCGCTTCATTCAGGTCATCAATGGCCTTGTCGGTTTTGTTCAGACCCAGGTAACACTGTGCACGACGGAGATAGATATTCGATGAATCAGAATTGAGTTTGATGGCCAGGTCGAACTCCACAATGGCGGCATCGTATTCTTTGATGTTCAGTTTGGTGGAGCCTTCTTTATAATGGCTCAGGCTGTTGTTCCAGCAAAAATTATCTTCGTAGGCAATCTTTGCTTTTTCAAAACCGCAATCGGCTCCTTTCCTGAAATCAACGCACTGGTTATCTTTATCGTCTTTGGCATATTTCAGAAAAGCACGTTCGTAATAGGCTTCGCCCATTTTCCAATCAAGCGCCAAGGCTGTTTCAAAATCTTTCAAGGCATCTTCCTTATTATTCAAGGCTTTTTCCGACATGGCCCTTCCGAAATAAGGTGCAGCCCACTCTGTTTTAGGTTCAGCAGCACGGCCATTATCGGCCAGGGCTATCTCGTATGTTGTCATCTTGCTGTGCTTCTCATTTTTGGAGATGAAGTCTTTTACAGCTGTCTCGTTGATGGCTATGGCCTGGGTATATTCGGCAATAGATCCGTTAAAATCTTCTGCTTTGCGTTTTTTATCTGCGTCAACAGTAAGGTCTATGGGCGATTGAGCAGATGCTGAGGAGCAGATTGAACTGACAAACAGGATGGAGCAAAGTAGGTTTCGGATCATGGGTGGGATAGTTTTTGCAAATGTATAAATATTATGAAAGTGGCTGCAAATCATCTGATTCAACCGGGATTATGGCTCCCTTTTGAACACAAAAAACACGGCAGTTAATCCGTAATTCTCCAAAAAGGAGGGGCAATCGGTTGGCATGTGTATCGGTAATAAAAACCTGTCCGAACCGGGGTTCAGCAATAATCTGCATCAATTTTTTAACCCTGCTCTCATCCAGTTTGTCGTGTATATCATCCAAAAGAAGGATGGGGGCCGCATCGGCATCGTGATGCAGACGTAAGAAATCGAATTGGGCCAATTTCAGCGCCAACAGGTAGGTCTTTTGCTGACCTTGCGACCCGGTCTTGCGCAGGGAATGGCCATCCATCCTGAAATCCAGGTCATCGCGGTGAATCCCGCAGGTGCTGTGCAGGATGGAACGGTCGCGTGGCAAGGCCTGTTCAAGCGCCTCTGCAAATGCGGAATCGTTGAGGTTCGAATCATATCTGAGTTCCACGGTTTCACCAGACCCTGACAGCTGCTTGTAGTGTTGTTGAAAAATGGGAATGAATTCGGCCAGAAAGCGTTTGCGTTCTTCATAAAGCGGGGCTCCGTGATCGATCAGTTTCATGTCCCATACCTCAAGCGACTGTTTGTCGAACTGCCCTGAATCCGCAAATTGCCGGAGCAAGGCATTTCGCTGGCTAAGTGCACGGTTGTATTGTATTAGTTGATCGAGATAGCGACGGTCGTACTGGGAGATGACACTATCGAGAAATCTTCTGCGGCTTTCGCTACCTCCTTCAATGAGTTCAGAATCAGCCGGAGAAATCATCACCAGCGGAAAAGCCCCGATATGCTCGGCCAGACGTTCGTATTCTTTCTGATTGCGCTTGAAGACCTTTTTCTGCCCTCTTTTTACTCCGCAGTATAGATTTTCTTCTTTCTCGTTCCCGGAATAAATGCCCTGAATCACAAAAAATGGGGCCGTATGGCGGATATTCTGGCTGTCGATGGGGTTGAAATAGCTTTTGCAAAGACTCAGGTAATGGATGGCATCGAGCAGATTGGTCTTGCCCGAACCATTGTCTCCCGCAAAACAGTTGATAGCCGGGCCGAACTCCAGCCGGGCTTCCTCATAATTTTTAAAATGGATCAGGGACAGTTCTTTGAGAAACATGGGCGAAATTAAGGATAAGGCTATCTGTAAGGGACAGGAAGCGGGCTTTTTTACCAGATAATTATTGACATATTTTTTCAAGCAATGTACATTTACCCTGATTTGCCCCCTATTGATAAGTATCCATCGTCTCTTTTATCAGATAAAATATCGAAAAATGCACCACCTCCTGAATTTTCCTTATTTTTGCTGGCTTAATTACAAAAGATTAAAATGGCCGAAGAAAAAGACGAACCAATTCTTGATGTCGAGGAAGCCCTCGGGAAGACTGAACATTATATCCACGAAAACAGAAAAAGCCTGACCATCATCACCGGAGCCATCTTCCTGTTGGTAGCTGCTTTCTTTGCCTGGAAATACCTCTACATGAAACCCCTGGCCGAAGAAGCCGAATCGAAAATATTCTGGGCCGAGAAATGGTTTGAGAAAGATTCGCTCAACCTGGCTATCAACGGCCATGGCGATACCCTCGGCTTTCAGCGCATGACCGATGAATACGGGAATACTCCTTCCGGAAACCTCTCGCATTACTACCTCGGCATCTGCCTGCGTGCAAAAGGCAACTACAAAGACGCCATCAAACAATTCCAGGACTACGACGGAAACGACCAAATGACAGCCGCTATCTCTACCGGCTCGGTGGGCGATTGCTACATGGAACTAGGAAATACAGAAGATGCCATTTCGTCTTATCTCAAGGCTTCCAGCCAGAACCCGAATAATTTTACCAGTCCGGTTTACCTCAAAAAAGCAGGATTGGCCTATGAAGACCAGAAGAATTACGCCGAAGCCCTGAAAGTATACGAGAAAATAAAAACAGAATATTTTGAAACTCCCGAAAGCCGTGATATCGAGAAATACATCGCCCGGGCCAAGACAAAAGGAAACATCAATTAATCATTCATCTAAAACGTCCGCAAACGCGGACGTTTTACTTTTCAATCCACCATGGCCTCTTCTCTTAAGAACCTCAGCGAAACCGGAAAAAAAGAAATCCCATCGGCCAAAGGCATGCACTTTGCAGTGGTGGTTTCAGAATGGAACACCGAAATTACGGCCGCACTCGAACATGCAGCCTGTGAGACCCTCGTGAAACATGGAGCCAAGCTCAAAAACATCCTCGTCACATACGTGCCAGGCAGTTTTGAACTGACACTCGGAGCACAGTTTGCAGCACAGCTCGCCGATATTGATGCCGTAATCTGTCTGGGATGCGTGATTCAAGGCGAAACACGTCATTTCGATTTTATCTGCGATTCGGTGGCGAACGGATTGACGAATGTAGGCCTGATGTACAACAAACCCGTTGTATTTGGGGTACTCACCACCAACGACTTGAAACAGGCAAAAGAACGTGCCGGGGGGAAACACGGGAATAAGGGGGATGAGGCTGCCATTACCGCTATTAAAATGGCCACACTTAAACGAAACCTGCTCCGGAAATAACAACGTTTATTCTAACAGACGCCTGAGCCTGTTGATATAAAACCAGGCCACACAACACATCCCGATCGCAAACGGAATGCCTGCGTAGTTTTTGATTTCCACATGATGGAAAAATTCGCAGCACATCCAATAGGCATTCGCCCCGATCCAGAAACAGATAGCCAGGTTGACTAAGAATTCCTCCTCTTTCCGGGTCTTTAGGGCAAGATAGATGGCCACGAACAGGGTAGGAAAAATCATCGTCACTCCAAGTGTCTTCCATTCCAACATCCAGCAGGTATCTTTCAGGAGCCAAAGCGGAATGTGTACATTTTCCCAGTGTTTGATATGTAGTTTCATGGCGCTAAAATAGAGAGAAACTGTGATCAGCGGAACGATTTTACAGACATTCAGACAGAAAGAAGCTGTTTTAAAATGTATTGCATTTCAATTTAGCTCACATAAACAATCTTAACAAAATGATAACACCGTAACATGGGCTTTGTGCTGCCTTGACTGTACCTTTAAGTGGATAAATATTTAAGCTGGAGTGCGTCTTTTCTCCGGAGCGGGAAATGAGACAAAGACGGGTTTAATT
This sequence comes from Bacteroidota bacterium, assembly GCA_013289095.1. GTDB lineage: Bacteria > Bacteroidota > Bacteroidia > Palsa-965 > Palsa-965 > Palsa-965. The sequence goes on along the minus strand of JABDAO010000005.1, from coordinate 7,715 downwards.
GTGCTCCTCAAATTTTCAGAAAATCGATGTAACACGTACCCATCATGACAGAAACACTTGAAATTCACCCTAAATGGAATTCATACCGGGCCTTGGTCGATGAAACAAGCGAACTGGAATATAAGATCATTGAAATTCTATCAGGCGCAGTGAGCCGTAAGGAAGGCAACGGCAAACCCTCACTCGAAGAGGCAGCAGAGATTAACAAGCTCAAAGCCATACTCCATCCAAAGCTCAACGAACTCAAAACCCTTCATGTAGAACTCGCAGATTACATCGAAGAACAAAAGATCAGGAATGTTAGCCGATATCTGAAATAGATCTCTAGGCGCTGAAAATCGTTGACTTCTCTCTCTTGTTTAGGTTTTGCAAATCATACCAGGTTAAAATTTCCGGTTTCTGCTCTGTCTCTTCTACTTTCTTCGGTTCCTCCCAATCCGGATCAGTTCTCCCGGCATATTGCGCTAATCCAGCCTTTGGTAGTTTCAAAATGAATCGGATTGCCTCGGCAGGCCCCAACTAAATCAGGTTTTGGTTGGCACTGCTCTTCGAAAAAAATATTATATCTCAAAGATTTCCATTCGTGTCGAAATAATTTCTACATTTGCTGCCCCTGAAAAAAGGGCGGGATGAAGTAAAAAAACAGGTTCCTGAATAAAATCTGTACCGTTCTTTTTCAATAAAGCATACAATTCGGGGTGTAGCGTAGCCCGGCTATCGCGTCTGGTTTGGGACCAGAAGGTCGCAGGTTCGAATCCTGCCACCCCGACCCAGGTTCAGTAAACAATAAATGTTCAAAGTTCTGAGTTCCTAGTTTAAAGTCACGAACCTTAAACTTTAACTTTTGATTTTGGACATTTTTTTTTGATCCCATAGCTCAGCTGGATAGAGCAGCTGCCTTCTAAGCAGCAGGCCATTGGTTCGAATCCAATTGGGATCACATCAACAAAGAAAGAGAAAGAGTGGCTGAAGAGGCTACTCTTTTTTTGATTTATCACTGCCCGTGAAAGCTCCCGATCACTCGCTGTTTGTGCAGATCAGTGTCTGTATAGCCCCACTCAATTTTGTTGAACAGCTGAAGATGTTTCTATCCTGCGTACCTTTGCCCTGTCATTTTAAAACAGCTAAAGCTGCAATCACATGAAAACACTCAAAAAAATACTCAAATGGACAGGCATCGTGCTTGCGATCCTGGTACTTACAGGCATCTCCCTGTATTTTATTTACCTGCGCCCGTTCATGCAAAAGATGAAGGAAGTGCATGTTGTGCAGTATGACAAAGAACTTACGCTCGTCCTCGGCGGGGGAGGCAACAGCGGGATCCTGGTGTCTGACAGTCTGGTGCTTGTTATCGACACCAAGATGGACGAGGCCGCCGAGCAGCTTGCATCGCAGGTAAAAGCGCTTGCTGGCTCAAAACATATCCTGGTGGTGAATACGCATTTCCACCCCGATCATGAAAAAGGCAATGCGTATTACAAAGGACAGATGATTCTCGCAGGAGGCAACTACACACCCGAATTCTGGCTGAAGCAAAATGGATCCGAGGGTGTGCCGACCGTGTGGCTGAAAGACAGGATGGAAATACCAATGGGCGATGAACATGTTACGATCCTCAATCTGGGAAAAAATGTGCACACAGCCAGCGATGTGGTTGTGTATCTCAAAAAACGAAAGATGCTGTTTGCCGGTGATGTCATACTGAACAAACAGGCCCCGGCCATGTTCGGGGTTGCTGACCCAGCCGGATATCTGGATGCATTCAACACGCTGCCGAAACAATTCGAAATTCAAACCATTGTGCCTGGACATGGACCTGTGGGAGGAATGGATGTATTGGAAAATTTCCGGCAATACTTTCTGGACATGCAAACCGCAGCCGCCGATCCTTCAAAAAAGGATGGACTGGTGGCAAAATACAAAGACTGGGGTCAGATCCCCTTTGCCATGTCGCCTGGAGCCACGATCCGTGCTTTTCAGAAGGATAAACACTAGCGCTCGGTTCCAGCCGGTAACCGATTCAGAATTATCCTTACCCTTAACTTTCCTGGTTCCCACCGACAAATTGCCCCTGTTCAACGAATTTTTGTGAGCCGGCTGATCGCAAGTCCTATTTTTGCATTCAGAATAGAGGAAAGACTTGAATGAGATTGGAGATGGATCTAGTGTTATCTTATTTCAATATCATTATTTATCATTTTATTTTTAAAATTTCAATAAAAACTGAATGCTGCGCTTTTAGAAAATTCAAGAAATTTGTTTTTACCTCTGAGCTGAAAAAAAATTTTCTATGTCATTGAAACAATGACAAGCTAATTTCAAAGCTAGCTTTAGCATGATTATCAATTTATTACGAGTTAACTTTGGCGACAATTACTATTATAAAACGAAAAAGTCAATCAAGGAGATAAAAAAGTTATCAACAATGTTCTGAACCTATACTACATATCCATACATTTGTAAACAGTTCAGAAGTTCATCTGATAATTAACAAATAACCAACGATTAACATACATTCCAGGCAATGAACTCCAGGAAACAATCGACAAAGGTCTTTTTTTATACGTTCAAGACAAATTCTGATCTTCACAATTTAACCTAATAAAACACTAAATACGATGAGCGCTGAAAAACAAAATCCCATGGAAAACAGTTTCCAGAAACACGTAGAAAACTCCATCAAAATGTTTCAGGACACTGCGTCTTCGGTTGCCAAAGCTTACGAAAACCAGCTTGATTTTGCAACCAAACTCTATAACAACGCACTTGACAATACCATGAACATAAAACCAGGTGCAATGATAAGCCCGGTTCGCATTTCTGAGATACTCAATGAAATCATGCAAAAAAGCCTCGAAAGCCTTTCACAGATTTCCAAATCCTCTTTCGAAACTATTCAACAGTTCGGGAACAGGAACGCATACCCTGCATTCTGCGAAGAAAAAATAAATGCAATCGTACAAACTTATATCAAACAGGCTGAGTCGATCAGCACCATGAACCAGAAATATATTGATACACTCTCGGCACAGTTTGCCAGCACACAGGATGCGTTTGCACCTATGCTGACGAAAGTGGCCAAAGATGTGGAAACCAATCTCGAATCATCGAGGGCCGCTATGCAAAACACTTCTGAACAGTATCTTAAAAATCTGAACGAAACCGTAAAAACAGGGAAAGAATTCCTCGGTTCATTGGATAGTCAACTTAATTCCATGATCACTTCTAATCTTAAACTTTGGTCAGGGCTTTTCCAGGCTGCACAAGACACATCGAATGGAGGAGCCAAAACCAGCTCTCCTGCCGATAAAAATTCAGCAACTCCGCTTGTTGCTGTCTCTGTAGACGAAAAAACAAAACAAACCGAGCCCGCTAAAAAAGTGAGTGTGTCAAAATAAAAAAAACAAGAATCATTTAATCCTAAAACAATTCCTTTTCAACCCCTAACCCTCAATTAAAACAGACCGATGAAAAACAATGTAAGCGAGAAAACCGAAAACATGAAAACCGTTCTTGGTGACACAGCCCTTAAATCAAAAGAAGCCGTTAAAGAAATTATTCATCTCAACACCAGACTTCTGAACGAGGCTCTCGAATCAAATAAAGTATTGGTCAATGGAATACGTGACCAATTCCAGTTGTCAGATAAAAACACATCACTTTTCAGCGCTATGAACAAAACCTTTGGTAAATCAATTGAGCTTTCGGAAGAAACAATCGATCATGTACTCGACAGCTACAATACGCAAGTTAAGCTGTACCTGGAGCACAACACGAAACTGATTGATGCAATCAAAGAATCGGCTACATTCAGCGCCAACAACGAAGGTCTGGACAAGGTACTGAAGCTGGTGAAGGAAAATTTCGAATCTGCTGTCAACACAATGAACACAAGCACTCAAGCCATTATCGAGTCTTATAACAAACACACGAGCCTTGCTTTGAATTTCAACAAAAAAATTGCCGAAACCATTTCGTCACAATTCCACAACTACAACCAGATTCAGCAGAACAGCATGAAGGCCTTTTCAGGCTGGGCTTCTGAATGGTGGAAGCATTCTGACAATAAATAGTTCAAGATTCCTCTCTTTTACTGATCCCTGAAGAAAACCCCTTCGCTTGGCTACATTTCAACCCGAAATGAAGACACGAAGGGGTTTCTTGCATCCCTATGCAGCCTGCTTGATGTCAGTATCTTGTCTCACGCATTTCTTGTGTGCTTCTGCGGAATTACATCTGTCAGGAAATGTATCGATGGAGAAAAAACAGGCATTCTCCTTCAGAGGACTTTGCCTCCGTGTATTTATTGCGACAGATTTATTCTTGATCAGCGCATAGACGGGATCCTGATTTATTACCGATATACCGGAATCATGCCCTTTCAACTCATGAAAACCCCTACCTTTACGACTGAAAAAACAATACCTACACCGAATGGAAAACGAAAAAAAAGATACAGAACAGGAACTCCTCCTCATCGCTCAGGAAGCAGCAAAAGCTGGTCAAAAACTGGCTGCTAATTTTATGCAAAACCTGCCTTCCCAACTCCAGGCTTTTACCGAATTTACAAATTCATACCTCGGTTTGGCTGGCAAGGTTGCTGCCAACCCAGATACCGCCGTTAGCGGGCAACAGTTTTTTGTTGAATACATTCAAAAACAGATGGAACTGAGCAAACGCATTTTCGAAAGTCAGGCAAATCCAGAGGCTAGCTATACTCCCGTAATCAGCCCAGCACCTGGCGACAAGAGGTTCACCGCAGCTGAATGGAGCGAATCTCCGCACTACTTTGATTACATCAAACAAAACTACCTGCTCATCTCAAAAATGCTCAAGGAGATCACCAACTCGATCGATCTGGATGTACACGCCAAATCAAAACTAAACTTTCAAACCCAGCAATACCTCGATGCACTTTCGCCTGCCAATTTTTTCTTCACCAACCCCGAAGCAATAAAACTGGCCAAAGAAACAAACGGGCAAAGTCTTCTTGCCGGCGTTGAAAATTTTCTGAAAGACGTTCAAAAAGGAAGCATCACCCAAAGCGATGAACATGTTTTCGAAATCGGACGCGACCTGGCCCAGACCAAAGGTTCTGTGGTTTACCAGAATGAGCTCATCCAACTCATCCAGTACACCCCGCTGACCGAAAAGGTTTCGGAATTTCCGCTCGTTATTTTCCCTCCATGGATCAATAAATATTACATCCTTGATCTGCATACCGACCGTTCGTTGGTTGAGTACGGAGTCAGAGAAGGACATACCGTTTTCATTGTTTCCTGGAAAAACCCAACAGCAGACATGGGCCACGTATCATTCGACGATTATGTGGTCAGGGGCGCCCTCAAATCTATTGAAGTGGCCAGAGCCATTACCGGGGCCAAGAAAGTAAACACCCTGGGTTACTGTCTGGGTGGAACCCTGCTTGGAGCAACACTTGCAATCCTGGCCTCGCCAAAACCTACATTCCTCGAAGCAAACCGCGAAAAGGAAAGTGTGAATGCTGCCACCTTCCTGGCCACGATGCTCGATTTTTCGGATATTGGCCCTATGGGCGCTATTATCGACGAAGCACTGGTACATCAACTGGAAAACGACTTAAAAGACGGAGGTATCATGAAAGGCTCTGATATGGCAAAAGCCTTCAATGCCATCCGTGCAAATGAACTGGTCTGGCCCTATGTGGTCAATAACTATCTGAAAGGTAAGACCCCCCCCCCATTCAATGTGCTTTACTGGAGCTGCGACAATACAAACCTTCCGGGTAAAATGTACACCTTTTACCTGCGGAAAATGCTGTATGAAAACATGCTGCGTGTACCCAATGCCCTTCGTATCTGTAATGTCCCGATCGATCTGGGTCTCATCAAGGTTCCATCCTATATCATCGGAACCGTCGAAGACCATATCGCTCCCTGTCGTACTGCATTTAACTCAACCGAACTCCTGGGAGGTGAAGTAGAATTTGTACTTGGCGATTCTGGGCATATCATGGGAGCTATCAATGCTCCTTCCAAAAAACATAAATACAACCATCATTTTGGAGGTACGCTTGGAGAAGGTTTTGACCAGTGGAAGAACACAGCAAAACCGGGTGAAGGAAGCTGGTGGCCACATTGGAACCGATGGATGAACTCCAAAAATGGCAAACAGGTGCCTGCACCGAAACACGAAGGAAGCGCCGATTACCCGGTTCTGGAATCAGCGCCAGGCAGCTATGTAAAAGAAAAAAGCACCCTCTAAATAAGACCAGCAATCATTTATGAAAAACAACAAAGTTGCGCTTGTAACAGGCGGCACAGGTGGTATAGGAAGCGCCATCTGCGAACGGTTATACAAAGACGGGTTCACCCTCGTTGCCAATTACAGGGATTTCGACAAGGCCATGAAATGGAGAGAAGAAGCAAAAAAATGGAGAGAAGACCAACTAAAAATGGGCATTGACGTGAAAATAATAGAAGGCGATATATCTGATTTTAAATCCGCTCAACGGATGATTACCGAAATCGAAGCTGAAATCGGAACCATCCAGGTACTCATAAACAATGCAGGCATCACCCGCGATACCCCGCTTTATAAAATGAGCCCTGACCAATGGTATGATGTCATCAATACAAACTTAAACAGCGTCTTTATTTGTTCCCGCCTGGTCATCGAAGGGATGATTGCCAAAGGTTGGGGAAGGATTGTAAGTATCTCGTCTGTCAACGGACAGAAAGGACAGTTTGGACAGACAAATTATGCAACGGCAAAAGCCGGAATGGTTGGCTTCACAAAATCACTCGCCCTCGAAACAGCAAAAAAAGGGATTACGGTCAATACCGTTTCTCCGGGATATATCGGCACCTCCATGGTCATGGCCATACGCGAAGATATCCGGAACAAGATCATCGAACAGGTGCCCATGGGCCGATTGGGCAAACCTTCCGAAATTGCCGATGCTATAGGGTACCTGGTCTCCGAGTCGGCCAGCTATATCACGGGGTCGGATATATCGGTGAATGGAGGACTTTATATGTCGCGTTAACGATTCCCCCTCACCTGCTTTGTGCTCGTGGTATTGTAATGGCTATACGAACCTTAACTAAGCAACACTGCTATGTACTACAAAACATCTGACGACCTGAATTTCTACTATGAGATTCACGGTTCTGTAAAATCAAGGAAGACCATTGTCTTTCTCAACGGTCTTTCTCAATCAACACTCGCCTGGGGGCTGATGGTGCCTGCTTTTGCACCCGACTACCAAATCATCTTATGCGACTTTATCTTCCAGGGCCAGAGCGACAAGACTGGCGACTCGCGTGATTTCGACCGTCATGCCTCCGACGTGCTCGGGTTGCTCGATTCCCTGAAAATAGCCAAAGCCGAGATCGTAGGCATTTCTTATGGAAGCCTTGTTGCCCAGCATTTCGCCTTGAACTATCCAGGACGGCTGAACAAACTCGTACTGCTCTCGACCTTTGCGCACAAGACCGCCTATTTTGAGGCTATCGAACTGGCCTGGAAAAGAGCCCTATCAACCGGCGGTTACTCGCTGATGCTCGATGTGATGCTGCCTACGGTGTTGAGTGAAAATTATTTTGAACATCCTCTCATCCCCATCTTTGCGCTCAAGACAGACCGGGCCGGAATCAATTCGGAGTCTGGCGCTCTGCAAAAACTGATGAAGGCCACCGAGGAAAGGGGCGACTATCGGCAAAAATTAAAGGCGG
>JABDAO010000004.1:66222-75334 GCA_013289095.1 Bacteroidota bacterium | reverse complement strand
GTGGTGGTCTTGTATTGTGCCGGTATGGTTTCCTTGTCGTATCACCTGATGCATGGCTTTCAATCGGCCTTCCAGACCCTGGGCTGGAACCACCCCAAATACACCCCGCTGGTAAAGAAGGTCGGAATGGCTTTTTCCATTCTCATCCCTCTCATTTTTGCATCGATGCCGGTTGTGATGTATATGAACTGGATCCATTAAAATCATTGAACATTAGCAAAAGCCGATATGTCTAAAATAGATTCAAAAATCCCGGAAGGCCAACTCGAAGAAAAATGGTCGAAATACAAAAGCACGGTACCGCTGGTGAACCCGGCCAACAAACGGAGCATAGAGATAATTGTAGTGGGTTCTGGTCTTGCCGGAGCTTCGGCAGCTTCTACACTGGCTGAACTGGGTTATAAGGTAAAATGCTTTTGTTTCCAGGATTCTCCGCGCAGGGCCCACAGTATAGCGGCCCAGGGCGGCATCAATGCGGCAAAGAATTATCAGAACGATGGTGACAGCACCTTCCGGCTTTTTTATGACACCGTTAAAGGGGGCGACTACCGTGCACGCGAAGCCAATGTATACCGTCTGGCTGAAGTCAGTTCGAACATCATTGATCAGTGTGTGGCACAAGGCGTGCCCCTGGCAAGGGAATACGGAGGCTTATTGAGCAACCGCTCATTCGGAGGCACACAGGTTCAGCGTACGTTCTATGCAGCCGGACAGACCGGTCAGCAATTGTTACTGGGGGCTTACAGCGCACTCGAACGTCAGATCGGGTTGGGCAATGTGCAGATGTTTTCCCGTCACGAAATGCTGGAGGTGGTAAAGATTGATGGCAAAGCCCGGGGCATCATTGCCCGCGATCTGATCAGCGGTAAGCTCGAACGTCATTTCGGCCATGCGGTGCTGATTTGTTCAGGAGGATACGGCAACGTCTTCTATCTCTCTACCAATGCCATGGGCAGCAATGCAACAGCAGCCTGGAAGGCACACAAACAAGGGGCCTTTTTTGGAAACCCTTGCTTCACACAAATTCACCCGACGTGCATCCCTGTTTCTGGCGATCATCAGAGTAAACTTACCCTCATGTCGGAATCGCTTCGTAACGATGGGCGCATTTGGGTCCCAAAACAAAAAGATGACAAACGCAAAGGCAACGAAATACCCGAAGAAGAACGCGATTACTACCTCGAACGCCGCTACCCGGCATTCGGTAACCTCGTGCCCCGTGATGTTGCATCCCGTGCTGCCAAGGAGCGTTGCGATGCTGGTTTTGGTGTCGGCGCTTCGAAGATGGCCGTTTACCTCGATTTTGCAGCTGCCATTGAACGCTACGGAAAACAACAGATCCTGAAACTGGGCATAGACAATGCCAGCGCCGCCGAAATCCGTAAACACGGGATGGATGTGGTAAAAGAAAAATACGGTAATCTGTTTGACATGTACAAACAGATTACCGGCGAAAACCCTTACGACATGCCCATGCGTATCTACCCGGCGGTACACTATACCATGGGCGGCCTTTGGGTAGATTACAACCTCATGACCTCTGTTCCCGGTCTGTATGCCCTGGGCGAAGCTAATTTCTCCGATCATGGAGCAAACCGTTTAGGGGCATCTGCACTGATGCAGGGCCTGGCCGACGGCTACTTTGTTATTCCGTATACCATCGGCGCTTATCTCTCTGCCGAGATCCGGGTGAAGGCCATCCCCACCGATCATGAAGCTTTTGTTGCTGCTGAGAAAAAAGTACAGGACACCATTACCAAATTCTTTGCTATCAAAGGCACCCACAGTGTTGACCATTTCCACAAAAAACTAGGAAAGATCATGTGGGACAAATGCGGCATGGCCCGCAATGAAAAAGGACTCAAAGAAGCCATCCAGGAAATACGTCAGTTACGCGAGGAGTTCTGGAAAGATGTGCGTGTCACCGGCGGTCCCGACGAACTAAACCCCGAACTCGAAAAAGCAGGGCGGGTGGCCGATTTTCTGGAGCTTGGTGAACTTATGTGTATAGATGCTTTGCAACGCAATGAAAGCTGTGGAGGCCATTTCCGCGAAGAGTCGCAGACCGAAGATGGAGAAGCAAAACGCGATGACAATAAATATGCATTCGTAGCCGCCTGGGAATTCAAGGAAACCGGAAGTTTTGAATTGCATAAAGAAGAACTGAACTTTGATGTGGTACATCCTAGTCAACGTAGCTATAAATAAATCCGATTGCAGTTATTGCATAGAAGTACTCACGGCAAAGAATAAATTCGCACTTGCCAAACTGAACAAAGAATATGAACTTGACACTCAAAGTCTGGAGACAAAAAAATGCCAAAGAGGCAGGCAACCTGGTTTCCTATAAAGTACAGGATATATCAGAAGACATGTCCTTTCTCGAAATGTTTGATGTGCTCAACGAGCAACTCATCAACAAAGGCGAAGAACCAATTGCGTTTGATCACGATTGCCGCGAAGGCATCTGTGGCATGTGTTCCATGTTCATCAACGGGCAGCCCCATGGCCCCCTGCGGGGTGTTACTACCTGCCAGCTGCACATGCGTTCGTTCAAAGACGGCGACACCATTGTGGTGGAACCCTGGAGGGCAAAAGCATTTCCGGTGGTGAAAGACCTGGTGGTTGACCGCTCTTCATTCGACCGCATCATTGCATCCGGTGGTTTTATTTCGGTCAATGCCGGCAATGCTCAGGATGCAAACAATATTCCAATCCCAAAACCCGATGCCGACAAAGCTTTTGATGCCGCAGCCTGTATCGGATGCGGAGCCTGTGTGGCTACCTGCAAGAATTCGTCGGCCATGTTGTTTGTCTCAGCCAAGGTATCACAGCTGGCGCTCTTGCCACAAGGCAAGATAGAAGCCTCTGCCCGTGTCATGGAAATGGTGGCACAAATGGATAAAGAAGGATTTGGCAACTGTTCGAACACAGGGGCTTGCGAGATTGAATGCCCCAAAGGCATTTCCCTCGAAAACATTGCCCGTATGAACCGCGAGTTCTACGTGGCAAAACTGAAATAGAAACAGAAACACAAGATGATAGCATACACCCAATTTGTACAGTAGAAACAGAGTGCACTGCTGTACTGTGCGTTGGTAATTGTGGGCAGCATTTGGGTTATCCCGCTGTTCCGAATAGCGGGTTGCCTTTTCAGCGCGATTGCTGGCTTTAACTGTAAAAAGCAAATAAAAAAGTCCCGATGATAGTCGGGACTTTTTTATTTGCTTTCTGTTTCTCTTTCCTTTTCTAGTGGTGATGACCTCCCTCGCCATGAACATGGCCATGTTCGAGCTCTTCGGACGAAGGAACGCGAACCTCTTCCACTTTACCGATAAAATGCAAATCTTTTCCAGCCATGGGATGGTTAAAATCCATTTTCACCTCGGTGAGGCTGATTTCCTTCACAACTCCCTGTAGGTGGTTACCTTCGTTATCCATCATGGGGAGGATATTTTCAAGTTTAACCATGGTCGTATCAATTGTTCCATCTTTTCCACGAAATGCATCGAGTGGAATTTGTGCCACATGCGATTCGTCGTAAAGACCGTAACCGTTTGCGGCTGAAATACGAAAATCAAAGAAATCGCCTGCTTTCTTTCCTTCCAGGTTCTTTTCAAAATCGGGGATCATACTCCCCACACCATATAACCATACAAGCGGTACACCCGGGTCGGTTTTTTCTACAACTGTCTCAGCGTCGGTGAGTTTACCTGGAGTAGAGAGGGTATACGATACCGAAACTACTTTTTTGCCATCAATTACCATATGCAAATTTTTAGGGTGAATAATGAAGGGGCAAAGGTAAAACTATTTTATACCTGTTCTTAATTCACGGTAAGGATTTTTTCAAGCCTGAAAACAGCATCCAGGCACCCTGTGTTCAGCGGGAGAGCGGCGCTTACTGCTTTCGCCCTCCTTGGGTTGATCTCATCTTGTCAGCCTAATGCCGGTTTCCGGAACCATTCCGGATTGGCTGTCTCCCTTTGTCTGAGCTTAGGAGTTAACACAGAGCTAATCTGTTAATTTAATCGCAGCGGGAGCCGGAAAGCAATAAGTAGTAAATTTGATGGGTACGCGAGAAACAACGAACGATTCAGCCTATGCCACAATTTCCGAACCTGATCACCAGCAAACTGCCCAAGATCAGTACTACCATATTTACGGTGATGTCAAAACTGGCTGCCGAACACAAGGCCATCAATCTGAGCCAGGGTTTCCCCGATTTCGGCTGTAGTGATGAACTGATCAGAGGGGTGAATCAAGAGATGAAAGCCGGGCACAACCAGTATGCCCCCATGGCCGGAGTGATGGAATTACGGGAAGCCATAGCCGAAAAAACGGAACAATTGTATTCGGCCCGCTACAACCCCGAAACCGAGATCACCATCACCGCAGGCGCCACCCAGGCTATTTATACGGCTATCACCGCACTGATCCGTGAAGATGACGAAGTCCTGATCTTTGAACCGGCCTATGATTGTTATATCCCTGCCATCGAACTCAACGGCGGGAAACCCATCTTTTACCAGCTCAAGGCGCCCACCTATTCCATCGACTGGTCAGAAGTCCAGAAACTGATCAATCACCACACCAAGATGATCATCATCAATACTCCACACAATCCAACAGGGAGTATTCTTTCGGCAGAGGATATGGCAAAGCTAGAAAAGCTGACCCGCGATACCGAGATTGTTATTGTAAGCGATGAGGTCTATGAACATATTCTCTTCGACGGCCATGCACATCAAAGCATGGCCCGTTTTCCGGCCCTGGCCGACCGCAGTTTCATCATTTCTTCGTTTGGGAAAACATTTCATACCACCGGTTGGAAGATCGGCTATTGCATTGCTCCACGTAACCTGATGGAGGAGTTCCGTAAAGTTCACCAATTCCTGGTCTTTTCGGTGAACACTCCGTTGCAATATGCACTGGCCGGTTTTTTGAAGAAAAAAGAAAACTACCTCGGTCTCGGAACCTTCTACCAACAGAAACGCGACTACTTCACCAAACTCATCTCAAACTCGAATTTCAGCTATACACCTTCCTCCGGCACCTATTTTCAACTGCTGAATTACAAAAAATTAAGCGACGAGAAGGATACCGAGTATGCCGTACGACTGGTCAAAGAATTCAAACTTGCAGCTATCCCCGTGTCGGTTTTTTATCATCAGCCTACTGACAATAAGGTCTTGAGGTTTTGTTTTGCCAAACAGAATGACACCCTGGAAAAGGCTGCAGAGATTATCTGCAAAATCTAAACAGGTTCCTTCCCTGATACACTTTATTAGATAATACCTGATAACACATCCGATGAAAGACCTGCAGATATCCTTTATCCAATCCATGCTTTTCTGGGAAAACCCAGAAGAAAACCTCCGCATGTTCTCAGCTAAAACAGAAGCCTTGCAAGACAATACCGATCTGATCATTCTTCCCGAAATGTTCAGTACCGGTTTTTCTATGAACCCTGCCCGGTTTGCACAATCCATGGACGGACCCTCTGTTTCGTGGATGAGAGAAACAGCCGGAAAAAAAAAGTGTGTCCTTACCGGAAGTCTTATCATCAGCGAAAAGGGAAACTATTATAACCGCCTGATCTGGGCCGGCCCCGATGGATCTATTCAAACCTATGACAAACGCCACCTCTTCCGCTTCGGGAATGAACATGAACAGTATACGTCAGGCTCGGCAAAATGCATTTTCGAAGTAAAAGGATGGAAAATAGCCCCCTTTATCTGTTACGACCTCCGGTTCCCGGTATGGTCCAGAAACCGTTGGAAAACCCAGGGAATCACCCTGCAGGCCGACTACGATCTGGCAATCTATGTAGCCAACTGGCCCGAACGGCGCAGCCTCCCCTGGAAAACACTCCTGGCGGCCAGGGCCATGGAAAATCAGGCCTATGTGGTGGGTGTTAACCGTACAGGTACAGATGGCACGGGGTTGGTCTATGGCGGCGACTCTGCCGTTCACAATTATAAAGGCGAACTGCTCAGCAAACCCAATGCTTGCCTCGAATGCATCGAAACAATTACCTTATCATACCCCGAGCTTCTCGAATTTCGCCAATCGTTTCCGGTTGGCCTGGATGCGGATGAATTCTCACTCTAAAAAAGAGAAAGAGAAACAGAACCGACACCGGGGGTGAAGACGAAAATCGCAGAATCTTACCGGTTTCCGTGTTCTCCCTGCTGTTTCTCTTTCTTTCTTTCTCCCCTGCTTTCTACTTCTTTTAGTACTTTTGTTCTTAGTGAAAATCATTATGTTTTTGTTCCGGCCCTTGTGGAAATTGTTTTTTCTGCTGAACTTCCTTCTCGGTTTGCTGGTGCTTTATCCCTTGTTCCGTTGGCACCTCCGGAGCAAGGAAAGCTTTGCCGGGGCCCTGCGGTTAAAACGGTTCTGGGCTGCCTGGATCATGACCGTTCCCGGTATAAGGTTTAAGGTACGAAGCGAAGTGCCCCTCGAAAGCTTGCCCCAGCCCTGCGTGTATTGCGCGAATCATACTTCGTACCTGGATATTGTGGCTTCTTACCGAAAGACCCCGGGGTTCTATGTTTTTATGGGTAAGGGAGAACTCCGCAACGCGCCTTTATTTGGCATGTTCTTCAAAGAAATGAATATTCCGGTGTTCAGGAACAGCCGTTCCGGATCTCACAAAGCATACCTGCGTGCAGGGGAAGAGATCGACAAAGGACACAGCGTGTTTTTGTACCCCGAAGCCACCATCCCCAAAAGCGCACCCCAAATGAAGGTCTTCAAAAACGGGGCCTTCAAACTGGCCATTGATAAACAGGTGCCCATTGTACCGGTGGCGTTTATCAATAACTGGAAAATTTTGCAAAACGGAGGCTTTTTCAAATCAAACGGAAGGCCGGGACTCAGCAAGGTGGTGTATCACGCCCCCATACAAACCACCGGAATGACCGAAGATGATTTAGTATCTTTGCGAACAAAGGTGTATCAGATTATCGATCAAACACTGAAGGACGAAAAACAATACGAATGAGCAAAATAGATAAAGACACTGTCGACCGCATTGCCCATCTGGCACGGCTCGAATTCGCCGAAACCGAAAAACCCGAACTCATCAACAAGATGAACCGTATGCTCGAATTCGTTGAAAAACTCAACGAACTGGATACCGGCAGGGTTGAACCCCTTATTTACATGTGCGAGGAAGTAAATGTGCTGCGCGATGATGTTGTCATCGAAAGCATCACCCAGAAAGAAGCGCTCCTGAATGCCCCCAAGAAGGATTCTGATTATTTTAAAGTCCCAAAAGTGGTGGATCGTAAATGAGATACAACGAGTAAATACGTTCTATAAAAAAAACCTTTAGACAATTCTAAAGGTTTTTTGCATCAAAAAAACGGCGCTTGCCCCCGATCCGGGGCCTAGCAAAATTCATTGAATGCCATCTGCAGATGATCGGCAATCATCTGTGCCGAGCGGCCCTCGATGTGGTGACGTTCTACAAAATGCACCAGCTTGCCGTCTTTAAAAAGAGCGATTGCAGGAGAAGACGGAGGGTACGGTATAAAATGTTTGCGGGCTTCCATCACGGCTTCGGTGTCAAAACCGGCAAAAACGGTACACAATTTATCGGGGTTCTTGCTTCCCGATACGGCAAGCTTTACTCCCGGGCGTGCTGCTCCTGCTGCACAACCGCATACAGAGTTTACAACAACCAATACGGTGCCTTTGCTGTTGATGGCTTTATCTACTTGTTCGGGGGTAGTCAAATCTTCAAAACCGGCTGTGATAAGCTCGGCTTTCATTGGTTTTACCATTGCTTCTGGATACATGGGATCTGGTGTTTAGGTGATCTGAATTCGAATTCTAAGCACAAAAGTACAAAATCTGGACGTGATTTTCCTGTTTCGGAGACTTTCTCTTGCAACAGCAAGGCTTGTACGCAAGGGCTCCGATCCTCATCAGACCCTGTTTTCTTGTCTCTTTTTCAATTCGGCTTTCTCGGTCATTTTTTATCGAAATCTCCGTTTGCTTACTAAACAACAGGGAGATAAGGGTCTGAAAGCCGGATACTCATACCCCGAAATATGGCCAGAATATAGTGATAAAACACTGGATATCTGAACGGTACGACCGTAACGAGGTAATCCCCTTCAGGCATGCATCCTGCTTATTTAAGAATGTGTCAATCTTTTGTAAAAATGCACCAATCTTAATTAAGAAAGGACAAATCTTAATTAAGAATGCACCAATCTTTATACAGAAAAGACAAATTTCAATTCAAAATGCACCAATTCTAATTAAGAAAGGACAAATCTTCATTCAGAATGCGTCAATCTTAATTAAGAAAGGACAAATCTTAATTAAGAATGCCCCAATCTGAATGAAGGACAGACCATACTGAATAAAAAATGCATCAATCTTTGTTAAGATTGATGCATTCAGAAGGAAGATTGTACAACTCCACATTCATATTGATCCGATCAGAAAGAAGATCAGCCAATTAGGCGATGAGACCGGTTCACCCTATTCAAAGGCAGCGATACCCGTAACATCCATTCCGGTTATGAGCAGGTGTATATCATGGGTCCCCTCGTAGGTAATGACAGACTCCAGGTTCATCATGTGACGCATGATCGGATATTCGCCGGTGATGCCCATGCCTCCGTGAATCTGACGGGCTTCGCGGGCAATGGTGAGGGCCATGAATACGTTATTGCGTTTTGCCATGGATATCTGGGCCGGAGTGGCCCTGTGTTCGTTTTTCAACACCCCCAAACGCCAGGTAAGTAGTTGGGCCTTCGTTATTTCTGTAATCATTTCGGCCAGTTTCTTTTGGGTAAGCTGGAAACCACCGATTGGCCTTCCAAACTGAATACGTTCCTTGGAATAGTTCAGGGCCGACATATAACAATCCATGGCCGCACCAATTGCGCCCCAGGCAATACCATAACGTGCAGAGTTTAAACAGCTTAGGGGGCCTTTCAGTCCTTTCACCGTTGTGAAAACATGGGATTTGGGCACTTTTACATTGTCGAATACCAGTTCTCCGGTGGCGCTGGCCCTTAACGACCATTTGCCATGGGTCTCGGGAGTCGAAAAGCCTGCCCAGCCACGTTCCACAACCATCCCGCGT
>JABDAO010000004.1:0-66212 GCA_013289095.1 Bacteroidota bacterium | reverse complement strand
CACCACGGCAATATCGGCGAAGGGAGCGTTGGAGATCCACATTTTGGCCCCGTTCAGCAGATAATGATCGCCCTTGTCTTTGATGTTGGTGAGCATACCGCTTGGGTTAGAGCCATGATCAGGTTCGGTAAGACCAAAACAACCCATCAGATCGCCGCTGGCAAGTTTGGGGAGATAATGTTTCTTGAGTTCTTCTGAAGCATACGTATAGATAGGAAACATCACGAGCGAGCTTTGCACAGAAGCGGTAGAACGCAATCCGCTGTCGCCCCGCTCCAATTCCTGCATAATGAGGCCATAGGATATCTGGTCAAGCCCGGGCCCGCCATATTCCTGTGGGATATAGGGTCCAAAAGCGCCAATCTCGGCAAGGCCCTTTATCCACTGCTTAGGAAATTCACATTTTTGGCAGGCCTCTTCGATGATCGGCGAAACTTCTTTTTTTACCCAGGCCCTGGCCGAATCTCTGATCAGACGGTGCTCGTCGGTAAGAAGTTCATCCATGAGGTAATAATCGGGGTGCTGGAAATTATCTGCTTTTGCCATGATATTGATTTGTTTTGATGAATCAAATGAGTGTTTTTGTATTGACTGCAACGGGTCATTTCTGAAGAAGCGGATCGCTGACCACCCCGGTTCCCGTTACGTTTAAAAGTGTGCGCAAAATTAGGATAATTTCAGCCCAAACATTCCTTTTTACCTCATTCAAAAAAAAATCTATATTTGTGATGATCACAGCAGATTTTTATTCGTTGTAAAGAGCCAGCTTCCGAATCGGTTTGAGGCGTTTACAGAAATGAATCTGATCAGGGCGGTTGATGCTCTGAAAAAAAAGAGCCGGATAAGAAGGAATCGTTATTTTTGGCCTGTATCTTGCATAAACCCATAAAACCAAATCCACATCTATATGAAAAAAGTCATCCTCCTCAGTTTTAGTCTCTCTTGCGGCTTGATGATCTCTGCCCAAAATTATGTGGGTACAGATAAAACCGTCATCTCGTTTTATTCGCATACCTCGATGGAGGATATCGCTGCCACCAACACCATCACAAAAGCTGTTGTACTGAAATCAGAAACGGGTGAATTTGTAGCGCAGGTGAGCAACAAAGGTTTTGTATTTAAAAGCGGTTTGATGCAAGAACACTACAATGAGAATTATATGGAAACTGAAAAATTTCCTTATTGCTCATTCAAGGGAAAAATCGTTGAGAAAATTGATTACTCGAAAGATGGAACGTACAAAATAACCATGGATGGGACATTGGATGTGCACGGGGTAAAAAAACCGAGGAAGATTGAAGGAACCCTGGTTATCAAGGGCGATATCATTACCATTGATTCAAAATTCAATGTGGCCATGAAAGACCATGACATCAAAATTCCGGAAGCTGTTGGGAACAAATTTGCCGAAGCCATGGAATTGACCGTGAAAGCTGAACTCCTGAAGAAAAAGTAGACTTAAAAATACATTCAAATCAGAAAAAGCCATCCCCCCACCCGGATGGCTTTTTCGTTTCAAGCTCATTCAGCCAGGCATGTGCCCATATTGAAAACACCAGTGAATTTCTGTACCTTTACTATCCATCAGAATTATTAACGGCTGAATGGGTTTTTAGCATGAGTCAAAAAAAGAAAATCGTAGTAGCAATAACCGGAGCAAGCGGAGCGGTGTATGCAAAAGTATTGCTCGACAAGTTGTGGGCAATGAGCGGACAGATTGAAGAAGTTGGGGTAGTTATGTCAGACAATGCCAAGGATGTGTGGGAGTATGAGCTGGGCAACAGAGACTATGAACGCATCCATTTTCCAAACTATAAAAAGAGCGATTTTTTTGCTCCTTTTGCTTCGGGCTCAGCCGGTTATGACACGATGATTATCTGCCCCTGTTCGATGGGAGCACTGGCCAGGATTGCAACAGGCATTTCGAACGATCTGACTACGAGAGCAGCAGATGTCATCCTCAAGGAACGCAGGAAGCTGATCCTGATCAGCCGAGAGACACCCTTGAGCCTGATCCATCTCAACAATATGAAGACCATTACCGAGGCCGGAGGCATCATCTGCCCGGCAAGCCCTTCCTTTTACAGCAAACCGAAAACCATGGAAGAGCTGGCTGCAACCGTGATCGACCGGGCCCTGGGGCTTGCAGGCTTGACACTCGATACCTACCGTTGGGGAGCCGAAAAAGTTTAAAAACTTCTTCAACTGGGCTACAGGATAAGCTAAGCTTTACCCGATTTCTGTACTCCTCAGGCCCAATACCCCATCCAGGCCGGGTTGATCAAATTCATAAAAAAACATAAAAAAGAGTTAACAGTTGAAACATAGTCAGTTTTCAATCCGTTTATATACTTGCACCCAAATTTCACGGATGTCCTATCCCCTAATTTGTTCGCGATGATGAAAGAGACAACTGTGGCAATGCTCGATATGAGCAAAACCATTCTGGAGAAAGTTAGTTTTGATAAACTATTGTTCCGCAAAGAACTCAGCAAAGCCATCAAATGGCTGCAGCCCCAGGATACCATGATACTCAAGGTCTGGGCCCTGGCCACCTTCGGGCACATGTACAAAGATATTATCCTGGATGTCTATACGAGCGTTACCAAGGTGTGAGCATGCCGGTTTGCTGAACAAGCCAGCTTCACGTTGATTTATCTTCCATTCTTCGTGAAGAGTGGCAAAGCATTTTGCTTTAAGCGCTTTTTTTCTTGCTGTCTTACCGGGGTTGGTTCTATACGGCAATTGTAGTCAGGTTGGCATCTTCAGGAATTCCACATTCCTTTTCAGCCCCTTATATCCGGTACGTTTCACGGCCGAATCTTTAAAGACTTTTCGGAACACATCTTCTGTCATTTCTTCCCATTGTCTGGCTGTCATGTCCAACAAGCCTTCCCGGGGCCGGAACTGAGGTTCCTGATGTGCTTTCGAAAAACGGTTCCAGGGGCAAACATCCTGGCAGATATCACAGCCAAAGGCCCAGTTATCGAACTTCCCTTTCATTTCAGCCGGAAGGTTTTCTTTCAGTTCGATGGTGAAATACGAAATACATTTACTTCCATCCACTACATAGGGTTCAGAAATGGCATCGGTAGGGCATGCATCGATGCAGCGGGTGCAGGTGCCACAATAATCGGGTACAGGCCCGTCATACTCCAGATCAAGGTTTAGTATCAGTTCGGCAATGAAAAAAAAAGATCCATTGCCTTTGTTGATCAAGTTCGAGTTCTTTCCCACCCAGCCCGCTCCGGCCTGTTTAGCCCAGACCTTGTCCATTACGGGAGCCGAGTCTACAAAAACCCTTCCGTCTACTTCTCCGATTTCCTCCTGAATAAACGCGTAGAGCGACCGGAGTTTTTCTTTGATCACAAAATGGTAATCCAGACCATACGCATACTTGGAGATTTTTGGAGCAGAATCATCGGTTTGAGTCTGGGAGGGGTAATAATTCAGGAGCAAGGAAACCACAGAACGTGCCCCATCCACAAGCAACCGAGGGTCAAGTCGTTTGTCGAAGTGGTTGGCCATGTAATGCATCTGTCCGTGCTTGTTCCCGTTGAGCCAGGTTTCGAGCCTGGGCGCTTCTTCCTCAAGAAATCCGGCCTTTGCTACGCCACAAAAGTCGAAGCCAAGACGTTTTGCCTCAGCTTTGATCAGTGCGGTATGAGTGGCTTGCGACATGTAATCGGCTTTGTGGCTGGTCTGGGGTGGATGTTCGGGTTGTAGAAATTATTCTTCACCAAACAACGTACCGCGGTTTGATCCGGGCATTCTTCCCAGGTGTTTGTAAGCCTGTTCTGTGGCTTGTCTTCCGCGAGGCGTACGGATGAGGTATCCCTCCTGGATCAGAAAAGGTTCATACACCTCCTCAATGGTACCGGCTTCTTCGCCTACTGCGGTTGAGATGGTGGTGAGGCCAACAGGGCCTCCTTTGAATTTATCGATCAATGCAGAAAGAATACGGATGTCCATCTCGTCCAAACCGTTTTTGTCGACATTCAATGCACTTAAACCATAGTGCGCAATTTCCATATCGATGGTTCCATCGCCCTTGATCTGGGCAAAGTCGCGCACACGCCGGAGCAGGGCGTTGGCTATGCGCGGTGTGCCCCGGCTGCGGCGTGCGAGTTCGAATGCTGCATCGGGTTGTATTTCTACTTTCAGGATTTCAGCCGAACGTTGAATGATATGGGTGAGCAGTTTTGAATCGTAATAGTTAAGACGGGAGGTGATCCCAAACCGGGCCCGCAACGGTGAAGTAAGAAGTCCGGAACGGGTAGTTGCACCAACCAGTGTAAACGGATTGAGTTTAATCTGTACACTACGGGCATTGGGTCCACTGTCGAGCATGATATCAATGCGGTAGTCTTCCATGGCCGAGTACAGGTATTCTTCCACAACCGGGCTCAGACGATGTATTTCATCGATAAAGAGAACGTCGAATTTTTCGAGATTGGTCAGCAGGCCTGCCAGATCACCGGGTTTGTCGAGAACAGGCCCGGAAGTCACACGGATGCTTACACCGAGCTCCTGTGCAATGATATTGGCAAGAGTAGTCTTTCCAAGACCGGGAGGGCCATGCAGGAGCACATGATCCAGGGCTTCTCCGCGTTGTTTGGCGGCCTGCACAAACACACGCAGGTTTTCGACTACGGCATCCTGCCCGGCAAAGTCCTCAAACTCCTGAGGACGTAACATCTTTTCCACCTCCTTTTCAGCAGGACTGAGATTTTCGCTGGCAGGGTCTACATTTGGATTCATTCAAGGAAGAGTGACTGGATTAGTAGCTGTAAAGTTACGTGAATTATGCGTAGCCCCTGTTGTAGTATCGATCAGGCGATGTCCCTGTTCCAGGGAAGCCTATAGGGGGTGAATCCGAACCACAATTATTCGGGTGTTTGCCAGGGCTGTTGTGTGGTAAATGGTGCTGTTATTGAATGCGTTCAAAATAACAATAAACAGTGCCCCGATGTCCTTGCTCTTCCTGGGAATAGAAATGATTTCGGTCTATCCAAACAATTGTTTGTTCTGTTTTATCCCCAGTCAGGTTGCCTGTTTTGTCATACTTGAGCAAGAGGCTGGTTCCGTTGAGGTCATATCTTCCCTTTCTGGTCATATTCCCCACTTTTATTTTGAAGTGACCGTTTTTGTCAAAAAGACAATCAATGGGTACTTTATTATTGCACCGGTGTGTTGCAGAAAAGGAACCATCGTAGCACATGGTCCATTTTCCGGGCAAGCCTTCAGCCGGCACCGTGGCCTGTCCAAATGTAAGAATGACCAGCAAAGCTGAGAGCACTGTAAGAACAGATGACTTGAGGTGATGTTTCATCGCGCAACTAATGTACAAAAGATAATTTAATCCTATTTCAAACCCGGAGATAAATTGGATCAAAAAGCGGTGTCTTGTACCCCGGTATTTGAAACAGGTTATGGCCTTGCGGAGTCACTTCTCAGCACTTACCCCTCACTCCCGGCACTTCCTAACTGCCTGAGTTTACCGATACAACACAAACAGATTGCTTTCATACTTTATGATTCCATGTGTTCGCATGACCAGGGTGTTCGTTCTTCGGCAACTTTCGGGTAAGGAACAGATACCTTTAATTTCATGGAATCAGATACCACAGAACATCAGCCCAGGGAAGCGATACAAACAGAATAAAAATCGTCTGCAACTTACATCTGTTGTGCGAGCCTTGAATGCGGGAACAAGGCCTTATACAGCTCATCGTAAGCCAGAAACAAACCAAATGCATACATCGGACCGTTAAATTCTTTGTTTATGGCAGAGTTGTTCCTGAGCATCAGTCTCAAGCCAACATCTACCTCTACTCCGAGCCAGGGAAAGATATAGTATTCGGTGGCTACCATGGGCTCGTAAAGAATTATCAAACCCCCATCCCGGTTGCGCAGCGTTCCCTCATAGGCATATTGATATCTTGACTCCCCGATTCCAAGTTGTAGCGGAAGGCTGAATTCCCAATGCTTTGTTTTATAGTACACATATTCAAAACAGACTGCCCCATAATTAAGTTTCATGTGCAGCGTAACCTCCTGAAGTTTTCCATCGCCCATGAAAGCATAGGGAGCTTGAAGATCTGAGGTCATATAATTATAACCTGCATAGATACGAACGCGTTTGTGAAACGAGACCCCTAGTTTAATGCCCCAGATATCAGCCCTGCTGTTTTGAACAAACGAGTTGCGCGTACCGAAATCGAAGCTGGGTTTGGGGCGATAATGAAATGCCGAGAGCAGGGTGTCCATCATCGGTGTCTGGGCCTGGAAGGACACAGGGAACCCGACAAGAAACAGAAACAAAAAGAAGCACACTCCTGTTTTATGGACAGCTGTATTGAAGTGCTTTTTGCAGAAGCCGTTGTTCATGTGTGATTCTTCCGGTAAAGGTAATTTTCTCCCGGCAGTAATTATCCCGCTTCATGCATCGGAAACACGTCTTTACGCTCAAAAAGCCATCAGTCCTGCTGGCCCGCGTGACAACCGTCTCCCGATGTCTATCTGAGCCATCGGGACCCTCACAGGCCTAACGCACGTTGCATTAGCCTGTTGAACGGCTAATGCAAAATCCCGGATTATAGGTCAGCCCAGCACCTGAAAGACAGATTCCGGCAAAAAGAAAGTCCCAATACTGATTGGGACTTTCTTTTATTGGTTCATGACCGATTCAGTTAATGGCCACCGCCATCAACCTCACCAGGTCTGAGCGGAACCGTTTGAGGAATAAAATCAGCTTCTTCGCCGGGTTTGCTGTAATCATAAGGCCAGCGGTGAACAACAGGTAATGCCCCTGGCCAGTTACCGTGGGTATGTGCCATGGGTGTAGTCCACTCGAGTGTATTCGAGTTGTAAGGGTTTTGCTCCGCTTTTTCTCCTCTGAAGATACTATAGAAGAAGTTGAATAGGAAGATCAGCTGACCTAAAGCGCCGACGATGGCAAAACAAGTGATGAGCACGTTGATATCCATCAGATTGTCGAACATCGGCACCTCTGAGTTCGTGTAATAACGACGGGGCACCCCGGCAAGACCCAGGAAGTGCATCGGGAAGAATACGCCGTATGCACAAACAAATGTTATCCAGAAGTGGATATAACCCATGGTCTTGTTCATCTTACGCAGAAACAATTTCGGAAACCAGTGATATACTCCGCCAATCATACCCAGAATAGCCGAAAGCCCCATTACAATATGGAAGTGGGCAACAACAAAATACGTATCGTGAATCGGAATATCCAGTGCCGAGTCGGCCAGGATGATACCGGTTACACCACCGGAGATAAACGTAGAAACCAGACCGATCGCAAACAGCATGGCCGGCGTAAATTGGATGTTCCCCTTCCACAGCGTAGTAATGTAATTAAACGCTTTTACAGCCGAAGGAATGGCAATTAAGAGCGTGGTGAATACGAAGACGGAACCAAGGAATGGGTTCATCCCGGTGATAAACATGTGGTGACCCCAAACGATGAACGAGAGGAAACCAATGGCAAGCATAGACCCGATCATGGCACGGTAACCGAAAATAGGTTTACGTGAGTTTACCGCAATGATTTCGGATGCAAGGCCCAGGGCCGGCAAGAGGATGATATACACCTCGGGGTGGCCCAGGAACCAGAACAAGTGTTGGTACAGAATTGGGCTCCCGCCTGTTTGTTCGAGCGGTGCGCCATTTACAATAATATCACTCAGGTAGAAACTGGTACCGAAGCTGCGGTCGAAAATGAGCAGCAGGGCTGCAGAGAACAGAACCGGGAAAGAGAGAACACCCAGGATGGCAGTGATAAAGAAAGCCCAGATCGTAAGTGGCAGACGGGTCATAGACATACCCTTTGTCCGGAAGTTGATTACGGTAATGATGTAGTTCAAACCACCGAGCAGCGAGGACACAATGAACAAGCTCATAGATACCAGCCACATGGTCATACCCAAACCAGAGCCGGGCATGAATTCAGCCACAGCCGAAAGTGGAGGGTAAACCGTCCAACCTCCGGATGCTGGTCCGGTTTCGATAAAGCATGACAACAACATCACCAAGCTGGATGCAAAAAAGAACCAATACGAAAGCATGTTCAGAAAACCCGAAGCCATATCACGTGCACCAATCTGGTACGGAATGAGCAGGTTACTGAATGTCCCGCTCAAACCGCCGGTAAGTACCATAAACACCATGATGGTGCCGTGAAGGGTAACCAATGCCATGTACATGTTCGGGTCGAGGACTCCTTTCGGGGCCCATTTATCGCCGAGGATAAAGTTGGTCAATGCAAAGCCTTCATGAGGCCAAGCCAACTGAAGACGAAACATCACCGACATCATCATCCCCACTACAGCCATGACCACAGCTGTGATCAGGAACTGACGGGAAATGGTTTTGTGGTCCATACTGAAGACGTATTTCGATACGAAAGACTCCTCATGATGGTGCTCATGATCGGCATGGGCATCGTGATGATCGTTTACTGCGTGAATATCCATTGACATATTGCTAAAGTTTAATCGTTCAGTACTAAAAATTACATTCCTTTTTCTTCCTTCTTCGGTTCAGCAGCCGTTGGCTCTGTTATCGCCGCAGTCTTTGCTGTAGCCGGCAGGAATTCCGGCTGTTTGGCCAACCAGGCTGCATACTCTTCGGGCGAATCAACAACCACCAGCATTTTCATGGCATAGTGACTGGTTCCGCAAATCTTGTTACACAGAATATAGTAATCAAATTTGTCGTTCTTCAAACGCTTCCGCATATCGGCCGAAGTGATCGTCGGTTTAAAGTGGATGAGTGTGGTCATACCCGGCACAGAGTTCATCTGGGCACGGTGGTAAGGGAAGTAAACCGAGTGGATCACATCCTGAGAACGGATCTTGAAGCTGATTTCTTTATTCAACGGAAGGTGCAGCTCGCCTTTTACAATCTTGTCATCATGTCCGTTTACATCAGCAGAATCAAGACCAAGTACGTTGGCCCCGATAACGAGTTTGTAATTGGCTTTTCCGAGTACATTATCTTTCCCGGCGTAACGGGCAGTGAAATCGAATTGTTTGGTGTAGATTTCAATAACTTCTGATTTTGTATCATCAGCAGGAGTTGTGATTTCCGTCCAGAGCTTCAGCCCCAGGAATATGATCACAGCCAGAACAGCAGCCGGAACCGAAGTCCAGATAAGCTCCAGTTTGTTGTTGTGTGGGAAGAAGGTAGCGCGGTTGTTGTCTCTTCCATAGTATTTGAAAGCAAAGAAGAACAGCAGGATGTGCGTAATAATAAATACGATAAAGATGATGATCATGTTGAAATTGAAAAGCCAGTCGAGCTTAACGCCACTTTCTGAAGCTGCCTCAGGAAGCGTACGAGGGCCGTAGTTGAGCAACTGCCATAAGATGAAGCTAAAGAACGCCACCAGATAAACCAACCAGAGACGCCCGTTGTTGCGGTTTTCCCGTTCAGTCGGTTTGTTTTTATGCCCTCCTTTGAGTTCAGCTGCCAGCTCGAATACACGAGCAAGCTGAGACACCGTGATGATGAGAAGCGCTATTGCCAGATAAATCAGTAATTGAACCATAACCTCTTTTATTTTTCGTTAGTCCTAAAATCGCAATTAAATATGAAAGTGCAGTGTCTCCTGCAGGTAAGGATGGTTCTTTACGAGCAACGGGGCTTTTGCCAATTGTGCGAGTACAAACCATGCAAAGCCTCCGGTACCGGCCATAAACATACCGATTTCGATCATCCCGATATGACCTCCTGCTCCGATAGAGCCAGGCATGATCATGATAAAGGTATCCACCCAATGGAAGAAATAGATGACAATACCCACGATAAAGATAAAGGTCCGGTTACGTTTTGCATCGCGAGACATGAGCATGAGCATGGGCAGGGAGAAGTTCATAAAGAACATGGTCCACAGCAAGCCGCGGTAATCATCCCAACGGGCTTTGTAATAGGCTACTTCTTCCGGAAGGTTGGCATACCAGATAAGCATGAACTGGGAGAACCAAAGATAGGTCCACAGAAAGCTCACGGCAAACATCCATTTGCCCATATCGTGTTGGTGACTATCGTTCAAAAATTCTCCTTGTCCTTTACTCTTGAGGTGCAGACCAATCAGGTTAAAAGTGATGATGGCCCCGATCCACTGACCTGCAAATACATACCAGCCAAACAGGGTAGAGAACCAATGTGCATCGATAGACATCAGCCAGAACCAGGATCCTACAACCGAAGTAAAACCAAAGAACACGAGGAAAATAGCAGCCTTGCGCTGGTTCATCTTCCAGTATTTAACTCCATCACCCCCGGCATCTGCTTCGAGCGACATTTTGCAGGTCCAGCGCTGATACGATACATAAGCAAGCAGGAACAGAAAGGTAAGACCCAGGAACATGGTGGGGTTCAAAAATGCCGATTTGTTCTGAAGTACCTTGTCGGCAGCAACAGCCGTTGGGCTTAACCATTTCCAGGTATGATGCACACCGAGTACGCCCAGAATACAATACAGGAACACAAGCGATGCGCCAACAGGAAGGAATTTCATGACCGCTTCCATAATGCGTTTGTAAGCTACAGCCCATGCAGCCTCGGCAGCATATTGCACGGCATAAAAGAAGGTAGCCAATAAACTGATGGAGAAAAAGAAGAAAATATCCAGCCAGATGTTCGACCAGATGCGTTGTGTGTGCATGGGGTCAGCCGTGCCATGAAAGATCCCGACAATGGTTGCAACCAAACCAACACCAATAAGAGTCAAGCAAATGTTCTTGGTCTTCGGGCTGAGGATATAGGTTAAATTCATTCCACTTGTGTCCATATGATAACGTGTTTTCTTGATTCGCTTATACTATTATTTCGGAGCCTTCTTGCCTTTTAGCATTTTCACGGCTGGTTTGGCAGCAGCAGTACTGTCTGTTACCGAGGCTGTTTCTTTCTTTCCTTGCAGGGTTTGTACATAACGGATCACTTTCCAGCGATCGTCTACACTCAGCTGTGAAGCATGCGAGCCCATGAGATTTTTTCCGTAGGTGATCGAATGAAACATCTTTCCTTCAGGCAGGTCTTTGTGGGCTGCATCATCGTAATGAGGCATTCCACCCAGGATGAGCCCTACTTTGCCATCACCCTGACCTGATTTACCGTGGCAATGCACACAGAACTTTCCGTAAATAATCTTTCCTTGTTCAACAATTTCGGGTGTGTTTGGGAGCGGGTTGTGCATGGTGATTCCAGACATCCTATAGCCCATGGTATCATTCGGAAGGGTGTAAGGCATGAAACCACGTGCAATCGTACCGGCTACCGGCAAACGGTTGCAGGAAACGGTATCACCCCGAAAGGTGGTGATTGCGTTTGTTTCGTACGAAGGAGAACGATACATATCGGGCATGTACTCTACTCCAGGACTGTTCGGGTCCATTTTGTCGCAGGATGCGAAGAACGACACCGCCGCCAGCGCTACTGAACCAAGAACAAGGTATTTCATTGAAATTTTCATAGGATGAAAGTGTCTTTGCATTCCTTTATTTAACATTTACTTCGGCTGCTCCACTTGCTTTGAGCATGGCAACAATGCGTGATTCGTCTTCCGGTTTTGCTTCGATCTCCATCAGGAACATATCATCGGTTGTACGTGGGTCAGGATTCTTGGGTGAAACACCTGGGAGGATCCAGCTACGCAGGAAGAAGGTGATGGCCATACCGTGACCGGCACAAAACACCGTCGATTCAAACGTTACGGGGATGAAGGCCGGGATAGCCATGTAAAAGGCCATGCTTGGTTTTCCTCCGATGTCTGCTGGCCAGTCGCCTACCATCATGTACCAGGTCATCAATAATGCGAGTGACATACCGGTCAACCCGTAGATGAAACAGCAGATGGAGATCCAGGTGCGGTCAACCCCGATGATCGGGTCGATGCCGTGGATGGGGAAGGGTGAAAAAACTTCTTTCACGCGGATCCTTGCCGAACGAAGCTGTATGGCTCCTTCCTTGAGCTTCTCCTCGTCGTTGTAAATTCCGTGTATGATTGTTTTAGCGCTCATAATTGCGTATTGCTTTTATGTTTGTATTAATGATGTGCTGCGTTTGCGGCTTCCTTCTTGTAGCTTTCTCCGCTGATCTTCAGGATCGTCTTCAACTCATTGAGTGCGATTACCGGGAACACCCGTGCGAACAAAAGGAAGAAGGTAAAGAACATACCGATGGTGCCGGTAAAAATACCAACCTCAATCCAGGTCGGGTGATACATGGTCCAGCTGGATGGAATATAATCGCGGTGAAGTGAGGTCACGATAATGACAAAACGTTCGAACCACATACCGATGTTTACAACAATCGAAAGAATGAAGGTTGCAGTAAGACTGGTACGGATTTTCTTAAACCAATACAACTGTGGCGAAATAACGTTACAGGTCATCATCCCTGCATAACTCCACCAATAAGGCCCAGTAGCACGGTTCAGGAATGCGTAGGCTTCGTATTCAACACCCGAGTACCAGGAGATGAACAATTCGCTGAGGTAAGCCACACCAACCATAGAACCGGTAAGGATGATAACGATGTTCATATATTCCATGTGCTTCACGGTAATGTAATGTTCGAGGCTCAATACTTTTCGGACGATGAGCAGGAGTGTTTCGACCATTGCAAAACCGGAGAAGATAGCGCCTGCCACAAAGTATGGAGGGAAGATGGTGGTGTGCCAGCCCGGTACGATGGAGGTGGCAAAGTCCATGGATACAATCGAGTGCACGGAGAATACAAGTGGTGTGGAAAGACCGGCAAGCACAAGTGATACTTCCTCGAAACGGGTCCAGTCTTTTGCACGACCGCTCCAACCAAAGGAAAGGAATTTGTAGATTTTTTTCGACATGGGCTTCACGGCACGGTCGCGGATGGTAGCAAAGTCGGGGATCAGACCGGTGTACCAGAATACCAGGGAAATGGAGAAGTAGGTAGAAACCGCAAACACATCCCAAAGAAGCGGGGAGTTGAAGTTCACCCACAACGAACCGAACTGGTTGGCATGTGGGAAGAGCCAGTAATCGAGCCAAGGACGACCGGTGTGCATGGTTACGAAGATGGCAGCGCACATTACGGCAAAGATGGTCATTGCTTCGGCCGAGCGGTTGATGGCCATACGCCATTTTTGACGGAACAATAAAAGCACAGCTGAGATCAGGGTTCCGGCGTGACCGATACCGATCCACCATACAAAGTTCGTAATGTCCCAGGCCCAGCCTACTGTTTTGTTTGCACCCCAGGCTCCGATACCGGTACCGATGGTGTAAAACAAACATCCGATTCCCCAGGTAAAGGCGCAGACGGCGATGGTGAAGACCAGGTACCAATATTTGTTGGCCTTACCTTCGATGGGTCTTGCAATATCCTCGGTGATGTCATGATAGGTCCTGTGTCCTAAAATGAGCGGCTCTCTGATGGCACTTTCGTGTTGCATATACTTTATTTAAATGTTGTTCCTACTTTGTTCTACGTTTAAGTGAGTCGGGTTACGAATGCGCTTTTTCCTCTTTCTTTTCTTCCTTTGCCTCGTGCCGCTCTTCTTTCCCGTGTTCTTCTTCAATATGGTCGATGTTACGCACCTTGGTCAGGTAGGCCACATTGGGGCGTATACCCGTTTCTTCAAGCAGTTTGTAATGACGTTCGTTCTCAAACCATTTTGATACCTGGCTTTCGGGATCGCTCAGATCTCCGAAGATGATAGCATTGGTCGGGCACGATTGAGAACAGGCTGTCTGAATGGCTCCGTCTTTCAGTTTTTCACCGGCTTTCTTTGCTTCGAGTTTTCCGGCCTGGATACGTTGTACGCACATGGAACATTTTTCCATTACACCGCGTGAGCGAACCACGACATCGGGGTTCAGCACCATGCGTCCGATATCATCCATACCAGGATTTACATCTTTGAACTTATTGTTGCCTGTATAGTTAAACCAATTGAAACGACGAACTTTAAACGGACAGTTGTTGGCGCAATAACGCGTGCCTACACAACGGTTGTACGTCATCATGTTCAGGCCTTCGCCGCTGTGGCTGGTTGCAAGAACCGGACACACCGTTTCGCAGGGTGCGTGGTTGCAATGCTGACACATGATGGGTTGAAAGAACACACGCGGGTTGGCCGATGAGGCATGCTCCATCTCGCGGTAGGTGGCAATCTTGCCTTTTCCTTCTTCCTTGCCACGCGCTTTCGACATATCGCTGGAGTAGTATCGGTCAATTCGGATCCAGTGCATTTCGCGGCTGCGGCGCACTTCGAGTTTGCCTACTACAGGCACGTTGTTCTCGGCCGTACAGCTTACCACGCAGGCTGCGCAACCGGTACAGGTATTGAGGTCGATAGCCAGGGCCCATTTGTGTCCGGGGCGGTCAAAATCTTCCCAAAGGTTTACCGTGAGCGGATCAACTGTTTTTCCTTTGAACTCAACCGTTTCCTTTTCGTTTCCTGCTGCCTCATCTTTCAACCAGGCCATGATAGATGTTTCTTTCACAATCTCGCGGCCCATCATGGTATGGTGAGTCTGGGTACAGGCTATGGCATGCGTCTTGTGTGCGTTTTCGATAGACGTTACGTTGGCGGTGTACTGCATGGTGTTGTTCACCCACTGTACCGTTTTGTATGCGTTTACCCCTATCTCGTTGGCGCATTTGCCGGAATTGGTGCGTCCGTAGCCCAATGCAATACCAATGGTTCCGATAGCCTGACCTGGCTGTGGGAATACCGGAAGCGCTTCGAGCGCAATACCGTCAACGGTTACAATGGCCGTATCGGGTTCGTCTTCGAGCTGGTCGAAGCGTTCGAGGATATTGTATTTGCCGGCTTCCATGTCGGCAGGGTTCATGGTAATATAGTTGTCCCAGGTAATCTTGGTGATCGGGTCCGGTAATTCCTGCAACCAGGGGATGTTGGCAAGCAAACCACTGCCCAGTGCCGTGCTTTCATAGAACACAACCTCGTTTTCAGACCCTTTCACTGTGGCGAGCGCTGTTGCTGCTGCACCCAGTTCGATCTTCGGGTTGATTTCTTTTTCATCTTTCGGCTCTTCTTCTTTATCGGCCAGGACAGCGCCTGCGGCCGCTGCTGCTACCGGCGCCGCTTTTCCTTTTTTGGAATCGTGTTTTGCTTCTTTCTTTTCGTCGGCTTTGTGCTCGGTTATCTCAGCGCCAAGACCTTCAACGTAGATTGCCCCATCGTGCAGGCTCTGGTTCCAGAAGGTGGTTGCATCGCCCGAATTATTGAACATGGCCTTCCAGTTGGTGGTCATATAGGTATGGAAATTGGTTCCATTCCCCGCCCAACGCAGGATACTTTCCTGTGCCTGACGTGACCCCTGGCTGTGTACGGCACCTGCATTACGCGGAGCGAACAAAGGAGAAATCGTAGGTTGTTGTAAGCTATAATGTCCTTTGCGGGGGTTGTGATCGTTCCAGGATTCAAGGAAGTTATGATCCGGACAAATTACATCGCACAGGGCAGTAGTCTCATCTGAACGTGACGCCAGCGATACTTTGGAAGCTACTTTGGCAAGCGCTTCGGAGAATTTGAGTTTTGCCGGAGCAGTATATACCGGGTTACAATTGTAGAAGATGATCGATCCCACATTTCCGGCCTGCATATCGGCAACAAGTTTAACGAAATGTTCGTCAATGCCCTGACGGGTGTAGTCCTGCGTATTTGTATCGATGGTTTTACCGTAGTTGCCAAGTGTTTCGTTAATGGCATTCACAACCATCTGGATGTTTCCATCGTTCGAACCGCTTACTACGAGCGATTTTCCTTTGTTATCCAACAACCATTTGGCTGTTTCGTCGATGGCATGTTCGTGTACCTTTCCGGAAACAGGCAGGTTGCTTCCGCTGATCTTGTTATAGAGAGCTACCACGGCAGCGCCCATTTCGGATGGTTTCAGCGTATGACGCTCATCGGCATTTGAACCGGTAAGCGAAAGGATAGATTCAAACTGTACGTGTTTGGACATTTCCTTTTTCTCCTTGCTGATACGGCGTGTTTTGGCGTATTGTTTAGAATGTTCAATCGGACTGATCCAGTTGGTCAGGAAATCAGCGCCAAAACTTACGATGACATTTGCCTTGTCGAAATTGTAGGTTGGTATAAACGGGTGGCCGAACGAATTTTTATTGGCAAGCAGCATACCTGAAAAAGAAACTGCGTCGTAGGTTACATGTTTAACACCATGCGCGCCGGTGAATTCGGCAATAGCTGCCTTGGTAGAAGGACTGATGATGGTAGAAGAAAGCAACACCACATCTTTCTTAGAAGCAACGGCCTGTTCAATACCTGCTTTTACCAGGTTATCGGCCTTGGCCCATTCTATTTCCTCGCCTTTACCTGTCTGCGGGCCCTGGAAACGATCTGAATCGTATAAAGAAAGCAGGGAAGCTTGTACACGTGCACTTACGCCGCCTTGCGTTATTTTAGAGAAGGAGTTGCCTTCAATCTTGATCGGGCGGGCCTCGCGTGTTTTAACAATGATGCTGCAATAATCGTGTCCGTCGAAATAAGAAGAAGCATACCAGTTGGCCATACCCGGGGTAATTTCTTCGGGCTTGATCACATACGGCACTACTTTGGTAACAGGTGTTTCGCAGGCAGCCAGGGTCACGGCAGTAACGCTGAAACCCAGGAACTTCAGGAAGTCGCGGCGGCTGGTGGATGATTCTTCCATGGCCGAGGTATTGGCCAGGAACTGATCAACAGGCACATACTCATTGAATTCATTATCACGCTGTTTCAAAAACGCGGGATTGTCGTTCAGTTCGTCCAGGCCTTTCCAGTATTTTTTTGAGTTACCCATATTGCTTCGTTGATTATTTGTTATCGATCGCAGTCAAAGTGCGAACTATGAACTTCTTTATTAATAGTGACATTTGGCACAATCCAGACCGCCCATTTTGGCAACGGTGATAGGCTGTTTGCCGTATTTCTTTTTCAGCTTTTCGTGAAGCTCGTCGTAGTATTTATTGCCTTCCATCTTCACTTCAGTCGTGCGGTGGCAATTGATACACCAGCCCATGGTAAGCGGAGAGAACTGTTCGACGGTTGTCATTTTTTTAACATCGCCATGACAAGTTTCGCATTCAACCTTTCCGACCATGACGTGCTGGCTGTGTGGGAAGAACACAAAATCGGGCAGTACATGTACCTTGTTCCACTGGATGGGTTTCTGTTCTCCGGTATAGGCCATCTTTGATGGGTCCCAGCCTGCAGCCGCATAGATCTTTGCAATTTCTTCCTTGCTGCCTGGATTCGCCGTTTCCTGAATGCCTTTGTGACAGTTCATACAAATGTTCACCGAAGGAACACCGGCTGTTTTAGATTTCTCAGCGCCGCTGTGGCAATACACACACTGAATACCGTTATCGCCGGCGTGGATCTTGTGGCTGAATTTGATAGGCTGCTCAGGATGGTAACCCTGATACACACCGATATCTTTCAACGTATACCAGCATGTTTTCACCCCCACACAGAGGAAATAAAGAATGATGACGGCTACAATGCGTTTGTTCTGGTCGCACCAGAATTTAAATGATTCCCACAGGCTACGATCTGGCTCAGGAGCAAGACCGGCCTTTTCGTTGACTACGTTTTTAAGACTGCGTTTGGTGGTGCGAAGAACAAGTGTAAGGATGATCAGCAGACCGATGATGACCAACAGAATCCAGAACGGATCAACGCCTTTTTCGACCGGAGGGCCATTGGGGTTCTCTGCACCGGGAGTAACTACAGCCTTGGCTGGCTCGTCTCCTTTATCGGCATACGCAAGGATGGCATCAATATCTTCCTTGCTCAAACCAGGGAATGGGGTCATCGCGGTACCGCCGTTTTCACCAAATATTTTCTTGGCATAGGCATCACCACCTTTGATCACCTCAAAAGAGTTGTGTACCCAGTTGTATTTCCAGTCTCCCTCAGGGATACGGCTTAATACGCCTTTCAGACCGGGGCCTGTCAGTTTCGCCTCACTCGCCTTATGACAGGACGCACAATTGGCCTTAAACAAGGCCTTGCCATCGGAGGCAGATGCGCTCTGGAAGTGAAGGAAGAAGAGGAAGAAAATAAGGAAACGAGGAATCACAAAGGCTTTCCTTTGTGGTTGTTGGTACGATTTGCGCATATCCTGGTTATTAAAGAAGTCGAATCTGTGTGCTTGTCTCATACGTTGCAGCCTTCAGGGTGTTGAAAAACCGGCCAAACGCCGATCAGATTCACTACCTGAATTCTGATATACTCTGCCAATTCGGCAAAAAATCAAATGGTTTCTGTATAATTCGCGACAAATTTATAAGAAACCTAGCACCATGATTCAAAAACAGAGGGAATATTTTAAACCCAATTCAATTTATATTCATTCTAAATAACATGTTTGTTTTACTTTTCCGTTAGGCATTCAAAGAGTGGGTTTTGTCTTTAAAAATCGGGCAATCATCTAAGGGTTAATATTTCTTTTTACCTTTGGCCCATGCTAAAAAGGGGGATGGTTGTTGTGTTTGTTGGGGGTATGTGCGCCGTCAAACCGGTTCATGCCCAGACCGCGTCTGATTCAACTGTCAAGGAAATCCATGCCGACGCGTCCATCTTTTCCTTGCTTGATAAACGAAAAGCACTAGGCACCAAAAATCTGAAAGGATACCGGGTAAAAATCCATTTCGGGGCAGAAAAAGCCAAGGCCAACGAGATAAAGGCAAAATTCTGCCAGAAATACCCCGATGTCCCGGCGTATATGGATTATGATACCCCCAATTTTTCGATTACCGTGGGCAATTATCGCACCCGTCTCGATTCCTACAAGATTTACAAACAAATCCAGACCGATTTCCCAAACGCATTTATTGTAGAAATGAAAATCGAGTATCCCGATCTCGATATTAAGAAGGAAGAACCAAAGGAAGAAGATCCGAAATAAATTAACCCTCCTATAGCTAACTCACACTTAAAAGCGTGGGTTCTGGTCTGTCTGAAGCCTCGATGGCCCCTGATTAAAACAATAGCTCAATAAATCACATTTCCAGCGTAAATGGGTTTGAAAGTGACTTGATGGTATTTCCGGATTGCTATCAGCCATATCCGGATCCGGGAAAGGTGTTTCCGGGTTGCTATTACCTACATCCGGATCCGGAAGGGGTGTTTCCGGGTTGCTATCACTCACATCCGAGTCAGGAAAAGGTGTTTCCGGGTTGCTATCACTCACATCCGAGTCCGGAAAGGGTATTTCCGGGTTGCTATCACTCACATCCGAGTCAGGAAAAGGTGTTTCCGGGTTGCTATCACTCACATCCGAGTCAGGAAAAGGTGTTTCCGGGTTGCTATCACTCACATCCGAGTCAGGAAAGGGTATTTCCGGGTTTCTATCACCTCTATCCGGATCCGGAATGGGTGTTTCTGGCTTGCAATCAGCCACCGTCTGATAGGGAAACACCAACATCTTACCCGGATTGAGCAGGATGGAGTTCATACAATTGTATAACAACCATTATGCAGGGTTCAACCAACCTACCCTAAGTAGGCGAAGAAACTTCCTTCGGAGCCAGGGGAGGCTGCATCACCGTTCCGCATTGCCTGCAAGTACGAAGTTCAACGCTTCCATAGAACTCGGCAAATGTTTCCTGAAACTGGGTCATGATATTGGTGAGGGCAAAACGTTTGTCGAAGAGTTTGTGGTTGCATTTTTCGCAGAACCAGAGCAGCCCGTCTTGTTCGGTGGCTTTGCGTTTACGCTCCATCACCAGGCCGATGGTGTTGGGGCCCCTGCGGGGGTTATGCGGAACGTTTGGGGGGAGCAGGAAGATATCGCCTTCGCGGATGGGCACTTCCACGGCTTTGCCGTCTTCCTGTATTTGTACCACAATGTCGCCTTCGAGCTGGTAGAAAAACTCTTCGCTTTCGTTTAAATGATAATCCTTGCGCGAGTTGGGGCCGCCAACCACCATGACAATAAACTCCGTGTTTTCGTACACCACCTTGTTTCCTACCGGAGGTTTGAGCAGGTGACGGTTTTCATCGATCCATTTTTTGAAATTGAAAGGGCGGCGGATACTCATGGGCTGTAGGTATTAATTAGCTGCTAAGGTAGTAAACTGTATAAATTTCTGACCGGGTTGGTATCGATTAGATGCCTGAAACTTATCCGATCGGGGACGAGTCACTATCATTGTTTTGTAAAAAAACCGTTCAAATCGCTGAATCTTTCCGCTTTTTTGTGAGGCCTCACAATAAACAACCCCAAAACAGAGTTATTAAAGAACAGACTCAAGGGCATCTCTAATAACCCCATCCAAACATGCTCTCTCCTTGGGAGAGGGGCAGGGAGAGGTCAAGAAAACGGGTTTATTAGAGATGCCCTCAACTCATCCCCCATGCGAAAACCACTCTTTCTGTTGCTTGCAGGCAGTGTCAGTGCGGTTGACATACACGCCCAAATGGATTATACGCAGTTGTATGAAAAGTACAAAAATTTCGAGGAAGAAAAAACAGTGACGCTCTACCTCACCGGCTCACACCTTTATGGCAAATACAACAATGTAAACATGTTGCTTCTGGCCGCCAACTTGCCCCAGATCAATGCCAATGCCCAAGCCGTAGGTTGCGGGGGCATGATCATGCAAGACCGGTTGCTGGTGGGCTCCGACCTGGTCATCTTTCACACTATCTTTCAGACGGGAGACTATGTACAAAGTGGAGGGTTTGGCTATTTCTATGCCGGATACAAGTTCTACGATGGAGAAAAAGCAGAGGTCTCGGTGCTTACCGGTTTTGGCCTTGGTTACATGAATGTGTACCTGCGCCCATCCGAACTGCCCGGAGGCATTGAAAAACCATCAGCCCCTGCAACATACGCCCTCTACAACATACGCCCGTTGGGAGCAGGTTTGTTTTTATACAACTATTCGGTTTCCTACAGCTATCGTTGTTCGAAACGGTTTTCCATGGGCCTCATTGTCGGTGTAGACTGCATGCCGGGATCGGCCTGGAACCTGAAGAATTCGCAGGAATTCAGTTCCATCACCAAGTTACAGGAAGGCACGGCAAAGGGTTATGTAAGCATTACCACGG
This sequence comes from Bacteroidota bacterium, assembly GCA_013289095.1. Taxonomy (GTDB): domain Bacteria; phylum Bacteroidota; class Bacteroidia; order Palsa-965; family Palsa-965; genus Palsa-965. The sequence goes on along the minus strand of JABDAO010000004.1, from coordinate 45,115 downwards.
GCTACTGCTTTGAGCGATAACACAATGCCTGACGCACTCCCGGTGTGAAGCGGGATGATGCGGCCAGCAAAATTCACAGATAACTAGAATTATGCGTCTTTCTGAATTAGTATCTTTGACAACATGAACCTCGATCTGAGTACCAAATCAGCCCTCGTCTGCGGAAGCACACAGGGCATCGGAAAAGCCATCGCCCTCGAGCTGGCGCAAATGGGAGCTAAAGTGATACTGGTTGCCCGCAATGAAGAAAACCTTCGCGCCGTGAAAGCCGAACTAAGCACTGCAAAAGGCCAGCAACATGATTATATACCTGTTGATTTCACCAACCCGGTTGAGTTACAGGATAAGATAAACCGTTATGTCATTCGCAACGGCGCCGTAAACATTCTTGTCAACAATACCGGAGGCCCTCCAGGCGGCCCGATTGTTCTTGCCAAACCCGAAGAGTTTACACAGGCGTTCTCCAACCACCTTTTGTGCAACCATCTCCTTGTTCAGACCCTGGTTGATGGTATGCGCCGCAGCGGCTACGGGCGTATCGTAAACATTATCTCCACTTCTGTAAAACAGCCCCTACACGGGCTTGGAGTATCGAACACCGTGAGGGCTGCAGTAGCCAACTGGTCTAAAACACTTTCCATCGAGCTGGGGCCAATGGGCATAACGGTAAACAATGTGCTCCCTGGGGCAACAAATACGGTACGTCTGAGTTCCATCATTGAAAACAAGGCGGCCAAGACAGGACATACACTCGCTGATGTACGGAAAGAGATGCTGGCTGAAATACCTGTCGGCCGTTTTGCCGAAGCTGCGGAGATTGCCAATGCAGTTGCATTTCTGGTATCACCGGCTGCTGCGTATATATCGGGCATCAATGTGCCTGTGGACGGTGGAAGGACGGCGTGTCTTTAAGCCTGCCAGCAAAAGATCAAGACAAGGCATTAGACCAATTAATCACCAGTTCAATAACCTGGGCATCCTATGTTGCAGACTACAGTTCCTGGTAGTTTTTACTTTTCCAGGGTGTGTGTATTTGCTTTAATCCCTGTGTCTTTCTTTTTTTATTCAATCTACCACTTTCCGCTTGCTGTTCCAATCGGGATAGGGTTACTCGCAGTCCTGAATTCCATGAACCGGGTCGATTTCGAACTGATTCTGGACGACTCCCATCTGCGCGTTGTTGTACCCAGTTTTTATGGCCGTTCATTCTCCACCGTGAATCTATACGCCCGGAATGAAATCCGACACATACGACTAACTGAATGGACGCCACATATGGGGGGATTAAGGTCTACAAACAGGCAGATTCGGGATTATGCAAATCTTGAAATCGAGGTAGAGGACAAAGTGATGCAAGAAACCTCACGATACACTTTTAGCCTATCAGTTCCAGCAAAGAGGTACAGTCTCTTTTGGGACAGTTATAGCTTTATGACAATTCCGTTTACGAAAGACCGGCGGAAAAGTTATGAAGAATTTGTATCGGCAGCTCAGGCAGCGCTTCAATAAAAGAAGAAAGCAGGTAGTGTTTAATTTCCCACCAACAGTTTAAAGCCCTTGCCATGTATATTGAGTATCTCTACAGAAGGATCCTCTTTGAGGTATTTGCGGAGCTTTGCAATGTAAACATCCATGCTACGGGAGTTGAAATAGCTGTCGTCTTTCCAGATGGTGTTCAGCGCAAAAGAACGGTCGAGAATATCGTTTGAGTTTAGACAGAGCAGACGAAGCAAATCGGCTTCTTTGGAAGTAAGTTTCTCGGGTTTGCCTTTGTGCAAGAGCACCTGTCTGTTGTAGTCAAAGTCATAGGCGCCCACTTTGAATTCATGTTGGGTAGAATTGGCCACATTCTGGCTGCGCGTGCGGCGGAGGATTGCTTTCAGCCTCAGGAGCAGTTCCTCCATACTGAATGGTTTTGTAATGTAATCATCAGCCCCCACTGTAAACCCTTCGATCGCGTCCTCCTTCATGGATTTCGCCGTGAGGAAAACTACCGGGATGGCCGCGTCCAGCTCGCGCACCTCGCGTGCCAGGGTGAAACCATCTTTCACAGGCATCATGACATCGAACAAACAGATATCGAATTTATTCCGTCTGAAGAGATCCATGGCCTCTTTTCCATTTGCGGCAAGCGATGTGGAATATCCCTTTGCGTCCAGGTACTCCTTGAGCAAGCTGCCCAGGTTACGGTCGTCTTCGGCGAGGAGTACTTTTACTTTTTCTTCAGACATGGTTTTCTGATATGTTGGTTACAATATACACTCTCCGCACAATAACCCGGCATGTTAAGCCTTCGCCGGCAGAAAGATGATGAACTCGCTTCCCTTCCCAAGTTCACTTTCGACACGGATGGAACCTCCATGTTTTTCGACAATGGCTTTCACATAACTGAGACCGAGTCCAAAACCTTTTACATTGTGGATATTTCCGGTCGGTACACGGAAGAGTTTCTCAAAGATCTTTTTTTGGTTTTCACTGCTTATGCCAATGCCATTGTCTTTTACCGATACCAGGATTCCATCCTTAGTGTCCTGTGTAGAAATACTGATCCGGGGTTTGTCGGTGGTGTATTTCAGGGCATTGTCGATGAGGTTATAGATCACATTGGTGAAGTGCACTCTATCCACCGCAATAACAGGCCTCTCTGCGTGCAACTCGGTAGTGATGCTGCCCTCCTGGCGTTCCACCTGCAAACGGCTATTACTGATGGCTTGTTCGATGACATCGTGCAGGTTGACATCGGTGATCTTGAGTTTTAGCTCACCTTTGTCGATGATAGCAGTACGAAGTACGTTCTCTACCAGCGTACCAAGACGTTTGTTCTCCTCATTAATGACCCGCACATAATTATTCACCTTCTCCGTTGACTTTTCGACCGAAACATCGTTCAATACTTCGCAAGCCAGGGAAATGGTTGCGATGGGTGTTTTGAACTCATGGGTCATGTTATTTATAAAATCATTTTTGATATCAGAGAGCTTCTTCTGTTTCACTATGGTGGAAACGGTAAAATAAAAGGAATAGATGAGCACACACATTAATACCGCAGAGAGCAGGAGCATGATCCACATTTGCCGGAGGATGTAGTGCTTTTCGTTGGGAAAAAAAACCGAGAGATAACGAGGTTCGGTATAAACGTTTTGGGGAGACAGATTGGTCCGGTATCTGGAAGAAACAAGTTGAGCCACATTGTCTTCGTCCACAGCGTTCACGGGTATATTAATACGATTGGGTCTGATTATACCAAACTTGTAAGAAGTGAAAATACCTTTGTTGTGAAACTCTGCGCGTAAGAGTGAATCCAGGGCGGCAGTATCAATGTGTGTATGCACATCGTTAAGGAGGTCGATCCCTGCCAGTTCATCGAATACATCGCTCATCAGGTCAGAATGCTGGATCATGAGCTGCACATGCATGCTCGAAGAATCATTCCGGTGGAACAAGATGGTAGCGCCGGGTGTGCAGGGCACATTCTCCCTGGCATGGACACAATTTTCGGGGTCACTGCATTGTTCATGGGGCAATGAATTCTGAACAATATATTCTTCAGTATAACCATTGAGACGGCTGAGCTGATCCTTGATCGAATCTGCATTCCTGAAAAACACCACCCGGCTGATCATCGAGTCTCGTTTGAGCATCCAGCGCCGTCCATGCTCACGCATCTGCATACGTCTTCTGACTTTCTCCCCCGCATATTGTTTCTCCAACTTGTACACAACCATGTTGAGCGCCTCATTCACGCCCTGTTCAAAGTGTTGTTGCTTCAGAGCAATGGCATTTTTTACCCAATACAACTGAATCCCGATAAGCCCAAAAAGGGCTAAACCGGCCAGGATACTTATCATCTTTACATGCCTGATCTTCATCGCTCACTCTTGCCTTCTGGGAGGAACAGAAGGTTTCATCAGTAAAATTACACACAACAGGGGCACGGGTGGTAGATTAACATTATTTAACAGAGGATAATCCATCCATAAATAGGGTCCACTCAAAAAGTCGGCAATCTAGTGGAGGACGAATCGCCCTGTGCGCTGGGGAGTCCACGCGGAGAGCGAACTTCAAGATGGCTGGCGAGAAGCGATGGCCTGTGCTGAAAAGCCATCTTGAAGTTGGTCCGCGTGGCGTCTTTTTTGCGTTACTTTCCTGCCCCGCCCCTCAAGCTTCCTGCGCGTCGGCAGGCGGGGTTGGACGAGCAAAAAGTAACTAAAAAATTCCTTTGAACACAAAGTTCGTCCACGTACTGCTTGGTGCAAGGGTTTTGATTGGAATCGACATTTAGTCTTGCATCTCAATGATGAAAATGAGACATTATGTGTTGATTGAGTGATGGTTGGAGGTGTTTGAGTGAACCCTAAATAATCCAGAGGCGCCGCAAGCACGACCTGGCCAGGAGCCTGAAACGAAAAAAAAACAGACGCCCTCACTATGGAGAAACGCCTGTAGCCACTTGCCCAGTCCAGCCTGTTGAATTAGCCTGCCCTTGTGTGAAAAGGATACCGGGTTACATCGGATGTGTGTGGTCTTTGCTGATTGTGTTGCTTGAAATGCTTTTTTCTACAGGCCCGTGTTTCAGGGTCCTGGCATCTGAATAGGCTTCACAAAGTTTATGGCTTTTGCAGGATGGCAGCATCATCAGTGCCACAAAAGCGAACACCAGGCTCTTACCGAGGAACGCTCTCCCGGTCTTTCCGAAAATAATCAATTTAACGAATGAAACGTGAGTGGGGGGAGTTTGGCGGTTTGGCGTCATGATGTTTTCCGGGTTTCAGTTTGTTTAATTGATAAGGGTGACGAACCCAGAAATTCCACACGAAAGTGGTAAAAAAGATATATTGTTTCTTTTTTTATGGAATCGGCGCCTCCCCTTCCCCATCATTGCAGGATGACTGAACCAGGATTTGAATTTGCTGATAAATCTTTGTATATTAGTGATTCAATAAGTGATTTGAAAAAATCCACCTCAGGAACCACTAAGGCCGCAGGAATTGAGACCACACCCGAAAAACATAGACAGTTTGAGCGATGATGAACTCATTGCCCTGTATAAGGGTTCGGCTGAGCCGTATTATGCCGGAGTGCTGTTTCAGCGTTTTACCCAACAGCTTGCGGTGGTCACCTACCGATACCTCAAAAAACAGGCGGATGCAGAAGATGCCCTGATGGAGGTCTTTGAAATCATCCTGAAAGATTTAAAAACGCACACCATCACTAATTTCAGGGCCTGGGCCTATAGCGTGACAAAGCACCATTGTCTGAAAAAGATCAGAAGTGCAAACGACAAGAAGTTTAAACCCGAGGCGGTTTTAAAATATATTCCGGATGAAACAAATTACGATTTTGACCCTTACTTGCTCGATAACCAGCTGGATGATTTGAAGAAAGCCATATCAAATCTGAACACCGAGCAACAAGTGTGTATCGACCTGTTTTATCTCCAGGAAAAAAGTTACAAGGAAGTATCGGATATTACCGGATACCCGCTCAATGAGGTGAAAAGTTATCTGCAAAATGGGAAACGTAATCTAAAAGGCCTGCTTTCACACACAGTAAATGAACACTGAAGCATCATATTCCCCTTCTTTCTCGGGTGGCAATTGCCTTTCGACGGGATTCTTGCGTGAATACATCGATGGCTCGCTTTCGCGTAAAAATGTGCACGAAGTAGAAAAACATCTGCTTGATTGTGATTTCTGTTCACAGGTCCTTGAGGATATGGATCTAAGTCAGGAAGCGTCGCCTGATATTTCAAGCATTGCAAAGAACGTAAATGCCCGAATTTCGGACCTGGTGGGCCCCGCTCCAAAAATTGCTTTCTGGACAAGACCGGGAGCCTATTTTGCAGCTGGCGGGGCAGCACTCTTGTTGCTTATCGGAGGGGGGGTACTTTATCATTTTGCAAATCAACCCGAAAAGCAAAACAACCCTATCTCTGCAACCAGTCATCTAGCCGTCCAACCATTGCCTCCTTCCAATACCAGTTCATTACCTATTTCTGACACGTCACGCAATCTAATTACTGAAGAGGAGTTTTCAACCCATAAAACCACGATCCAACCTTCTTCCGGTGCTTCGAGGAGTGTGGAAAATCCAGCCGTAGCATCCGCTACTCCAGTGCCCCCCGAATCCCCAAAGTCTGAATCCTCCGCTTCAAGTGTTCCAAATGTGGCCAATCAGACTGACGCAGTAGCTGATCCGCCAAATAAAGAAGTGACTAGTTCCGAAATTTCAGTTCGAAACGAGAACTATGCAAATCTTCAAATTGTGAACGTCAAGGTGCTTCAGAAAATGACAAAAACCTCTGGCAATAGCCGGAAAGCGGCCAGGAACGGTCAACTTTCGGTGCCGAGAGACAGAGGAGCTACTCTGGCGCTTCCTGAAGATATGCCCGCCTTTCCTGGGGGAGATGAAATGCTGGAGGACTATGTGGCTACTCACTTCAAAAATCCTGTAAAAGACAAAAGAACACTAACTGGAAAGGCTGTCGGTGTTATGTTTACGGTCACTTCGCGAGGAAAAATTGCAGATATTGAAATCACCCACTCCATTGACCCGGAGTTGGATGTTGAAATCATTCGCCTGATCTCCGCAATGCCCCAATGGGAAGGCGGAAAACACAATGCCGGCGATATTACCTGTGTACTTGCCCTTACTGTAAAATAGCTTTCTTTGGGCCTGGGGTCGTCAAAGCGCCTGCTATTTTCGCCCTTCCTGGGCTTTTCTCTGCTATATCCAATCCAATCACTTTCCCACGCAGCTTGACTACAAACGGTGGAGTCGATTGGCATGAAGTTCCCTTTTCCTTTGTCAAATATAAAAGCAACGATATCATTCGCTAAATCAGCTTTCGAAGACGAGGCATGCCATACCCTTATCGGAAAGACTCCAACACCAACTGGAGAGTAAACAGTCCGTTCTGAAAGAAACAGTCGTCGTTATGAAACTCATACATTCCAATTGGGAAAAGACAGATGTCTGCCGGGCAAATAGAAAAGACAGCATCTCCATGCCCTTTTCATATAAAATGTCGACTAACATGACAATGTGTTGTTGTATTTTAAAACATTTGCTATCTTGCACAAAAAACAAAGCCCATGTACTTTTCAGACAATATCCGCCTACTTCGCAAACGCCGTAAACGATCTCAGGATGATGTGGCAACCACCCTTGGCATAAAGCGAACCACCCTTTGCAGTTATGAGAATGGGTCTACCGAGCCCAGCATGGATACGTTGATCCGGTTTGCAGAATATTTCAAGATCACCCTCGACAAACTGATCCGGGTGGAACTGGGGAAGATTTCAGAAAGCCTGCTTAGTGAGATAGAGCGTGGTCATGATATTGATATTACTGGCAACCGCATCCGTGTCCTGGCAACCACTGTAAACCAGGACAATGAAGAGAATATTGAACTTGTTCCCATCAAAGCAAAAGCCGGTTATACCGCAGGGTTTGCTGATCCGTCTTACATCAAAGTGTTGCAGGCGTTCAGCCTGCCCTTTCTGGACAGGAATCGTAAATACCGCTCATTCGAAATCAGCGGCGATAGCATGCCCCCTGTGCCACATGGATCGTGGGTAGTGGCCGAATATGTCGAAAACTGGAACCATATCAAGGATGGCTATCCCTACATCATTGTGACGAAGGACGAGGGGATTGTTTTCAAAAGCGTTTATAACAAGATCGGGGAGCGTAAATCGCTTATGCTTGTGAGCACGAATCCCGAATATCAGCCCTATGAGATTGATCTTTCAGAAATTCTGGAAGTCTGGAAATTTAATACGTATATGAGCCGGGAGCTTCCCGAACCCAATATCAGCAAGGACAGAATAAGCAATACGCTCAAAGAGCTGAGGATGGAAATTGCTGAAATCAAAACAGAATTAAAACGGCAGAATGGCATACAGATGAAAATATTTTAGGCCTCGGGCGTATCGTGATTAACACGGTTGACCACTCACTCGTTTTGATGCCGGAATAATTATCATTCAACTAGACGGAATGGCTGTTTTCTTCTTCCTGTCTTTCGATCACCCGCCATATACGTTTACCTTCCATCCACCTATATCTGGACCGACTTAACAACCAGGATCTCCACTGTCGGTTATTGACAACTAATATTCATTAAAGAAATTATATTTTAAGAACCGATTTGACGGGTCAAAATCCTTTTCAGGGGAGTAACCTGTTTTATCCCGCATTTTTCAGTTAAAGATGGCTAATGCTCTGAAAGGGCCGCCAGATATCAGGAGCAGCGGGATAACCCATCCCGCGGGTTCGTCGTGCTGCTGGCCTTTTGAGCGCGAATGCCTGCTTCTAATGCATAATGCGGGTTTAGACCCTTTCTTAGTCATTTTAAAGACCCGATGGCTCCCGGGATGAGCCTTCAAATGGAAGAAAGCGCTCCTGCAGCCGATAAAGGGTGTATAGAAGTGTCTGGAAACTGTAATGCTTGGTATAAAGACTGAATAGAATGTGATAAAGTGTGTATAGAATGTGATAAAGACTGTTTAGCGCTGTATAAAGAGTGAATCACCCCTTCAGAAGACAAACTGAAAAACGGAAACGTGTCTCTGCATCCACTGGCTGGACCAACAGGCAGCAGTCATTCGATCTCTGCCCCCCAGCTTTTTGGCATTGACCCGTTTTTCGGCGTTCATTGCACCCAAACCGCCAAAAGCAAACACAGATTCTGGGGGTTGAAGGTCAAATCCCAAGCAGGACCTTTACCTCAAACACAGAGGAGATTTTGCGTTCGAGCAGCTTCATCGTAAAATTGCTACTGTCTTTATCTGCTTTTATCTTTTCAAATTCCTCCGGCCCGAACACAGCAAGCTTGCCGTCTTTTGTAACCGCCCACAACAGGTTGGTCGAGGCAGGATTGTATGAAAATTTATCGAATTGATCGGGGTAGTAGCTATACATCAGTTTTCGACCTTTCTCCACTAGATATACATGGTCGAACTCAAGTGGATTCGCTTTCGCATCCATAAAACGAGCGCTGATTATTTTTCCCTGCGGAAGAGATTTGGGGCAATCAGAATTCCAAATTCCAAACCGGCTGATGGTAAATAATCGGAATATTAAGCTGCTCGTTGTCTCTTTATCTGCATCGAACCGCATGTCTGTCTTCATCCCCGAATTGACGGAGCGCATCTTCTTGTTTCGCGATGCATCGGCCGAATCAAGTTTACGTTTCTTTTGATCGGCTATCTCTTTATTTTTTGCGAGCATGGATTCATAGTTTTTCATTTTTCCGTCGTAGAGCAGCATGGCCCTCGTATAGTCAACTCCACTAAAAACGGGTTGCACCTTAAAAACATGCTCCTCACCTGGATTCATAAACGTGACGAGGTAGTGAATTCCATCCGGATGCCGAGCAAGTTTCACTTGATCCCATTCCTTCATCGCAAGTTTAGGGTCATAATATTTTTCGTCGGCTGTTACCTCAAAGCTGACCCCATCGTAGGTGGCAAGCTCTGGAAATTGTTTTTTATCGAATACAATGGCAAACTTGGGTTGAATACCACTAGCTTTAATCGGGGTTTTAAAGGGGCTGAAGGCTTCGGCCGGCTGACCATCACCCATCAACGGCCTGACAAAATCCTGATTTATATATTCCCATTTTTTCTGTGCTGTGTCCAGATAATAGATATTGAACCGGCCTTCAGTCACATCAGAACTAAGTTTGACTGTAATAGGAGCTGCTGGATTCGTGAACACTTGATTTTCGTACTGAAAGGCACTGATGTCGAGCATTCCGGCAGACTTAAAGCAAAAAATTTTTCCAGCCGAATCATAGGTCATTGGAATTCCGCTCAGAAAAAAATCAACAGCATCGTGAAACTCCCGGTAATGGAGCTGTACAATACCTTTAACGGTCTTCCCTTGCTTGTCAAGAAATGCCTGGGCCGGAATATGAATAGAGGATCCGTTCAAATAACCGATAACGGTATCGGAGGCAGGGTCTATTTCATATATAGAATCCAGAACATCAACTCCTTGTAACGGAGGGTGGATAAAAGCGGCCAAAGGCTGCTTGCCGGATGCACCGGGTCCTGATTCTTCATATAGGAGAATATAGCCCCCTATAAAGATTGCTCCAAGCGCTACGAGGGTTAAATAGAATTTCTTGCTTTTATAAAAAGGAGTGGGTTTATATTCCTGAATGAACTGGTCGTAGTTCATCTTTTTTCGAAGGTCTTCATCCGAAAGATTTTCCCTGTTTTTGCTCATCTTATGGTTTGCCATCGGAAATCAGTGTTGAAAATTAGGGTTTATCTTCAATCTGAGCACAACATTCTTGTTGTTTGTTTAAAAAAACATTGCCAAAGTGTGTTAAACAGTCTCCATGATTCTACCTGTTTCTTTCGATTAATTCATTTCTGAGTTTTCCAGGATCCTATACCACTTCATTCTTACAGCTCTTCCCCGCCAATCCAGGAATAATACCTGGTGCTTGAACTGAACGCATTTCGAAGAACCGTATACCGAGCAGATCCAGCTCCGTTAAATTAAGCATCTGCAATGCCCGGCCCAATTCGTGGTCGATCTCCAGGATCGTCATCTCCTGAAATTCTTCAGATAAGGCATGTTCTCCAGTATAGTCAAGGTTGATGATGCACTGCAAGCGCAGATTTTTGTAAGTACTTTTTTTGAGATGGGATGCCTGACCACACTCAGCTGCATGTATGTATGTTCCAGGCAGATAAATGAACCTCCTCGCAGCAGAGCTGCGAGGTATCTAAAAAAGGCAAACACACGGGCGAAGACTCCTCAGCGAGCTGAGGGGAATTGACCCGCAAGAGATTAAACCGCGGCATTCCCCGAAGGCAGGCACTCTGAAGAAAAGACACAACATCATCTGGCCCCGATTTCTTTTCTCAACTTTACTAAAAACAAAAAAACGCCACCCCCACTCTCGTGAAGGTGACGCTCCATCTAATCTACTGACCCCGTCTTGCTGTGTTCTATCCAGCAACGACAAAGGTCCTCACACTAAGCACACTAGCAACCAACTAGTATCCAACTGCACAATTATAGCCGTCCCATTCCTGGTCGGGCAAGATTTACTGACCTTTTCGGCAGTCATGAACTCAGGTATCCCAGGCGCATAGACAGCACATTTCCTCTCCCCTATTTTCCCGAACAGTTAATGAAATTTTCAAAACACCTTATGCCCCCAAGATTAACTAGGACGTACATTTTTCTGAGGGGTCAGATGTATGAAGAGCATTGCCGAAGAGTTTTTCCGGGGAATGCTGAACTGATGGAATTCTGGTCTGTATGGATCTGAGAAAATGTCCTCAGGCTCCTTGTTCCTTTCTTCACCCAGAAGTGCAAAGAAAATCAGGTGTTCCTGCCATGATCCGGCTTTTAACAGGTCTTCTCCCTGGTTTCTATGTTCTGATTGCTCCTTCATGGTGCGATTTTTGGGATGAACTTAGGGTGTAAAATTATTTCAATCAAAATGCCCTTCAAAACCAGTTTATTAGCGATTCTATAGTATCATCAGACCATTTATGGACTTATTTTTACTCATAAAGTACTGGCACAAAGCAATATATAAATGTATATTATTTCCCAAACGATCCCTTGTGCATATAGCATTTGACTCTCCCGAACTATTACTATACCTATCCTGATTTAAGGGCATCTACTTGGAGTGTGGTGCCAGAATGGGTTTAACGACTGGTTTCGCAAAATTGGCAAGAAGTATCTTTGCACTTCACTTCCGGTGAGCCAGAAACCAGCAGATCGGGTTGCAAGATCACAAAAGCTTAGACCGCACCCTAAAAATAAGGGGGGGGGGGCCGGCAAAGCCATTACACCAATTTCTGCTTATCATACAAACGTATTATTCCGTAGGAATTGGAATTGGTGAAAGATATAAACCGGAATTTTGCATTTGCCGTGTTACAGGCTAATGCAAGGTGCGTTAAGCCTTGTATGTGTCACGATAGACATCGGGAGACGGGTTATCCCGCTGGGTGCATGTGTTGTCAGCCTTTTGAGCGGGAAGGCCGATTCCGAATGAATAATGCGGGATAAAGGGGTTGCGGAGAAGGAATCAGGTGTCTTCAAAGCGCTCTGACCTCCACTTTATTGACCCCGAAAACGATTCTCAACTCCGAACCTTTATGTAATTCGTAGTTACTGAATTTTTCCTTAGTTTTGGGTGTTCATATCACTGTTGAAATCAATCTCTCAGACCTTGATAATCGACAGGTGTTATTACCAACTTTTGCAGCTGAAACTAATTAGTATACAGACCGTATAACGATTCATACACATTTTTTAATGATCACCAGTTTGAAAAGAACGATACTTCTTTCCCTTATTCTTATTACCTCACTCTCAGCCTTTTCAAGCGGAACCGATAAGTATTGGGTAGGTGGAACCGGTCAGTGGTCTGACGCCTCCCATTGGTCGCTACAAAGCGGGGGAGTTGGCGGCGCCCCCATTCCAGGATTGGTTGACAATGTACATTTTGACCAGAGTTCGTTCTCCGGTCCGAATCAGGCAGTAACGATCAGCGACTCTGCGACTTGTTCCAGTTTTTTATGGACCGCGACGACCAACTATCCTCAGTTTAGGTCACAAGGCAACTCGCCCGTGCTTTCCGTTTATGGGTCGTTTATGCTTCCGGCACAAAGCAATATCGACTTTTCTTATTCCGGAAACATTTATTTGGGCGCTTCCGACAATGAAGTGATTGATTTTGGGGGTAGTCGGTTTGAGGGCAGCGAGCTGATCCTTGACGGAACCGGTATCTGGAGCTTAAAAAACGACATTAACACAAACTGGAATTCCACACTGGTCTTTAAACGAGGAACCCTCGTCACGAACGACAAGAATCTCTGTTTTGGAAACGTAATACACCGTCCTAACGGTAAATGTACATTTGACTTGGGCAGTTCCACCGTGGTTGTCTGGCATACCTGGTACATAAACGAAAACCAAAACTTTGAACTTCATGCATCAACGGCAGTTCTTTTATTACGGGATGCTCAGATGTACCAGAATTACCAAAACGGAAATTCCCGTTTCCATCGTGTTCAGGGGGCTCCGTCGGGCTGTGTACCTGCCGGCACCAGCTGTGCCGCATTTACAATTACGCTGACCGATACACCCGAAACCTGTGGAGGTTCTTGTGATGCAACGCTTAATGCTTCGATAGCCGGAGGAACAGCGCCCTTTACGTATTCCTGGTTTCCCTCAGCTGATATTTCTTGCACGACAGCCTCCTGTTCAAACGTTTGCATTGGAACCAGTAATTATTCGATCAAAGTAACCGATTCTGAAACACCTGCAAAGACTTGTTTTTGCAATATCAACCTGACTGCCCCTCCTGCGATGAGTGCGATTTCGACCGGAGAAACAAATCCGGTTTGTAACGGCAGTTGTGATGGAACGGCATCATTGGTTGCTACGGGAGGAAGTGGGGCCTATACCTATTCCTGGACATCATCCATTGGCATTGTCACCAACGCACAAGGCCAAAACACACCAAATTTAACCTCGCTTTGTGCTGCATCTTATACCTGTAACATCACCGATGGAAACGGATGTACCCTTTCATCACCCTACGTGGTCACATTAACTGCCCCATCGCTTGTGAATGCCAATGGAAGCGCTGTGAATGTGCTCTGTTTCGGGTCCTGCACAGGGTCGTTAACCGTAGCGCCCACCGGAGGCACCTCCCCATATACCTGTTCCTGGAACCCGGCAAATCCAAACGCGACGACCATTTCAGGGTTATGCGCCGGCGCGACCACCTATACATGCACGGTTTCAGATGCCGGTGGTTGTACCGCCATTTTTACTTCTACCATTTCACAACCGGCTGCTCCACTGAGTTCGGTCAATACCACCACAAACAACCCCTTGAATTGCAATGGAAATACGAATGCCTCTGTGAGCGCAGCCGTTAGCGGTGGAACCCCAGGGTATACCTATTCCTGGAATCCCCCAAGCGGAATTACCGTCCCTACGCTTAGTGCCCTGGGTGCAGGTACGTATACCTTGAACGTTACAGATGCTAACCACTGCCCATTCACGACCACGGTAACCATCACTCAACCGATTGCAATTTCGGCTGTCATGACAAAGGTTAATCTTACCTGCAATGCCATCTGCACCGGAAAAGCAACGGCCACTCTGTCGGGGGGGAACCTTCCATACACCTATTCTTGGAATCCTGGTGCGATGAATACAGCCACCGTGACCTCCCTCTGTAAAAATGAGTATACGGTTAATGTTACAGATGCCAAGGGTTGTACCTTTCTTGATTCTGTGGCCGTTGTTGAGCCCAGCTCTATAGGTATTACCATCACCCCGACCATGGTAACTTGTAATGGGAATTGTAACGGCAGAGCCTCCGCAGCTGTCTCAGGTGGCACCGGCACTTATACCTATTCCTGGACACCGGCCGGATCAATCGGGGGGGGCGGCACCACAGCAACAGCAACGGGGCTTTGCCCTGGCACATATTCCCTTACCGTAACAGATGCAAATGCCTGTACCGCGACACAAACAATTGTCATCACCCAGCCGGCGTTATTAGTGCCAGGGGCTGTTGGGACAAATCAAAGTTGTAACTCTCCCTGTGACGGGTCGGCTACTGCCAATGCCACCGGGGGGCTTGCAGCTTACACCTATTCGTGGTCACCAGGCGGCCTGCACCAGACGCTCACAAATTTATGTGCTGGAAACTATACCGTTACCGTTACAGACGCGAACAGCTGTGTGAAGACTCAAGTGATAACGATTACCAGCCCGCCTCCACTCGTAGTATCGATCACACCAACTTCGGTGTCCTGTAATGGATTGTGTAATGGTACGCTCTCTACCAGTGTAAGCGGTGGAACTGCCGGATATTCGTATGCCTGGGTTCCAGCCAATCCCGGAACACCTATCTTGAGCAACCTGTGCAATGGCACCTATACCGTTACGGTGACCGATGCCCATAACTGCGTTGCTACGAATACCTCGACACTGACACAGCCCAATCTGCTGGCCGCCAATGCCACATCGAGCCCAACGGCATGCTCTGGTTCGAGCACAGGCCAGGTGTGCGCTGCACCAACCGGAGGCACAACGCCGTATACTTATTCATGGAACCCATCCGGACTTAATACGCCCTGCGAGAACAACCTGGGAACAGGAAGTTATGTGGTAACGGTTACAGATGCCAACAGTTGTTCAAGTGTTCAGACGGTCATTGTCACAACTCCGAGCGTGGTTGCTCCAAACGTAGGGACAACGGCGGTGACGTGCGCAAGTATATGCGACGGTGCAGCCCTTGCAGCTCCAACCGGTGGAACCGGGGCCTATACCTATTCATGGACACCAACTGCTTCTATTACTCCGGCCCAGCAAGGAACTACACATATTACCAATCTTTGCCCCGGTACCTATACCTGTGTAGTTACCGATGCAAACGGTTGTAACGGTACCCAGATCTTCACAATCGGGCAGCCACCTGTTTTAAATGCGGTCATTTCAGGGCAAACAACCACGTGTGGCAGTTGTCAGGGCACCGCCACCGTTGGCATTACGGGTGGCACAGGCAGCTATACGATCTCCTGGAATACAGTACCGGTGCAGACCAACCCTACGGCAAATACACTTTGTGTAGGCAACTATACCTGTAGTGTTACCGATCATAACGGCTGCGCGGTTTCAGCAGTGGCTACCATCGTTCAGACGGTCTTTATCAGTATTTCCAGCACTTCTACAAATGTAACCTGTCACAATTCCTGCGATGGCAGCGCTTCCGCAAACGCATCGGGCGGTTTATCACCCTATACGTATTCCTGGAGCCCACTTGTCCCGGCACAGCTTACACAAAATGCAATAAATCTGTGCGCCGGCACGTATACAGTCGAAGCAACGGATGCCAATGGTTGTTTTAATTCTGCTACAGTTACCTTTGCCAATCCCGGAAAAGTAAGCCCGCTCGTTACTATTACAAACCCGGCTTGTCATGGGCTTTGTACAGGCAGCGCTTCTGCGGCGGTAACTGGGGGCACAGGTGCATATACCTATTCCTGGACTCCGGGAGGTCAAACATCATCCAGCATCCATAATCTATGTGCAGGGAACTACACCCTGGATGTAACAGATTCGAAAGGCTGTGACAGCATACAGGTTATTACGATTGCCCAGCCTGCCTCCATTGTTCCAAACACCCTTACCACCCAGCCATCAACCTGTGCAGCATGTGACGGAAAAATTACGCTCGGCCCTACCGGCGGAACAATTCCTTATACCTATAGCTGGACCCCGGTGGAGCCGGCAACATCGTCAATAACGGGACTCTGTACTGGTTTTTACACCTGCACCATCACTGATAATGACGGATGCGATACGGTATTGTCAGTAGGACTGAGCAGCCCGACCGGCCCCACTGCCGCTATCCTCCCAACTCCTGTTTCCTGCAACGGAGGATGCAACGGATCTGCAGCAGCTACTGTTTCGGGTGGAACACCTCCGTATACGCTGAGCTGGGCCCCAGGCGCTATAACGGGTCAGGGCACAGCCAATGCTTCAGCCCTCTGTCAGGGGGCATATACGTTCGAAATTCAGGATGCAATCGGTTGTATTAAGATTGTTTCACTCACTATTGCCCAACCTGCCGCCCTCACACTCACACCTGCCATTACCCAGGTTAGCTGTGGCGGGGCAAATAACGGAAAGATTACCGTTGGAGTTACAGGTGGTACCGGCTCCTATACCTATTCCTGGGCGCTCCCGCTGATCAATTCAACACCCACAGTCACCGGTTTGATTCCAGGCACTTATACCGTTACCGTTACAGATCAGAATGGCTGCTCCCAGCAAGGGGTCTACACGATTACACAGCCCGGCTCACTCGGCGTCCTTATCAATGCTACGAACGTTTCGTGTAACGGTTTGTGTAACGGATCTGCCACAAGCGTTGTTTCAGGAGGCACTGCACCTTTTACCTATTCCTGGTCGAACGGGCCGCTCGCTTCAAACATCACGAATCTTTGCCCGGGTTCTTTTACCGTACAAGTTACCGATCAGAACGGTTGTACTCAAAGCCAAAACTGCACCATCATCCAACCCGCGGTTTTAAAAGATACCATTGTTGTAACCAATGCCAGCTGTTCTGGCATTTGTGATGGAACCGCAATTGTTTCGGCAAGCGGCGGAACCTCGCCCTATACATTCTTGTGGGCCCCCGGAAGCCAGTCGGGTACCACACTGAACGGACTTTGTGCCGGGAGCTACAGTTCAACAGGTACCGATGCACACGGTTGCACCGTTACGGCCAATGCAACCATTACCGAACCTGCCCCTGTCAGCATCACGCTTACACCTGTGGCCACCACCTGTAATGCACTTTGCAATGGATCAATCAGCTCTGCCGTAACCGGCGGGACCCTGGCCTATTCATTCTCGTGGTCTCCAGGCGGTTTGACTACATCCGGACTCTCTGCTCTTTGTGTGGGGACGTATACATTAACAGTGACAGATGCTCATGGCTGTAACGGCTCACAAACATCCATCATCACCCAGCCTACAGCCCTCCTGGCAGGAACTTCGGGCATAAGTCCATCGTGTAACGCATCTTGTAACGGAACAGCTGCAGCCAACCCTGTTGGTGGAACGGCCCCGTATACCTACAGTTGGTCTAATTCGGCCACCACACAAAACCTTTCAAGTCTTTGTGCCGGAAGTTACACCCTGATAACCACCGATGCGCACTCCTGTAGAGATACCCAGACTGTTGTCCTCACGAATCCGGCTCTGATATCCTCTGCAAACGCAGTCGGAAATTCAAATTGCGGAGCCTGTAACGGAACCATCAGCATCATTCCTGCCGGTGGAAACGCTCCCTATACATTCGCGTGGACCCCGGCAGGTGTTACCGGTCAGGGCACTACGAATATATCCTCGCTTTGTGCCGGTTTATATGTGGTTAAAATAACCGATGCAAACGGGTGTTCTTCAACCTCGGCGCCAATACCGCTCAACAACACAGGAGGGCCAACCAGCGACACGATCACAACCACCGAACCAACCTGTTTCCAAACGTGTAATGCCACTGCAAATCTTACCGTGGTTGTAGGGGGCACACCCCTCTATACCTATGCCTGGACAGATTCGCTCAACAATAGCCTGGGCAGTACAGCATCAAACCTGACAAATTTATGTGCCGGGGGATATGTACTCACGGTAACAGATGCCCATCATTGTATCTACAACCAAATATTCCATATCGCATCCCCAGGCCAGTTACTCGAACACCCAACCGTAACCCAATCAACCTGTACCGGTCTTTGTAACGGTTCTGTTCTGGCCAATCCAACCGGAGGCACCGGGGCCTATACCTATTCCTGGACAGGAGGTTCTGCCACAGCGCTCGACAATAATCTTTGCGCGGGTAGTTATACGTTGTTACTAACAGATGCCAATGGATGCGACTCATCCTTTGTCAACTCGTTTGTTCCGTCAACTATTTTCCAGGGGAATATGACCCAGCTGAACCCGCCTTGCAACAATACCTGTGCCGGCGCAGCTACCATTACGATGAGCACGGGAACCGCACCGTATACCTATCAGTGGACAGATCCGCTTGGGCAATCAGATTCTACCGCTACCAATTTATGTGCTGGTACGTATTCTGTCAATGTGCTGGATGCAAACGGTTGCAATATCAAACCGGCAGTTACACTCGTTGCGCCTGCTGCCATAACAGAGCAATCTGTAATTGTAAGCCCTGCCTGCGGAATCTGCAATGGCAGCGCTACCATCACAGCCACAGGAGGTACCGGTCTGTACACCTATCAGTGGAGCACAGGGTCGACCACGGCTTTGGCTACAAGTCTATGCGCCGGTGTTTATTCAGTCAGTGTGTCGGATGCGGCAGGCTGTAATTATTCATTCAACATGCCATTGAGCAATATCAACGGGCCCGGCCCGTCGGCAATGGCTCTGACAAATATCTCCTGTTTTGGCACTTGCAACGGGGCCGTTACTGCCACACCGAGCGCAGGAACTCCACCCTATACCTTCAGCTGGACGCCCGGAGGGCAAAACACAAACAGCCTTTCCGGACAATGCGCCGGGCAATACTTCCTCGAAGTGAGTGATGCCCACGGATGTATACGTACCGATTCGGTTTCGATCACCCAGCCGGGCAATTACATCACCAATCAGCTTGTTGTACCTTCCACCTGCGGTCTTTGTAATGGTTCGATCACGTTAAACCCCAGCGGGGGTACTGCACCTTACACCTATTCCTGGTCGGGTGGATTGCCTCCAACGGCTTCTCAAACCGCCCTTTGTAAAGGTCTTGACTCTGTTATGATAACCGATGCCACAGGCTGTTCGCATATCTTCGTGATCGTCATCAACACGTCGAACGGCCCGGTGATACGCAACCTTTCTACAAATATTTCCTGTAACAACCTCTGTGGAGGCAAGGATACGGTGATTGTTGCCGGAGGCCATCCTGCTTACACCTACTCCTGGACACCTGCTCCGGGTGCTGGTCAGGCTACATCAGGCGGCACAGGGCTTTGTGCCGGAAGCTATGTCGTGCAGGTAACAGATGCCATCGGCTGTGCAAATTCAACCGGTTTTGTGATCACACAGCCTCAACAGCTTTCCTTCAGCTCCCCTCAGGTTACCAATATCCTCTGTAACGCAACCTGTAACGGAAAGATCGTTTCCGTTCCTTCGGGAGGAACAGCTCCTTATACCTATTCCTGGAGCCCTGGAATCAATGTATCGGGAACAGATTCGTTGCTTTGCGCCGGTTCGTATACGCTCCAGCTGAAAGACAACCATGCCTGCGCCGACAGCCTGATTGTGAGTATTATCCAACCCTCGTCGCTTGCATTTACTTCTTCGCTGGTCGAACCGCCTTGCGACAATGCTCCGGGCGGAAGTATCACAATCACTCCGCTGGGCGGAACAACCCCCTATACGTTTAACTGGACCGGCTCGGGTGCATTTATATCGGCCAGTATGAACCTCACCAGCAGGATGGGTGGAGACTATGCGCTTACCGTGACCGATGCAAACGGTTGTGTGCAGCATATTCTCGACACCCTCAAACCGATCATCTCCCTAAATGCCAATGCCGGACCCAATATGCCATTCTGTATCCAGGGTTCGTTGCTTCTGGATGGCTCTCTGAGCACCAACGCACTGTCCTACCATTGGTACCAGATGCCGGGGTTTGTACTGGTTGGTGATACCACACAGAAGACCCATGTTACACCTCCCGCCGGAGCTACAACCTACGAACTGATTATCGGAAATTCGGGATGTACAGACTCCGCAGTGGTGGTTGTAACTTCAAATCCTCCGCCTGTAGTAAGCGCTGGCCCTCCACAGACCATCCTTACCAATGCAGACATCACCATTGGCGGCAGCCCTACCTGTGCTGACGGTGTTCTGTTCCACTGGTCGCCATCGGCCAGTGTAAACGATTCATCCAATTCTAACCCGACCGTAAACCCGATCACGACAACAATTTATACCGTAACCGTGACAGATGCAAACGGTTGTAAATCGAGCGATACGGTTGTTGTTACCGTGCTTCCCGAAATTATCTTTGCCAACGGTATTACACCCAATGGCGATGGGGTCAATGATCTGTGGGTGATCGACAATATCCACAAATTCCCGAACAATGTGGTAGAGGTATTTAACCGTTGGGGCGAGCTCCTCTTCCAGGAAAAAGATTACCAGAATGACTTCGACGGAACCTATAAAGGCAAACCCCTGCCTGTAGGCACCTACTACTATCTGGTAGATCTGCATGATCCGCTGTACACAACAAAATATTCAGGTTCCATAACCATAATGCGATAAAGATGAAAAAATTCCTACTGGCCTTTTTCGCTCTCATTGCCTTAAAGCCACTGATTGCACAACAATTGCCCCATTTCAGTCAGTATATGCTGAATGATTATGTGGAGAACTGCGCGATAGCAGGAAAGAATCCTTACGTGGAGGCTTCATCCATCAACCGCTATCAATGGTTCGGAATTACCGATGCACCCCGCACCTATGTCTTGAGTGTGAACGGACAACTCAGTAACCCGAATATGGGTTTTGGCGGACAGGTGTTTACCGATATCGATGGGCCCACACGCCGTACAGGCTGTTATCTATCCTACGCCTATCATATCAACCTCACCAAAAAGATCAGATTGGCTGCCGGGATACAGGGCGGGTTGTTACAATATATGGTGGATGGTTCTAAAATAATACTCCACGACCCGAATGACAATGTCCTGAGCAATGGTTTGCAAAGTGTGATGATGCCCGAATTCGGCGCCGGGGTCTATGCTTACAGCGGAGATAAATGGTATGCCGGATTTTCATGTCCGGAGATGGTGGAGAATAAACTGAAGTTCTTTGATTACATGGCCAGCACTCCGAGCGTAATCACCCGCCACTATACACTCATGGCCGGCTACAAATATGACATCAACGATCTCTGGGCCATTCAACCAACCCTGATTGCCCGGTATGTGGATCCTTCACCGGTACAATTCGATCTAGGCGCGAGATTGATCTATCGTAAAAAAATCTGGATAGGGGCCGCTTACCGTAACCTCGATGCAATCGTGGCGCTTATCGGTTATACCTATCAGGACAATATCACCATTGGGTATGCCTATGATTATGCGATTACCGATATTCAGAATTACAGCACCGGCTCGCACGAGTTGTTTGTGAGTATGCGGTTTCGTGAAGCTGGCCACAAAGCAGCCCCTGTGGCAGGAGGTTCAAACTAACGGTTCTGATTGGAGTGCAGGGTATAAATCACCGAATCCCACCAGCCTTTGTAGTACCAATTTTCCCTGAAATGGGCTTCTTTTACAAACTGCAATTTTTGCAGGACTCGTTCTGAAGCGAGATTTGCAGGAGCAATATTTGCTTCGAGCGTATGCAACCCCAGGTTTTTAAAAGAATAGTTGGTGATGGCACGGAGCGCTTCGGTCATCAATCCTTTGTTCCAATGGGCGGGCGAGAGCTCATACCCGATTTCTCCCCTGAAATGTCTCCAGTCTATTTTATTCAGCCCTGCGGTACCCAGGAGCTCTTCTTCCTTTCCTTTGAAAACAAGGGCCCAGCGCAACCCTGTTTTTTGTTGTCTGGCTTCCTCAAAACCACGGATCAGCGAGTCGGCCTGAGTCCTTGCTGCAAACAGATCTGTGCCCCGGTATTGCATCACGGCCTCGTCGTTGTACAATGTATAAATAGCCTCCCGGTCGGCCATCACAATCAACCGTAACACCAGACGCTCGGTTTCGAGCCGGGGGAACGAAAGACAGGTGTTGCCCATTAGATGTTCTTCCATTTCATGCTGGCTTGGGTGTTCACGTTCAATGCGGGTTGAATTTCTGATCGCTAATTTGCAAAATATCGCGGGGATACGACATACATATTAATTTTAATATATATAATAAAGTAGATATCTTTGAGGCCCATATCACCAGAAATGTTAATGCCCTTCGAACATCCGGTCCAGACAGCCTATTCGGCCGAAATGCTCAAAGCCCTGGGGCACCCGATGCGTCTTGGCATTGTGTGTTTGATCAGCGAAAAAAAGAGCTGTACAGTCAGCCAGATACAGGAATCGCTCAAACTCGAACAGGCCGTTGTTTCACAACAGCTTTCCATCCTCCGTATAAAGAATGTGCTGGTGTGCGAGCGGGAAGGAAAGAATTCGGTCTATTCGCTCAAACATCCGTGTCTTTCCGTAATCCTGGATTGTCTTAAAACGTGTGCACCCCGATGATGGAAATGATAGGATATACCGCAGCCATTCTTATCGGCATCAGTCTTGGTCTTATCGGCGGAGGAGGATCGGCCCTGGCAGTGCCGGTGCTTGTGTACCTCTTTCACATCGTACCTACCCGGGCTGTTCCCGATTCGTTGTTTATCGTTGGTGTTTCTTCCTTCGTCGGGGCGCTGACCTATCTTTCCAAAAAACTGATCTGTTTCCAATCCATTCTTACGTTTGGCATTCCTTCGCTTTTAGCTGTCTATTTTACACGCACCTGGCTCTCGCCTGCCATCCCAACCACACTTCATCTCTTCGGGAGTTTTTCATTGAGCAAGGACGTTTTTCTGCTGGTTGTTTTTGCAATCCTTATGCTGGCAGCATCTATTTCGATGATCAGGCCTTTACAATTGAATGATGAAGAACAGGCCAGAAGACGTGCAACCGATGCCTATCCATCACTACAGATGGTATTGGCTGGCATCTGTGTAGGGTTTCTGGCGGGTCTGGTAGGCGCGGGAGGAGGTTTTTTGATTATCCCCGCCCTGGTGGTGCTTGCCCGTCTGCCCATGAAGGAGGCCATAGGCAGTTCGCTGCTTATCATCTCGATCAATTCGGGGGTAGGCTTTTTTGGCGATCTTCAAAAGGGCGGAACCATCGACTGGCCTTTTTTGCTGCTGTTTACCAGCTTGTCGGTTAGCGGTATCTTTGGAGGGATGTACCTGAGCCGTTTCATTTCGGGAGCATCGCTCAAACCGGCATTCGGTTGGTTTATTTTGTTGATCGGAGGATTTATTATTTCGCAACAGGTTGCCAAACTCTTTTAACCGGGCGGTATCCATCAAAAGGGTATAGCTTTGTGCTGAAGGTAACCACGATGAGACACAAAGGGCACTCAGAAACACGGAGGTGGCTCAAAACTATTCTTCGTGTCTTTCGTGTCTGCGTGGTTATCTTTACAAACATCCGGGTAAAGATGACATTTAGTAAAGTTGATGATACAAAACTTAAATCAAACAAAACAGAATCATCCATGCATATAGAACAAATGTATACCAATTGCCTTGCCGAAGCGGCTTACTATATTGAGTCCGACGGTGAAGCAGCCATTATAGACCCGATACGCGAAACAAACCCCTATGTGCTCAAGGCAAAAGAACGCGGCGTAAAAATAAAATATGTATTCGAAACCCATTTCCATGCCGATTTTGTATCCGGTCATCTTGACCTGGCCCGCGAAACCGGGGCTGAAATCGTGTTCGGGCCTCATGCCAATACGGCTTACAAGGTACATCATGCCACCGATGGCGAAGTCCTGACCATCGGAAAAATCAGCATCCGGGTGCTGCATACACCCGGGCATACACCCGAATCAACCTGTTATCTGCTGCTTGATGAGCAAGGCAATGAGTATTGTGTGTTCACGGGCGATACGCTTTTTGTAGGCGATGTGGGCCGTCCAGACCTGCTCGATGGCACGATGAGCAAGGAAGAACTGGCAGGGATGATGTACGATTCATTGCGAAAACACATCCTTCCGTTAAACGATAAAACCCTGGTTTACCCGGCACATGGCCCCGGTTCTGCCTGCGGGAAAAACATTGGCAAGGAAACCTGGTCGACTATAGGCGAGCAGCGCAAAACAAATTATGCCCTTGGCAACATGAGCCGGGAGGCATTTATAAGCATCCTCACCACGGGGTTGAATACACCTCCTCCCTATTTCTTCAACGATGCAGCCATCAACAAAAATGGTTACGATGCACTCGACAGTGTGATGCAAAAAAACATGAAACCCCTCTCCCCCCACGATCTGGAACTGGAGATGGAACAAGGCGCCAAAATACTCGATACCCGCGAGGCAGCTGCATTCGAGAAAGGTTTTATCCATCATTCCATCAACATTGGCCTGGAAGGTACCTTTGCCGTATGGGTAGGCACACTCATCGATATCAACAGCCCCTTGGTTATTGTGGCCGATGCCGGAAAAGAAAAAGAAACAATCCTGCGTCTGGCCAGGGTTGGGTATGAAAATATTTTGGGTTATCTGGATGGGGGCATCAAGGCCTGGACCAAGGCCGGCAATGGTTTAGAAACAATCGACTCGGTTACCCCACAGGTCTTTTGTTCGCTCATGGGCAACAAGAACGAAACGGTGATCGATGTCAGAAAAGCGGGCGAATATGATACCTGCCATGTAAAGGGGGCCAAGCTTATTCCCCTTTCCGACCTCGAAGCCCAGATCCGGTTTTTTGAACCCAACAAAAAATACCTCATCCATTGCGCAGGCGGATACCGTTCGATGATTGCTTCTTCCATACTCAAACTGCATGGCATCACCAATATCAGGAATGTATCGGGAGGGATGGCAAAGATCAAAGAAGCCGGGGCGCCTACGGAGGCTACCAAGGTGGAGGCGTGAAGGAAGTTCTTTGCATTCAACACAGCGCTGTCAGGTAATGGTCTCCGCGATTCTCCGTGCCCGCTGTGTCTCCGTGGTAAATCCAAACCAAATCAAGGGCATCTCTGATAACCCCATCCAAACCTGCCCTCTCCTTGGGAGAGGGCAGGGAGAGGGCAAGAAAACGGGGTTAGTAGATGCCCTCAAGTAACATCAATTAAAAAAAAATCATGAAACACGCAATGCGTTCCCTGCTCGCAATTTTTCTGTTCTCCTCTGTCTCTGTCCTTGCACAAAAAGCCACAGACACACCGGTGATCGAGAATGTAGATGCAAAAAAATTCAATGAACTTCTCGAAAAGAAAGACGGCATCCTCATCGATTTGCGTACACCCGGCGAAATCGAAAAAGGATTCATCAAAGGCTCGGTGATGATTGATTATACCGACAAAAGCTACGAAAAAGAGTTTGCCAAACTCAACAAAGACAAACCCACCTATGTGTATTGCGCCGGAGGAGGCCGCAGCGGCGATGCTTCGACCTATCTGAAAGAACACGGTTTCAAAAAGGTGATAAATCTCGAGAAGGGTTTTAATGATTGGAAAAAGCAGGGCTTGCCGGTGGAGATCAAGAAATAAGGAGTGTTATTAACAACAGGCGCATTCCTGTTCCACCCAGGTCCATACCTCGCGCTCCGCCGGAGCGCAACGATTCTATTCTACTCTTTTCTGCAAACATTCCGCCCCCTGGGGCTACATCTTAACGCCGCGGAGGGGCGTAATGTCTGTAGAAACACCATCCAAACAACCGTTGCGCTCCAGCCGGGCGCGATGTCCCGGGTTTTGATTGTCACAAAAAAACAGGGATACACGGTAGTACTAAATCATGGGGTTATTGGCTCCCGCCCCCACCCGTCTTCCCTCAGTAAATCAGTTTTCCCACACACTTATTTTCCCAACCGTTCAAGAAAATCAGATTGCTCTCCCCAAAATTCACCTTCAAATTATGGGTCAATGTCAAAAGCTGGGGGGCAGAGATCGAATGACTGCTGCATGTTGGTCCAGCCAGAAACACGTTCCCCCGGGGTTCCCGACACATTCCCGAAGGTTCCCGACATGTTCCCCAAGGTTCCCGACATGTTTACTAAGCTTCCCGACATGTTCCCCAAGCTTCCCGACACGTTTACTAAGCTTCCCGACATGTTCCCCAAGCTTCCCGACATGTTTACTAAGCTTCCCGACATGTTCCCCAAGTTTCCCGACATGTTTACTAAGCTTCCCGACATGTTCCCCAAGTTTCCCGACACGTTTACTAAGCTTCCCGACATGTTTGCTAAGCTTCCCGACACGTTTACTAAGCTTCCCGACATGTTTCCTTAGTTTCCCGACATGTTCCCCGAGGATCCCGACATGTTTACTATGCTTCCCGACATGTTCCCCAAGATTCCCGACATGTTTACTAAGCTTCCCGACATGTTCCCTTAGTTTCCCGACATGTTCCCTAAGCTTCCCGACATGTTCCCCGAGGTTCCTGATACTTTCCCTCTGGTTCCTTATCAAGGCTGCGTGATGCCTTTGCAAGGTTGTAAGATGTCTTTCAAAGGCTACGAGATGCCTTGTCAAAGTTGTAAGATGCCTTTAAATGTTCCTGATACATTCCCTAAGGTTCCATTCCTGTTCTGACAGATTTCCGAACGTTTCGTACCGGAATGAGGAATATCAAACGTTTTTTATCGAAAGTCTATGCTATAAACCGGGATTTTGGAAAAGCCGTGTAACAGGCTAATGCAACGTGCGTTAAGCTTTGTGTGTGTCCCGATAGTCATCGGGATGGCTTATCCCGCGGGTTCGTTGAGCTGCTGGCCTTTTGAGCACGAAAGCCTGCTACGAATGCAGCATGCGTGATAAAACAGGTTACTCCCCGGAAAATGACGTTGACCCCAAATTATTCACAAATAAGCTAAATAGTTTATCTCCTATACGATATTTTCCGATTTTTACAGTTAATATAAACATTGAATAGCGTTTTTTGCATACTATACAATCGTTCATTGAAAAAAGACAGCATTCCACCAAGCCCGGCAAGCCGGAATCTGGAAACTGCGGAACCGCCCCTCTTGGCAATCTGTGCACACGGGCTACCAGGCGGGTTATCTCTATAGCTACATGAGGTACAGCAACCCGCATCTGGATGATAGCAATCTGTATATGGGTGATAGCAATCCGCATCTGGATGATAGCAATCTGTATATGGGTGAAAGCTAACTGTATCTGGGTGATAGCTACCCGTATCTGGGTGATAGCAATCTGTATATGGGTGATAGCTATCCGTATCTGGGTGATAGCAATCTGTATATGGGTGATAGCTATCCGTATCTGGGTGATAGCAACCCGTAGAGGGGTGATAGCAACCCGTATCTGGGTGATAGCAACCCGTGTATGGGGGATAGCAACCCGTATCTAGGTGATAGCAACACGTAAAGGGGAGATAGCAACCCGTAGATGGGAGATAGCAACCCGTAAAGGGGAGATAGCAACCCGTAAAGACCCTCCAGGCACTTTCAACAGGTCATTTTGCTCGGGATGGCATGCGAAATAGCCTGCAAATCTCTGAAATGCAATAAATTACCCGGCACTATCAACCGCAGCCGGTACAAGCATCAGCATCAATTCACAGCTAAAAACAAAAAACATGAAAAAGCCAAGAACATCGTTCCCGCACTTATTCTGCTTGCTCTTCAGGAAAAGGTAAAAAGAGCCCTTGTAGTACTCAAACTTCACAACAAATCGACGCTGCAGGTGGCGAGCGATGCGAAACATTATGTGACGTGCATGACCACCAATGCCACCACCTTTACAAACCCTACCCCAACCCTGGCAGCCATTTCTGCACTCATCGACGCAGTCCTGAGCGCTGAAACGGCTTCACGAAAAGCCATAGGCGCCGCTACTGATCTTGCGAAAATCGCGAAAAGAGACCTCATGGCAGCGCTCAAAGTGCTGGCTATGTATGTCGAAAATCTGGCGAACCTGAACCCTAAGACAGCAGTAGCTACCATACACCTGGCGGGAATGGAGGTGAAGAGCGACGGTGTGTTTGAAAAACCCGCCATGAACATGAAACCCGGCAAACACCCGGGCGAACTGGAAATAACCGTAAAAGCAGGGCCCCGTCAGACCGGGCATGATTACTGGCTAAGCACCGACGGTGTGAATTTTAAACTGGCCATGAAATCGGATGTTTGCCGCGTCACCATTACCGGTCTGATATCGGGAACACTTTACTATGGAAAAGTGATGCGCACCATACGCGGGGGCGAAATACAGATTGGGCAGATTGCACACTCGTATGTGCTGTAGCACCCACCCCACGACTCACCCCCCTTTTAGCTGCCGAAGCCCGAAGGGAAGTACGTTCAAGCGAAGGCAGCCGGCCCCCTCTCTGCAAGCAGAGAGGGGGAGCCTTTGTGTTGAATTATTCAAATGAATTCAACTGAATTCATTTGAACAAAACACCCATCGTTTTGTCCAGCTTTTTTTCTCCCCCTCTCTGCTTGCAGAGAGGGGGCCGGGGGGTGAGTCGTGGGGAAGGACAAAAAAAATCCCCGGGCCGACAGGTCCTTGACCTCTGTCTCCCGGGGATTGCACAAAACGCACATTGGACAACACACAACCAATGCACGTTGTAAGATGTAGTTTACTGAACTACTATTTTTCCTTCGTAGAGCGGGGCTCCGTTGTTTTTCAAGCGGTAGAGATAGATGCCTGCTTTCAGGTCGTCTTTCACCAGGGTATACTCAATGGTGTTATTGCCCATTACCGGAACAGGCACTTCTTTTACGATTTCGCCAAGCATGTCGTACAGCGCCAGTGAACATGTTCCGAGGTTGCCGAGTGTGGAGGTGGCTTTAAAGACCATGGAAGTGGTCATAGGGTTGGGGCCAACGGTTACATTGAGGGTTTTAGACAGATCTTCTATTCCGGTTGCTGTTTCGAATACAATGTTGATGATGGGGTGCAGTTCAAAGTTGTTTGGTGCAACACCGGTCTGACCATGCGGCGGATCAACAAAACCTACGCCGGTAATGACCACCGCGCCGATATTTACGCTTAGTACATTTCCGCTGGCAATGTGTGCATCAATAAAATTACGGGCAGCAATAAACTGGTTCACATAAGGCGATGATGCTGCGGTGGCGCAGGTGGGGTCGGGTATTTCGCCGATAATGGTATTTGCACCACCGTCTGTTAATACCAGGTGATAATCGTTGTCTGTCTCTGCCCGTTTTTCGGTGATTGTGCAATGCGTAATATACGTAGTAGTCTCCACTGGCGCCGTTCTGAGCATCGTGGTAGAAGGCGTTGGTGTGGTCAAACCGGCAAGCTGCTGCACGGTTTGCAAAACAGGAGTAAAATTAATGGTGTTCTCGGCGGCATCGGTGAGGGTCTTTTGAGCCCAGCGTTCGGTGCCTCCGCAGTTTATGGCCCTTCCATCGCGTTCTGCCTCTTCTTCCCCGTCCTCATCCTTATCTTTTACCTGTTCTGTTTGAACCGGCTTTGTTTGTTGTGTGGCTGCTTGAGCCAGGGCATGCTGCGAAAACAGACCGAGTGTTCCGGCCATGGCTATAAGTGTAAGCGCTTTTTTTGATCCAAGGGTAATCATTTCTTTGTTCATCGGTGTGTGTGTGTTTGTGGCGTTTTTCTGGTTTTGTTCGTTTCGTTTGTGGTGCGCAAACGTTGTTGTGATTTTCAGTTTTGGCATGCGTATGGCCCTGGGCGGGGTTCACGTTTTTTTTCCGTTCACTCAGCCTGGCTGATGGGTACTCGTACGTTGACTTTTGAAAGAGGTATGCGTGCAATAACAAACGGGATGATCGGCTGAAATGGTCTGCAGTCATTTCATCGACCGGTAAAAATTAAGCTTCACTAAATCTTGTTCGGTAATCTTGTACGCCGAAATGGTTGTTTAGTTCCAGGAACAATCCACATTTATCGGCGAGTTAACAATAGAGATACGTTGTAAGACCGGTGTAAACACCAGGTTACGCACTGCCGAATAAATAACTCCTAAGGTTTGTGTGATTTTGTTTTGAAACATGGCTTCAAGCGTTTAAAAGTTGTGAGTGACAACATGCTTGAAGCGGCTTCGGATTGTCCTGAAGGTTCAGGACTCTTGTAGGATATTCGCTTCTTTTCCTAATTGATAATACAAGTATAGGATAAAGAAATTAGAAAAGCAAGAACTATTTTCATTATTTAGACGTGGCCTGTCTTTTACAAGTATCAACCCGAACCTGCAACAGACCAACAGCCCGTTTTCATAGCCCACTGTTTCATCGATGCATGTGACAAATCAGGAACCCTCTATTTCAGGGATTTTCAGATCATCCCAGCGTGTGCATCAGATGGCTTGTGCGCAAATGCCTTATGCGGGTTAAAAAGCCCCCTTGGCAACAAATCAGCAAGGGGGATCAGAGTTTTATACCCAGCATACAGACATCATCTGTCTGGGTTTCCTTGCCTTTCCAATTTTCAAAGGCTGATTCCATTCTCTTTTTCTGTTCTGAAACAGACAAGGATGCTCCCGACAAGATAAGTTCGGTGAGCCGTTTGGAGCCGAACCGTTTACGCTGGGTAAAACCAAACTGGTCTTTAAACCCATCGCTGCTCAGATATACCATGGTATCAGGGGGAAGCGCCATCGAATGATTTTGAAACGTACGCATCTTTTCAAGCTGCCAGCCTCCTATCGGATATCGGCTTCCGTACATATTTACCACCTCTGTACCGGTGATACAGGTAACTTTATTAAAAGCCCCGGCAAACTGAAGTTCGCGTGTTTCGGTATTAAATGAACAAAGACCTATTTCCATCCAATCGTTGTCGAACCCAAACTCCACACCCTGGTGAAAGGTTTCGATCCATTTCTTGTCGAGCTCTTCGAGCACTTCATGCACTTCGGTAAATTCTTTGCCCAGGATCACATAGTTCAGAAAGGAGAGGGCAAGCACCGAAAGCAGGGCCCCGCTTACGCCATGACCCGTACAATCGGCCACGGCAAATATTTTCAGGTTCCCCTTCTGACCCACCCAATAGAGATCTCCACCGATGATATTCTGGGGTTTGTAAATCACAAAGTAATCGTCAAAAAGCCGTTTCAGATGCCGGTCTTGTGGAAGGATGCCTTGTTGAATAAGTTTGGCATAATGAATGCCATCCACCAGTTCTTTGTTGTTGCGAAATAAACGCTGATATTCCTGTTGAAGATCCAGAAAAGCAACGTCTTCTGTGCTTCCCAATTCTATTCTGCGTTGTTCAGTCAGTGCCATACTCAACATTTTCAACCGTTATTAACTATAACCTGCCCTTTTCAAACTGCATTTTCGTTCTGTAAAAAATGCAGACCACGCTTGCTCTTCCTGGATTACACGACTGAATACAAACAACACGTCACTAAATGAAAGCTGATACTTTTATCCCGCCCTGCTCAAAAGGCTGACAACACATGCACCCAGCGGGATAACCGTCCCGATAGATATCGGGGCACACACAAGGCTTAACGCATTTTGCATTAGCCTGTTACACGGCTCATGCAAAATCCTGGTTTATAGGAAACTGATTTCTGAAAGACTAATCTGACACAATAGTAAAAAAGAAAACCCTCCAATGCGTTTGTAGATTATTACCAAATTGTGGTATTCGATGAAGTGGGGATATTGACAGACCGTGCCCGGTCTTATGCAGACAAAGCATGGTTGAGATGAGTAATTTTACCGTGCATGGAGTGCGTTTGCGGGACAGGTACCGCTGGCATCGGGAGCAGATGCCCGATTCATTGTTTTGAAGAAGATGCGTTTATCAGGAATTCAACTGTTCTGAAGCTTCCATCAGCGCTTTCTTGATATGGACGCCGATATGCTTGTTTTGCGGGTAGCCTTTTAGGTAGATTGTAAGTCTGTAACGGTCTGACAGGGTGAAATCCTCGCCAACAGTTATAAACCCGTTAATAATAATCTTATCAAATTCCCTATCGATTCTGGAATAGATTTTCCGAAGGCTTTTCAATACGATGGTGTAGGGTATGTTGTCGGGTGATCCTCCGTTGAGGATCAGCAAGGTTTTATCGGGCGAAAATGTTGCACTGGTTATTTTCCTTTTTTCAAACACAGAACCGTCATCCTTCATTTCTGGAATGTAGGCATAGGATGTCAGGTTTTGTTCAACCATCTCATATTTGTCAGATGTCTTTTTTTTCTGTGTTTTCATAGAGCTGTCATTAATTCAAAAAATGAAGACCGGGGTTCGGACCTCGCACTTGTTCTATCCCGCTGCAAGATACGATTTAACCTTATTATATCCCTTGCCGGACAGGCGGTGAAAACAGATTGTCAGGGTTCTTTAAAGACTTAGATTTTAAACCCGAATTTCTTCCAGTCAATGGTCATTCCCAGGAGTTCGGCAGCACGGTCTATGTCCATATACAAAATCAGGGCTGTTTCCGGGTTATCAGCCAGAGCAAGCAAGGCCAGGACTTCGCCTTCCTGAAAAACGAGATCTTTGATCTTGTAGGAAGTCTCAAACGAGGTAAGATCCTTGCCTACAAATTGCTTCCGGTTTGCTTCGATGAAGAGTTCGGCGTTGTGATTTTTTATTTTCATTTCGTATACGAGTATCGGATCGGCGTAAATGTAAGCGAAATGCCTGTTGGCTGGAAGAAACGGGTGTAAAATGACATCGGGAGAGGGTGGTCCGGATCAATGTGGTATCATCAGGATAGCAACGGCAGCAAGGCCTTCGCTGTAGCTGTGTGCATCGTAGTACATGGGTCTGACCACGAATTGACCATCGGGGCCGATATATCCCCAGCTGCGTGCAGAGAAAGGCCTTCCCTGCCGTACTCCATAGGCGCCCCTTACCAGGGCCATGCTGTCGCAAAACGGATAGGCCTCCTCAAAGACAACAGGTTTAAAACGGGGGTCATGGCGGTCGATAAAGGCGTACACAAAATCGAAGTCGTGTTTGCCTTCGGAGCTCTTGCTGCCACGCATCTGGCGGAGAATCCGAAAGAGCGTCTTCCCGTCTTTTTCATTGCCCAGGGCCAGATAGGGACGGTTCAGGGCCTGAAATTCAGTTGTTGTTGTGGAGGAAATATGGTGATGGATATCGAAGCTGACGGCCTTGAAATAAAAGGGTTTCAGGGTGGTCTTTCGTCCTGCAGTATCGATGACAAAGACTTGTCCCCCCTTTTTTACCGTTGCAAATCCCCCGTGAAAATCGCCTACACTGTCGTAAACTATATCCGTCTGAAGTTTACCGAGCCTGTTGATGAACCCGTATTTAACCGGGGGCCCGGCAGGAGCCTTGAAATGGAAGACCCCGGTAATAAAAAGCAGGAATGTAAGGATGATTAATGTAAACAGAACGATCAGCACATTCTCAAAACGATCGGCATTTCTCATGAGCAGTAGGATTCACAGAATTTGACACAAGGCAAAGAAAATTAGTTGATTCTGAAAAGCAGATTCCTGGCCAAACCGTTCTCAGGAAATCACACCCAGTTCGCGGCCTACCTTTTCGAAGGCCTTTATGGCTTTATCAAGATGTATCCGTTCGTGTGCAGCGCTTAGCTGGACCCTGATTCTTGCCTGGCCTTTAGGAACCACCGGATAAAAGAAACCGACCACATATATTCCTTCGGCCAGCAGTTTATTGGCAAATTGCTGCGACAGTTTTGCATCGTAAAGCATCACCGGTACGATGGCCGAATCGCCATCCTTGATTTCGAACCCGGCAGCCTTGATCCCTTTTTTAAAGTAAATCACATTTTCTTCGAGTTTGTCGCGCAGCTCGGTATTGCTGCTCAACATATCAAGTACGGCGATAGATGCCCCTGCAATATGCGGGGCCAGGGAGTTTGAGAAAAGATAAGGCCTTGAACGCTGGCGCAGAAGATCAATAATTTCTTTCTTGCCCGAAGTAAACCCTCCCATTGCACCACCCAGCGCCTTACCAAGGGTACCGGTAATAATATCAACGCGGTGCATCACGTTTTTTAGTTCGATGGCCCCCCTCCCGGTCTTACCGATAAAACCGCTGGCATGGCTTTCATCAACCATCACCATGGCATTGTATTTATCGGCCAGATCACAGATTTTATTAAGCGGGGCCACATAACCATCCATTGAAAAAACACCATCGGTGACAATGAGTCTGAACCGCTGGGCCTGGGCTTTGATGAGCTGTTCTTCGAGATCGGCCATATCGCTGTTTTTATAGCGGTAACGCTGGGCCTTGCATAGACGCACCCCATCGATGATAGATGCATGGTTGAGTTCGTCGGAAATGATGGCGTCTTCTTCGCCCAGCAGGGGTTCGAAAATCCCTCCGTTGGCATCAAAACAGGCTGCATACAGGATCGTATCTTCCTGTTTTAGAAACTCCGATAGTTTTTCTTCCAGCTTTTTATGGATGGTTTGTGTGCCGCAGATAAACCTCACCGACGACATGCCATACCCATATTCATCCAGTGTTTGATGAGCTGCTTCCACCACCTTGGGGTGGGAGGATAAACCCAGATAATTGTTTGCACAAAAAACAAGCACTTCTTCGCCGGTATTCACCTTCACTACAGCGCCTTGGGCAGTGGTGATGATCCGTTCACGTTTATAAAGACCGTTTTCTTCGATTGTATTTAGTTCTGTCTGTAAATGCGCTTTGAATTTGCCGTACATAATGAATAGTTTAATGGGTGATTCCGGGAGCGAAATTAATCAAACTATGCTTCTTTGAGAAATGCCTTCTCCTCAGTTGAGCCGGTACATCTTTCCGGGCAGAGACTGGAGGATTCCGGCAAATTCGAGGTTCAGGAGCAGGCTGGATATTTTGTAAACCGGCATGCCTGCCCGGGCGCTTATTTCATCGATGTGTATGTTCCCTTTATCCTTCATGACAGCTACCACGCTTTCTTCCTCCGGTTTAAGCTCAATAAATAATTCAGGCTGAACGGGCTTGGGCTTTTTATCCTCTTCCCACCGCATCATCCGTATCAGATCGGCCCCGTTTTCGATCAGTGCAGCCTTGTTGTCTTTGATGAGCCTGTTACAGCCTGCCGAGAGAAATTCATTCGGACGCCCGGGAAACGCAAAAACCTCTCGGCTGTACGAGTTCGCTATTTCAGCCGTAATCATTGATCCTCCTTCCACCGCCGATTCAACGACGATGATTGCATCACACAACCCGGCTACAATCCGGTTACGTCTGGGAAAGTTCTCCTTCTCGGGTTTTGTGGCGCTTGGATAATCGGTCAATAATCCTCCATTCAGGATCATCTCATCCGCTATGGGTTTGTGCAGGGCAGGATAGACCATATCCAGTCCGTGAGCCAGTACGCCAACCGTGCTGAGCTTCTGTTTCAGACACGTTTTATGCGCACAGATGTCTATGCCATAAGCCAGACCGCTGACAACGCAGACCTGGACTGATTGAAGCGCCGCGACCAGGTCCGTACAAAGGTCCTTACCAAAGGGTGTTGGTTTACGCGTGCCTACTATGCCTATTATTTTCGGGGGATTGAGATCTGCCACTCCTTTGAAATAAAGCATGAGCGGGCTGTCTGCACATTGCTTCAACCTGTAGGGATACTCATCATCGAGATAGAAGAACGGTTTTATCCCATGCTTTTCCATAAAATAAACTTCGGCCTCCGCCTGTCCGAATACCTGCTGCCGAAGCACGGCATTCGCAAAAATAGTGCCTATGCCCGGAATTTTTAGCAGGGCCGATTTCTTTTGTTTGAACACTGCTTCAGCCCCTCCGCTATAGGCCACCAACTTCTTTCCCAACACATCGCCAATGCCTGGAATAAGCGTCAGGGCAATTTTGTATATTAATTCTTCTTCCATCCTAAACGTTTTATCCATTTATTTGTTTTAGTTTGTACTTTAGCCCAAGTTAAACTCAACCTGACAAAATAAAAGGACTCTTTTCATGAAGAATATCATTTTATCCCTGTCCCTGTTTTTCGTTTGTTCCTTCGCTGAAGCCCAGATTGTTGTAAAAGGAAAAATCAAGGACAAACTAACCTCCGATGGGCTCATGGGTGTAGCCATCATTGCCGATTCAAGAACCGGGGGCATAAGCGATGTAAATGGGAACTATACACTCAGCCTCACCGAAGGAAAACACAACCTCGAATTTAAGCTTTTGGGATATAACCCCGTAACCCGTGCCATTGAATTGAAGACTGGTGATTCACTACGGCTCGATATTACGATGGAAACAAGTTCCAGATCGCTCGATATGGTTGTTGTATCGGCCGGAAAATTCGAACAAAAACTGGGAGATGTTACCGTTTCGATGGAAGTCATCACCCCACAACTGGTAGAAAGCAGGAACACC
The DNA here is from genome assembly GCA_013289095.1 of Bacteroidota bacterium. Taxonomy (GTDB): domain Bacteria; phylum Bacteroidota; class Bacteroidia; order Palsa-965; family Palsa-965; genus Palsa-965. The sequence continues at coordinate 8,538 of JABDAO010000004.1, read as the reverse complement.
ACTTCGATGGAAAATATCATTGACCAGGTTCCCGGGGTCAATGTAACCGATGGTCAGGCAAATATCCGGGGAGGCAGCGGATACTCGTATGGAGGGGGCAGCAGGGTTTTGTTGCTCGTGGATGATATCCCGATGTTGTCTGCCGATGCCGGTGACATCAAATGGAATTTTTTACCGATCGAAAACCTGCAACAGGTTGAAGTCATCAAAGGCGCATCCTCTGCTCTTTTCGGTTCCTCGGCCCTGGATGGGGTCATCAACATCCGAACGGCGTATCCTACAGCTACCCCCCAATCGTCTATTGTGATGTATTCGGGCATCTATGATAACCCGGCGCGTCCGGAACTGGCCTGGTGGAAAAACAACCAAAACCCTGTATTCAACGGTTGCTACTTTTTCCATTCCCAGCAAATCAAACAACTGGATCTCACCATTGGAGGAAATCTATACGACAACCAGGGTTATGACATGGATTCACCCGAAAAACGGTACCGTTTCAATATCAATACCCGCTACCGCTTCAAACGCATTACAGGTTTGAGCGCGGGCATCAATGTGAATTATATGGATGTGAGCGGTGGAAATTTCATCCTCTGGTCGAACGGCAATGCAGGCGCCCTGGTTCCGTTAGGAGGCTCCGCACAGCAGTATGACAACATCCGGTGCAACATCGATCCCTATATCACCTATTTCACCAGGAAGGGCGCAAAACACAGCATCCATACCCGTTACTTCTATACCCTCAATACAAACAATACCGATCAGAAGGCCATGGGCGGGCTTTATTACTTCGAATATCAATATCAGAAACATTTCGAGAACGGATTGACGATGACGGCCGGGGTAACCATGAATTATTCGCAGATCGTTTCGGCCCTGTATGGCAATCATTATTCATCCAACGAATCGGCCTACATGCAATTCGATAAAAAATTCTTTAAAAGACTTACCGCTTCGTTGGGTTTCAGGGCTGAATCGTATAAGATGGATACCAGCCAGACTGCTTTTTACATCCATAACGGCAAAGACACCCTTGGCAAGGTACCCTTCCACCCGGTGATGCGCGCTGGTCTTAACTATCAGCTCTTCAAAGCAACCTATCTGCGTGCTTCCTACGGACAGGGTTATCGTTTTCCGGCTGTTGCCGAAAAATACATCCGGGCCGATGAAAGCGGTCTCGAAATCTATCCCAATGCCGGGCTCAAACCCGAGACCGGTTCGAGCGCGGAGATCGGGATCAAACAAGGTTTTCAGATAGGCGGCATCCGCGGCTTTCTGGATGTTGCCGGGTTTCAGATGCTATACCAGAATATGATTGAACCTACCTTCGGGCAATGGGGAAACCCCAATACAGACCCCCTGTTTGGGACCGGCTTCAGGGCTCAAAACGATGTAGGCACTACGCAGATTACCGGAGTTGATGTTTCGCTCGAAGGAGGAGGACATATCGGGAAAGTCGGGATCAGAGGAATGTTTGGATATACTTATATAGACCCGATCAGCCTGAATTTTAACCCCAAAGTTGATACCCTTGTAAATTCATCCACAAAAAACATCCTGAAATACCGTTATCAGCACATCGCAAAAGCCGACATCGAATTCACCTACAAAAAGTTTGCTTTTGGACTAAGCATGCGTTACAACAGCTTCATGGTAAACATCGACAAGTTCTTTGTAAATCCTCAGTTTGCCGGTGTACTCCCCGGGATTGCACAATACAGGCAGGAATATCCAAACGGCGACATTGTTTTCGACAACCGCATTTCGTACCAGTTAAACAAACGGGCAAAAATATCGCTCATCACCAACAATATGTTTAACCGCGAAGTAACGAGCCGCCCGGCAGATGTTTTGCCAATGCGTAACTACGCCTTGCAGATAAGCGTTAAGTTCTGAAGTCTGAGTGGGGATCTGTATTCTGTTCAGATCCTGAACAAGGTTTGTTCAGAAGAGAGCTGTTTTGCCACAGGAGGCATACCTGTTGGTTTTTTCACCCCAGGTTCACCTTGCGGAACGTTAATAGACCTTCCACGCTACGTCCTGCGCTTGAGCAAGTTCAGCCAGTTGTTTGAAATTGTCTGACACGATCGCTGAGCTGTGAAAATTGCAGGGATGAATGAGCACCACCACGTCTGCTTTCTTTGCCGCATCAAGCGCTTGCTGAAGCTCATTAAATTCAGGGGCCCGGTAATCACGTTCTATCCAAAACATATTCGCATAGAACCCGTCGGCGGCAAAAAGCTCAGCTTCCCAGGTTGCAATGCCATTCCCGAAATCGAAACGGGTAGCCGTCTGGACCGCCCATTGTTTGTATTTTTCAGGCTCATAGGCCGGATAATGATGCCGCCCGAGTTTCAGCACCCCAGAGCCATGTTTGGTAAACGATTCAACCGGGTTCGGGGCAACTTTGGTCTTAAACAAATTCAACTCGGCCGTAAACGTTTCCAGGCTCCGGGTATTCTCGGCATGAAACACAGCTTGTGCCCGCCCGAACTTAGCAATTCAAACACTTCCGCATTCGGTGCGGTACATGTACGGTGATACATAAACCCGGCGATGTGCATGGAATTACAATATTCGAGGAATTGAATCTGGTGGGTCAGATAACCGATGCTTCCGAAGAACGGGATCGAAAAAAATTCCTCCACCCATTTACTGCTCACTTTTCGGATGAGATTGGAGTGGCCATAAGGCTTATCAACATCTGCTCTTAAAATAAGGCTCATAGGGTGAATAATTGAAGGAAGGCTATTTGTTGATGTAAAGACGTACTCCGTACCGACGTATAAAGGAAATGAAATTTGTAACTACCTGATGTCCTCCGCGATCTTTTCCGCCAAGCCAGATCTGTTTTTCCTGATGATCGAGTACGGAGATCTTTCGCTCTTTGAAATTTTTAAGCTGATCGGCGGTCAGATGCGTGTTCACCAGGAACAACAAATCGCCTGCCTGTAACGTGGAGACATCATCAATAATTATTTTACCTGTATCAAAGCGGAGCTGGCCGGGCTGGCCCTGAACAGCGATCTTATACTTAAATTCCATGTAGTTCTTAAAGCCCAACAGAATTTCGTTGGCCTTGGCAAGCTTCTGGGCCGGGTCTAATGCGGTGGCTAAATTTTCTTTGATGATCCTTGCCGGAGTTCCGCCGATCATGACATTATCCGGAAACGATTTATTCACAAACGAGCTTGAGCCTACGATGGTGTTGTTGCCGATCACCACATTGGGCAGGATGGTAATACGGGTAGCCAGATACACCTCATCACCCACCACAACAGGACCGAATGTCACCGCCCCACCCTTTAAATAGTCGGGCCATGTACCATGCGAATAGATCAGTGTATGGGTGCCCACGCTTGTTTGTTTGCCGATGCTGATGCCTTCGCCGGTGTCCATCCAGCTGAACGGAAATACACGGCTGTGGTCGCCGATTTCAATCCTGGAATTTTCGGTGAATTCGCTCAGGATGATGGAGAGCGGTGCGATGTGTACGTACTTTCCGAAGGAGACAATGCGGGTTGAAACAAGACTGAGTGTTTTGACCATGCTATAGTCGGCCAGCGTCAGCTTTTCTGCGCGGATCAAACAAAAAGGGCCCAGAGAAACTCCTTGACCGAGATTTACCTCTTGTGCGATCAGGAGTGTGCCAAACCTGATACGGGAGCCTTTACCGATCCTCTGTCCAGATAACCTGCGCAACGGCACCTGGATAAAAGAAGGAAAAAACATAAAAAAAATACTTAGAAATCGCTTCATGCTCTTTACGGTATGACACTAAACGGCAAACAGGCGGCACAGGTTTAAAAAACAATTTCTTCGGTTCTGACAAGCGGATAAGGAGCCCCAGACTTTAAGCAATGATCAAAAACCGTAGCCCTTAAAATCTTTCGTAAATTCATTTGCGGCGAAGTCAGGATTTATCTTCAGGTTCAGGTATTCGTATGCTTCGAAAAGGCCTTCATTGTCGAATACCTTAGAGCTCACCGGAAGCCAGGAGACCGGGTCGATCAGCAGTTCGGTCATGCGTGCATACGAGGTAGGGATGACAAGCACTTTGCCGGGTTTTAGCAACGCATCGTATTCGGTCAGTTTGTTCAGTTCGCCTATTTTATATTCACTCAGTTTCATTCTCCGGGCAATGGAAATAAGCGATTCGCCTTTTTTTGCAATGTAACTCGTAAACTTGTACGCTGCATCGGTGATGGTAATTTTATAGCAACTCTGGTTGTTCCAGGTCACCAGTCCCTCGTATTTAAAATATTCTTCAAATTTGGGGCCTGTACGGACCAGGGCGTCTTTGATGATCTCCGTCATGAAATCAAAACCTACGTCATGCATGGTATGATGCTGGTCTTTATGAAGGGTTGTGCTGTTGATGTCGAGGTTTAAATCGACATACGGAAACCCGGCTGGGTTTACAAGCACTTTGTCGTTGTTCATGCCTTTTGCATAGAGCAGCTCCGGGCCCGCCATTTTAATGTAGATCTTTTCAGGAAACCGTTGAAGCTTTACATGTGAGGTCGAATTCCTGAATTTGGAACCGGTCCGTTCCTGTATTTTCAGGTCGAATGCAGCCCCACGCAATGCATCGGCCGAGGCAATCAGTTTGGAAACGATGGTTTTTGCGGTTGGTTTTTCCTCTCCGGGCAGAACAGTGGTGTGTAGGATGACTGAGGAATGGACACCAAAACTGATACTGATCAACCCCGACAGGCACAACGCAAAGACCAGGAGCACAGACTGAAGACGGCGTTGTTTTAAAGGAGACATAGGCTATTTGCAAACGTAGCTTTTCCACGCGAGAAAAACAAAGTTATTGGGAGTTGAGGGTTTGTTCGAGGATGCCCCCCCATAAGCGGCTGCTGAGCGCCGAACTCCCTGATTCTGAATCAGACAGCGAATCACACCCCCCAGTTGATCGATGCGTTAACCGGGAACAGGTGAGATTAAAGAACCAGAAATCAAACCCCGAAACGCATTTTTGTCTAAATTTGCAGAGATGAATCTCGATCAGTCAATCAGCGAATTATTGTTTACACATGAGTGTGTAATTATACCCGGTTTTGGGGGATTTGTGACCAATTATCGTCCGGCAGAAGTGCATCCTACCCAACACACATTTACCCCTCCTTCCCGGAGTATTGTTTTCAACAAAAATCTTAAAAACAACGACGGGCTTCTTGCCAACCATCTGGTAGCTACCCAACAACTTTCTTATCAGGAAGCTCTTGGAAAAATAAATGAATTTGCAGCTTCTTCCACTTCAACACTATATACAGGCAAGAAACTCGTTCTCAGCAATATCGGAATTCTTTTTCATGACATCGAAAAGAACATCCAGTTCCAGCCCGATGCAGCCATTAATTACCTGCTTGATTCATTTGGTCTTTGTTCCATTCAATCACCAGCCATCAAAAGAGATGGTTTTGTGACACGTCTGGAAAAAGAACCGAAAGACCGCGATGTGCTTCCGGCCGAAGTAAAACGCAAACTCAACATAAAACGGTATGTGGTGCTTACCCTTGCAGCGGCGGTTATATTTACCGGTATCTGGATCCCCCTCAGGACCGATCTGCTGAAAGGCGTGAATTATGCCAATCTGAACCCTTTTGCAAACAAAGAAAAAAGCGTTTATACCGAAAAGAGTTTCACGGCACCCCTTATCAAACCGCTTCTTTCACAACCCATTCAACCAATAGCTCCGGGCATCGATACTTCGAATGCACAGCCGCTTGCCGCAGCCAAAAAAGACACGACCCCTGTTGTGGTGAAATTAAAGCAGGAAGCCGCGGCTGAATCAACGGCGGTATCCACAACCGTTTCCGAAAAAGTAAAGAACGAAACCGTAAATGTAACAACGGGAGAAAAATACAGCATCATAGGCGGTTGTTTTGCCATCCCCGAAAACGCCGATCATTACGTAGCTAAACTCCGTACCGAAGGCGTTGATGCTTTCATCCTTAAAACCAACAGCTCTTTACGCCATGTGAGTTACGGCAGCTATGCCTCTTATGCACAAGCGATCGAAGCCCTTGCCAAAGCCCGCACCACCAACAAGGATGCGTGGATGCTGATCAGATAGGTCTTGCTTTCCCCCAAAACAATGTATCGATCACTACTGGCGGTTGCAAACAGCCCTCAACCCTCTGGCAAAAAGACCTGAGAATTGAGGGCTGATTATGGATTGTCTCCCGCTAGGCTTTGCCCTCTTTGTCTGCTCCGCTTACGTTTTTGTTTTTCTCCTCTTCCATATCCTTCATCCTGCTCTTCTTATAAAGCTGCACGCCCAGATAAAGCGCTGTAGCAAAAACAATCAACCCCAGGGCAGTCCACATACCGCTGTTGTTTTGTTTCAGTTCGATGATGAATACAATGGCTACCAGAAAAATGCTTGCCACTTCATTCCAGAACCTCAGCCACATCGATGAATGTTTGAATACATCGGCCTTCAATTGCTTAAAAATGACATGGCACTGGATATGGTACAAGGCCAGCCCAAACACAAAACACAACTTTAGTAAAAAGAACGATTCCCGCAGATAAAATGGGAAATAGCCAAACAGGAGCCAGGGCCCAAATATAAATGTTGCGATGGCCGATGGCCAGGTAATGCCAAACCAAAGCCTCCGCATCATGATCTTGTACTGTTTTTGCAAGATGCTCCGGTCAGGTTCTTGAAGGTTTTGTGTTTCTGTCATATAGATAAACAAACGGACAATATAGAAGAGCCCTGCAAACCAGGTCACGATAAAAATAATATGAAGAGCCAGAAGTGCGTGCATGGAACAAGTTGGTTTGAAAATCGGCTGCAAGGTACAAAATACACCCGATCGCGATATCAATGCAGTATGCCTCGGCGTCTACGGCGCTGTTCACCCTTTTGAAGGAGAACGATTTGAAAAATCAGCTATTCACGGGGTCTGCAATCGAGGTACATCAAATCCTTCACCGGTTAATTCGCATTGATTTCCAGAATTTTGCGAAGAGGAATTGAAAAAAAAGAAGAGCTGCCCAATCTACCTTGGGAATGCGTTGATCTGCTTTACGAATGGTCCTTTCAGAATTAAGAACCAGCTATTCTGAACGACGAATGAAGCACACTTCCTGAAGAACGCACCACGCTTGATTAAGAATGAATAGAGGGTGAATAAGAAAGCTGCAATGTTGTTAATGAGCTGTCCTTTCTTAATTAAGAAAGGATCAATCTTCATCAAGAACCTACAAATCTTGAATCCGAACGAAACAAACTTCATCAGGAAAGGGGCATTCTTAATTAAGAATGGCGCTTTCTTAATTAAGAAAGGACAAAACATGCTAAAGAATGGGTAGATCGTCTTCACGATCGCCCCATTTGGGGGGGAGTAACAGCAGGAGGAAGGAATATTTCTTTGGCTAAATCAGCTATTTTGCTGTAATTTTGGCAATACCGGGCATATTTCGGCTTACCGCACATCAAACCGCATGAAAAACAAACCATTTCTCGTTCTATTTCTGGTTGCTTCCCTTTCGAATGTCTTGCAGATTGATGCTCAGGACGATGCCAAAGGCCAGACCTTCAGGGCCGGATTTACCATAGGCCCGGTAGCTTCAGACATTCCCGGAACCGACACCCGCGATAAAGACAGCGATTTCAGCAAACTGGGGTTTTGTGTAGGGGCGCTGGTCAATACGCGTCTTAATTCAAAAAATTTCCTGCAGATAGAAATAAACTACATAACCAAGGGCGCACAACAAGATCCAGATACGGCCAACAATGGTTATTTTAAACTGGCTTTGAATTATATAGAGGTTCCCATTGTATGGAAGCATACATTGCACATGAACGTACGCCGTAAACCGATGGACAGACTGGAATCTATCTTCGGCGTTTCGGCAGCCCGTCTGGTGGGTAAGTCATACGATGAGGGCGGTTATGGGCTTGCCATAAATAATTCGACCATCAACACGACCGACGTAAGCATCTTCGGCGGCATTGCGTTCAACTTCACCCCTCACATCTCGTTTACGATCCGTTATTCAAACTCCGTCATTCCAGCAATCAACCACAATGAGCCACCCGCATATTTACTCCGTTATACCTGGAACAACGGAAACAACCAGGTGATCCTCATGGCTGTTCAATATGTATTCGGACAGGCAAGACCGGCCAAGACAAAGACTCCGGTTGATACCACACCCGCTCCCTAATCTGTTTATCTGCTTTCATGACCAACAACGACATCATCAAGAAATTACGCGTAGCCCTTCATCTGCGGGATGACGAGATCATCAAAATCCTGGAGCTGGTTGATTATAAAATTTCAAAAACCGAACTCAGCGCCTTCTTCCGTCAGGAAGATCATCCCAATTATAAAAACTGCGGCGACCAGGTGTTGCGCAATTTTTTGAATGGATTGGTGATCCACATGCGGGGGAAACGGGAGGAGAAGAAACCGGGTGCATGATGGCACGAACTTGAATCCAATACAATCATTATCCCATCGCTGTCCTATGCTCGCCCTCGACAACATATCCTTAGAAAAACTATCCGTCCAC